>NZ_LN831302.1:1882955-2196781 GCF_001488575.1 Halobacterium hubeiense
CGGGGCGTACTTACTTGCCGGGCGACGCCGATGCGGCGAGCATGGAGACGGGTCGCGCTCGCGCGCTCGCTGGCACCGCACTCGTCGGCGGCGGCGCGCTCACGATACTGGGGTTCGTCGCGGCGGAGGCGCTCTACCCGGGGTACAGCGCCGCCGACCAGAGGATAAGCGCGCTCGGCGCGGCGAGCGCGCCGGCGGCCTCGCAGACGACGTTCAACGCGACGATGGTGCTCTCGGGGCTGCTGGTCGCGTTCACGGCGTACGCGCTCGGGAGCGTGTACGAGCGGCCGCTGTTCCCGGGCGTCTTCGCGGTCACCGGCGTGGGCGTCGTCGGCGTCGGGGTGTTCCCGACGCAGACGGGCGCGCTGCACTACGTCGCGGCGTTCGTCGCGTTCGGCGGGCTCGGGCTGTCCGCACTCGCCGCCGCGGCGACCGTCCGCGGGCCGATGCGGTACGTCTCCGCCGCGCTTGGCGTCGCCGAACTCGCGGCGTTCGTCGCATTCGTCTCACTGGGCGGCGGCACCCCGCTGGGCATCGGCGGGCTCGAACGCTGGGTGGCGTACCTCGGGCTCGCGTGGGTGCTGGCGTTCGGCGGCTTCCTCCTCGGCGGCGTCGATGCGAGCTAGCAGCGGTCGTCGGTCGTCACGACGTCCGCGAACTCGCCGCGGAGGTGGGCGAGCGCCGCGCGGTGGTTGGCGGCGGCGTCGATGACATCGCCGTCGTGGGTCTCCCGCTGGAAGGTCGCCGTGGCGTCCGCGACCACCGAAACGTCGAAACCGAGATTCTCGGCCATTCGCGTCGTCGTGGAGACGCAGTGGTCGGTCGTCAGCCCGCAGACGACGAGTTCGTCGTGGCCGCGCTCGCGCAGCCACGATTCGAGGCCGGTGCCGACGAACGCGCTGTTGACGCGCTTCGTGAAGACCGGTTCGTCGTCGCGGGGCTCGGTCTCGGGCTTCCACGCGAACCCGGGTTCGTCGGCGCGCAGCGGGCTGTCGGGCTCCGTAGAGTCGTGGCGGACGTGGACGACGGGGTCGCCGCGCTCGCGCCACGCCGCCAGCAGTCGGGCGGCGTTCGCTTCCGCGTCGGGGTTGTTACGCGCGCCGTACGCGGGGTCGTCGAAGCCCGTCTGGAAGTCCACGAGCAGGAGGACGGGAGCGGCGTCCGCGGTCACGCCGTCACCTTCAGCGGGCACGTCTCCGGCGCCTGCTCGTCGTCTTCGCTGAGGAGGTACTGGGGCCACTCTCGGTCGCCGTCGTTGCCCCACTCGCCGAGGTCGGCGTGCGGGCACGCGGCGTCGTCGTAGTCCTCCAGCCGGCTGCGGATGCGGTCGCGGGCCTGCTGGCCGGCGTCGGTGTCGCCGGTGATGCCCTCGAAGATGGTCCGCGGCTGGAACGTCACTTCGAGACCGACCGGACACTTCCGGCTCTGCCGGGTGTCGTAGAACGGCGCGCGGGCGGTCGGGAAGATGGGCTCGCCGCCGAAACAGAACTCCCAGTAGGGGTCGTCGGGGTCAGTCGGGATGTCCTCGGGCCACGGCTCCGGGTCTTCGACGTGGAGGAACTGGAGGACGTGCCAGAAGTGCTCGTGCCACCGCGCCTCGTTCAGCGACTCCGCGGGCGGCTTGAAGAACACCGCGAAGCTCACGCGGTCGCCGTGGTCCTCGTAGACGTCCAGAAATTCGAGGAGCGCGTCCCGGAGCGCGAACAGCGCGTCCGGGTGGGTCATCGAGTCCACGAACGCGTACAGGGGCCGTCCCTCCTCGACGGACGCCTTCCCGAAGAAGCACGGGAACGGCTCGCCGTCGCGTTCGCCGGTCACGGACGCCGTGAAGTTCTCGAAGTGCCGTTGCGCCCACTCGGGGAGCGCGCCGGCCTCGACGCGCTCGGTGGCGGTCTCGTGGTCGAGGACCGCGCCCAGTTCGGCCTCGTTCATGCCCGAACATGTGGGGCCATCCGACTTCTGTATTTCCCCGGACACTGCCAACCGCCAGCGATTTGCCCGGCTCGCGCGAACACGCGGCCATGAGCAAGTGGCTGTCGTCGGGGCTGCGCCGCGACGTCTGCGTGGTGGTCGCCAGCGAGGGCGACCCCACCCAGCAGTCGGTCAAGCGCACGATAGAGCGGAAGAACGACGAGCGCATCCGCCCGAAGCGGTTCAACGGCGCGGTCAACAAGCTCGAGGACGCCGGGATACTCGAGCGCGAGCGCGACGGCGTCCACGACCGCCTGCTGCTCACGGAGGCGGGAGCCAAGCGCCTCCGCGAGCACCGCGAGTGGGTCCGCGAGCGGCTCGCGGACTGGTAGCTAGTCGGCGGCCTCGAAGTAGACGCTAGCGTCCTCGCTGGTGGCCTGTGCGGTCACCGCGGAGACGCCGACCGTGAGCACGAGGCCGATAGCCATGCCGACGACGGAGGGAAGCCAGCCCCAGTAGGCGTCCGCGAACACGGGGACGCCGCCGACGTACACCGTGGGGCCGAACACCGTCAGGAGGTAGAACAGCTGGCTGCCGCCGATGCCGGCGAGCATCCCCGAGCGCGTGGTGTTGCGCCAGTAGAGCGCGACGCCGACCGGGAGCGCGAGCTGGGCGAACCCGCCGAACGCCGTCTCCCCGATGGAGACGAGCGTGCCGGGCGTGAACAGGCTCGCGACGAACGTCGCCGAGGCGAAGACGACCACGCCGATGCGGCCGAGCTTGTTCTCGTAGGTCTCGCTGGCGTCGGCGTTCACGAACGGCCGGTAGAGGTCCCGCGTGAAGTACGACGCGCCCGAGAGGAGCATCGAGTCCGAGGAGCTCATCATCGCGGCGAGCGCGCCGGCGACGAGGAGCGCGGCGAACCAGCCGGGCGTGTACTCGGCGAGCAGCACGGGAAGGATGTTCCCGCCATCGGGCATCGCGAGCCCGACGCCCTGCGCCCACGACCCGAGCAGGAACGCCGGGACGAACAGGAGCACGACCAGCACGGGCCACAGCGCGAACGTGCGCTTCAGGACTTTCTCGGACTTCCCGACGAAGAACCGCTGGTTCACCTGCGGGAACATCGTCACGCCGAACGCGATGCCGATGGCTTGCGAGAGCATCCACTGCGGCGAGTAGACGCCGCCGCCGAGCGCGCGGAACTCCGCGGGCATCGCCGCGCCGATGCCGCCGGGTTCGGCGGCGAGCGCGCTCGCGATCCACGCGAACGCCAGCCACACCATCGACAGCATGAACACGCCCTGCAGGGTGTCCGTCCACGCGACGCCGCGCATCCCCGACAGCACGACGTACGCAATCATGAACAGCGTGATGAAGCCCGCGCCGGCCCAGTACGGGACCGTCCCGTTCGTGAGCGCTTCGAGCGCGGTGCCGGCGCCGACCTGCTGGAGCATCACGTACGGGAACAGCCAGAAGATGCTGACGGCCGCGACCAGTCCCCGCAGCGTCTTCGAGCCGAAGCGGTCCCCGAGCATCTCGCCGAGCGTGACGTAGCCGCGCGCGCGGCCGAGCAGCCACTGGCGGTAGCCCAGCAGGTACCACAGCAGGCCGAACAGCACGCCGTCCATCAGCCCCATCACGAGGATCCACTCGGGGCCGGAGGAGAACGCGGTGTTCGGGCCGCCGAAGAACGTGAACGCCGACAGCAGCGTCGCGAACGTCGTGAACAGCAACACGCCGGTCCCGAGGCCGCGGCCCGCGAGGTAGTAGTCCTCGGCGGTCTGGTCCGTGACCCGGTAGGCGACCGCGCCGACGGCGAGCGCGACAACCATGTACGCCGCGACGATGCCGATTTCCAGCAGCGCGCTCATTTCGCCACCCCCGCGAACGTCCCCCAGTCGCGGCGCGCGAACGCGGCGAACGCCGCCGTCGTGACGACCATCCAGCCGACGTGCCACCACACCCAGACGGGGAGGCCGGCGACCATCGAGGCGTCGTTCCACAGGAACCACGGAATGGCGAGTGCGACGAGGACGACGAAGACGATTCCCCAACCGAGCGCCGAACGTGACGACATCTTACTACCACGTGCCTACCAACCTGGGTTAAATGTTACTGTAATCCTCTACAGTACGTTACGTAGAAAATTTTTCTCGTATCCGCGGAGATGGCGCCTCGTAGTCTCTGGACCGCAGTCTGCGGCGACCACACCGACAGCCGGGCCGAGTCCCGGGGACGGGAGCGACGACCGGCCGACGCTGACGGCCGTCGCGACAGCTATTTCCCGGACGCCTCCATAGTTCTAGGAGAGAACAATACTGATGGAGGACACCGCGAAGTACCTCATCCACGCGGACTTCGTCGCCGACGGGGTCGTCGAGCGCACCGACGTGGTCGGCGCCGCCTTCGGGCAGACCGAGGGCCTACTGGGCGACGATCTCGACATCCGCGACCTGCAGGACTCCGCGAAGCTCGGCCGCATCGACGTCGCCGTCGACAGCGAGGGCGGCCAGTCCTTCGGCACCATCACCATCGCGTCCAGCCTCGACCGCGTCGAGACCGCGACGCTCGCGGCCGCGCTGGAGGCCGTCGAGCGCATCGGGCCGTGTCGCGCGCAGGTCGAAGTCGACCGCATCGAGGACGTCCGCGCCGCCAAGCGCCGGGAAATCGTCGACCGCGCGAAGGAGCTGCTCGCGTCGGCGTTCGACGAGGGCGCCATCGACTCCGACGACATCCTCCGGGAGGTCCGCGAGAGCGTCCGCGTCGAGGACGTCACCGAGTACGAGGGACTGCCCGCGGGCCCGAACGTCGCCACCAGCGACGCCGTGCTCGTCGTGGAGGGGCGCGCGGACGTCGTCAACCTCCTCCAGTACGGCATCAAGAACGCGGTCGCCGTCGAGGGGACGAACGTCCCCGACGCCGTCGCGGACCTCACGCGCGAGCGCACCGCGACCGCGTTCCTCGACGGCGACCGCGGCGGCGACCTCATCCTCCGGGAGCTCCGGCAGGTCGGCGACCTCGACTACGTCGCGCGGCCGCCGGACGGCGAGTCCGTCGAGGACCTCTCCCGGGGCGCCGTCGACGCCGCGCTCCGCGAGAAGTCCCCCGCGGACACCGCGACGCTCGTCAGTGAACACGAGGACAACGTGGACGAGGACGAGACGCAACAGAATGCGGTTGCAGACGCGTCCACGGCCGAAAACGCGTCCGCGACCGAGGACGCGCCCGCCGAAACGGTCGCGTCCGCCGTCGAATCCGTCGAGGCGACCGCGGCGACCGACGGCAGCGCGACGCCGGCGCCCGAAGCGGCCACGGCGACGACGGTGCAGACCGAACCCGACTCCGCCGCGGAGCCCGAACCCGTCTCGAAGACGGTCGCCGACCACGTCGAGGCGGTCGTCGGCTCCGGGACGGTCCGGCTGCTCGGCGACGACCTCGACGTGCTCGCCGAGGGCGACGCCGACGGCGCGATGGAAGTCATCGACTCCGCGAGTACCGTCCCGCGGGTCGTCGTGCTCGACGGCCCGGTCACGCAGCGCCTGCTCGACGTGGCCGCCCAGCGCGGCGTCGCGAAGCTCGTCGGCACCAGCGCTGGCGAGTTCGTCAAACAGCCCGCCGGCGTGCGCGTCCACACCGCCGACGACTACTGATTCTGCGGTAATCAGGCGAGACCGACCAGCAGCGCGAGTGCACCGCCAGCGATGCCGCCGGAGAGCGTCGCGAGGAAGTTGACGGCCTGGTTGCCGACGACGCCGCCCTCGATGACCGCGCCGGCGACGCTGTCCGCGGTCATCCCGACGAACCCGGCGGCGACGACGACGCCGGCGCCGGCGAGCCCGAACCCGAAGACGGCGACGCAGATGGCGGCGATGAGGCCCGCGCCCGCAAGCCCCGCGAGTTCGCCCTGCCACGTCACCGCGCCGTCCGTCCCGGGTTCGACGCGCTCGAACGTGGTGACGAGCCGCGGCGTGTCGAAGAGCCCGCCGACCTCGCTGGAGAGCGTGTCGGCGAGCGCCGTCGCGACCGCCCCCGCGTACGCGAACTGGTACGCGAGGTCCGACAGCGGCACGTGGGCGTGCGCGGCGTACAGCAGGAGCGCGACCAGCGCCGCCGCGGAGTTCCCGAGGACGTTCCCGGTGCCGCGCGCGCCCTCGTTGTCCTCGGCGACGCCGCGTTCGAGCTTCTGGTCGTAGCGGAACTTCGTCGTGAGGCTACCGATGGCGAAGAACGCGATGAGCACCACGAACCAGCCGTAGTCGCCGAGCACGACCGCCAGCAGCCCGAGGAGCACGCCCGTCAGCATCCCCGCGACCGAGGTGGCGTCCAGCGCGTAGGAGACGTAGCCGAACCCGGAGGTGACCACGAGCGCGACGGCGACGCGCTCCCACGCGGTCGCCGCGGGCACGTCCGCGAACGGCGCCAGCACCGCGAACAGCCACAGCAGCAGCGTCACCGTCACGAGCACCACGGGGTCGTCCCGGCCGACGAACACCGACCGCAGGATGCCGGCTGCGAGTGCGCCGCTCGCCGCGAGGAACACGTGCGTCGGCGCGACGACCGGCTGGCCGCCGACCGACGCGACCACGCCCTGTCCGGCCAGCGCCGCGAGCGCGCCCAGCACGACGAACCCGACCATCGAGAGCGCGCGGTTCTCGCGGGCGGCGAGCACGAGCCGCCGCCCGAGGTCGCCGTACCCGACGACGAGCACGCTCGCGACGAACACGCCCACCGGCACCTCGAACAGCGGCACGAGGAGGCCGACGCCGGCGGCCGCCAGCGAGAACCCGACGAGCGCCAGCAGCCGTCCCTCGCGGCGGTCGCGCGGCGTCGAGAACACCTCGAACAGCCGGCCCTCGGGGACGACGGCGGCTGCCGCGGCGACGAGCACGAACGGGGCGGCCGCTGCCCGGCCGAGCAGCGGCGCGAGCAGCGAGAGCGACGCCACGAGCGCGAACGCCGCGGCGCGCCGGAGACTCCAGTTCACGTCCGTCGTGCGTTGCCCGGGACCGTACTTAACTTCCCCGAAGCGGGAACCGCACCGCGAGCGGCGCCCGCAGACCCGCAGGGTTTTGGGCCGCGGCGGCGGATGCGACGGTGTGGGCCTCTACGACCGCTACCTCGCGTTGCGGGTGCGCCGCCACGACGCCGACGCCCCCGACCACGTCGCGCTCGTCATCACGGAGCGCGACCTCCTCGAAGCCGGCGCGTACGACACGCTCGCGGAGTTCTTCGGGTGGGCGTTCGACTACGGCGCCGACCGCGTCACCGTCTACGTGAGCGTCCTCGACGAGGCCGCCGTCCCCACCCTCGAACGCGAACTCGCGCGCGTCGACGCCCCCCGCGAGGTCGCCGTTCGCGGGCCGGACGACGACCAGCGCGCGGACGCCCCGATTCAGGTGAGCGTCGGCCACGGCGGCAAACAGGAGTTCGCGACCGCCGTCCAGAGCGTCGCCGAGGCCGTCGCCGCCGGCGAGATGGACCCCGAGGACATCGACGAAGACGTCGTCGAGTCCGAACTCGTGTTCCCCGAGGAGCCCGACCTCGTCATCAAGACCGGCGCCGAGCGCCTCTCCGACTTCATGATTTGGCAGTCCGTCTACTCGGAGCTGTACTTCACGGACGTCAACTGGCGGGACTTCCGCAAGCGGGACTACCTGCGCGCGGTGTTAGACTACGAAAACAGACAGCGGCGGTTCGGGCGCTAGGCCGAACGCCGGCAGACTCGTCTGCCCGAAGTTCGGGCGCCGAGAGTCAGTCCGCTGACTGCCCCTCCGCCTCGACGTCCTCGGGCGGCTCGGGGAGCGTGCTCTTGAACCGGTCGAGGACGCGCCGCGCCTCGCTGACTTCGGTGCCGAGCGCGCGAACGAGCGCGAGCGCGCGCTCCGCTCGCGTCCGCCGCCACGACGCCTCCCGGGACTCGTAGGTGCGCACCGCGCGCAGGAAGTCGACTTTCGAGAACTCCGGCCAGTACGGCGTGCAGAAGAACACGGCGGCCTCGCTGCCGTTGGCGTGCCACGGCAGGAAGTTCGACGTGCGTTCGTCGCCGCCGGTGCGGATGATGAGGTCGACGTCCTGCACGGGGCTGGTGTGGAGCCGCGACTCGATGTCTTCGAGGTCCACGTCCCCGGGCGCGAGGTCGCCGTCGGCGACGGCCTCTGCGACGCCGCGTGCGGCGCCGAGCAGTTCCGCGCGGCCGCCGTACGCGAGCGCGACGTTCAACGCGAAGCCGTCGTAGCCGGCAGTCCGGGATTCGGCGTACTCGACGGCGTCCTGCACGCGCTCGGGGAGGCGGTCGGTGTCGCCGATGGCGCGAATGCGGACGCGCTGGTCGTGGACGCGGTCGGCGTCCGCGAACTCCGTGAGCTTCTCCTCGAGGAGGTCGAAGAGGTGCTGTTGCTGTTCCTCGGGGCGCTCGAAGTTCTCCGTGGAGAACGCGTACAGCGTCAGCTCCTCGACGCCCAGCTCCGCGCACCAGTCCAGCACCTGTTCGGTGGTCTGGGCGCCGGACTGGTAGCCCTGCGTGGCGTCCTCGCCGCGCTGGCGGGCGTACCGGCGGTTGCCGTCCTGGATGACGGCGACGTGCGCGGGCGCGCCGTCGACCTCGCGGCGGAGGACGCGCTCGTAGCCGGCGTTCAGCGCCGAGCGGAGCCAGTCTCGCATCACGCGAGACGACGACAGTGGGACGTATCAGCCTTCTGTTCGCGCGCGAACCGCCGCGCAGCGCCGAACCGCCACACGTATGGCCGGTAGGCGTGTCGTCTCAGCCATGAGCGAGACGGTCAACGAGGACCTCTACCGGGACACGATGGAACTCCTGCGGCCCGGCGACATCGAGCTCGCCGGCGCGGTCGTCCACACGAGCTACGACTCCAGCGCGGAGAGCATGCTCCACCAGCTCACCCTCGACGCCGGCGACGCGGTGGCCGAGCGCGCCGACGTCGGCGACACGTACGTCTACTCGGGCAACGACAGCGACGAGTTCGGCGTGAACCAGCACCAGGGCTTGACGCTGGACGGCGACGAGTTCGTCTGGGAGTGCCAGCAGCTGCTCCGCGAGGGCACGTTCGACCTCGTGCTGTACTGGAAGGCGACCGGCGAGCACGACGCGCTCGTCGAGGACATCGAGGGCCTCGACGGCGTCGAGCGCGTGGTCGGCATTACCGAGGACGGCTTCGACGCGTAATCCGGCGACGGCGCGGGCCGCGCGACGAACCGGTCGTTTCAGCGGTGGCGGCGGCGCTGTCGGTGTTTCTCCGTTCCCAGTTCGCGGCGCGAGTCGGGCCGTTTATGTTCCGCGCTCCCCCAGTGGTGGCTATGGATATCGCGGACCTCGACGACCGGGACCGCGCGGTACTGAACGCGTTTCAGGGGGGGTTCCCGGTCGTGCATCGGCCGTTCGAGCCGGCGGCGCACGCGCTCCGGTCGCGGGGCGTGGACATCGACCCGGCGGGCTTGCTCGACCGCGTCCGCCGCCTCGACGACGAGGACGTGCTGACGCGGTTCGGCGCGCTCATCAACGCCGAGGAAATCGGCGGGAGCGCGTCGCTGGTGGCGATGCACGCGCCCGAGGACGAGTTCGAAGAAATCGCGGAGACGGTCAACGGGTTCCGAGAGGTCGCGCACAACTACGAGCGCGAGCACCCGCACCTGAACATGTGGTTCGTCGTGTCGGTCGCCGAGGACGAATCCGTCGAGGACGTGCTCGCGGACATCGAGGAGGAGACCGGACAGGAGACGTACAACCTCCCGAAGCAACAGGAGTTCCGCGTGGAGGCGAAGTTCCTCGTGGACGGCCCGATTGCGGACGGCGACGTGGACCTCTCGCACCTCGGGCCGACGCCGGACCCGACCGACCGCGACACGCTGACGCCCGCCGAGCGCGACCTCGTGCTTGAGGTGCAGGACGGCCTCCCGGTCGTGGAGACGCCGTATCAGGCGGTCGCGGAGGCAATCGGCCAGGAGACCGACTGGGTCGTGGAGACGCTGCGGCGGTTCAACGAGGAGGGGAAGGTCCGCCGGGTCGGCGTCATCCCGAACCACTACTCGCTGGGGTACACGGAGAACGGGATGACCGTCTGGGACGTCCCCGACGACCTCGTCGAGGAGGTCGGCCCCGCGGTGGCGAGTCTGGACTTCGTGACGCACTGCTACGAGCGCCCGCGCCACGACGGCGTCTGGGAGTACAACTTCTTCGCGATGACACACGGCCGCAGCGGGGAGGAGAGCCAGCAGCGCATCGAGCAGGTCCGGGACGTGATGGCCGACTACTGGGACGTCGGCGAGGACGACTGGGACACGCTGTTCTCCACGCGCATCCTGAAGAAGACGGGCATCCGGCTGGCCGAGCGCGCGGACGCGAACACCGCATGAGCGGGGCGGAAGCGTGATTCCGCTGTTCCACGACTTCGAGGGGGAGACGGTGCTGGTCGTCGGCGGCGGGCCGGTGGGCGCGCGGAAGGCCCGGAAGTTCGCCCGCGAGGCCGACGTGGTCGTGTTGAGTCCCGAGTTCGCGGACGCGGACTTCGGTGCCGCCGAGCGCGTGCAGGCCGCGCCCGGGTCCGAGGACGCCGCCGACTGGGTGGCGCGGGCGGACCCGGCGCTGGTGGTCGCGGCGACCGACGACGCCGACGTGAACGACGCGTTCGCGGGCGCGGCGCGGGAGGCCGGCGCGCTCGTGAATCGCGCGGACGAGTCCGGCGGCAGGGACGCCGACAGCGTGGTCGTACCGGCGACGATTCGCGACGACCCGGTCGCGGTCGCGGTCTCGACGGGCGGCGCCAGTCCCGCGCTCTCGAAGTACCTCCGCGAACAGCTGGAGGACGAGCTGGCGGGCGCGGGCGGTATGGCGGACCTAACCGCGTCGCTGCGCGCGGAGCTGAAGGCCGCCGACGTCCCGCCCGAGACGCGCCGAGATGCAGTCAGAGCGGTGGTACGTTCGGGGCCGGTTTGGAAGGCTTTACGTACTGGTGGGACAAACGCCCGGCAAACAGCCGACGACGTCGTCGCAGGCGTCGTGGGGAACACAGAGTGGTCCACGTGAACGGAAACACAGGCGTCGTCTCGGGCGTGCGCGTCTCCCACGAGTCGGCCTCCCTCTCGGAGCTGGAGGCCGCGAGTGCGGACAGCGAAGCGGACGCGCTCGACGCGCTGCTCGTCGAGCCGGCCGTCGAGGAAGCGTTCGTGATTCAGACGTGCCACCGCTCGGAGGCGTACGTCGTCGCTGACGAACCGAGGGACGGCCGCCGCGCGCTCGCCGCCGCCGGCTTCGACCCGGCCACGGAGGGCGCCGTCGCGATGGGGCACGAGGAGAGCCTGCGCCACCTGCTCCGAGTGGCCGCCGGCCTCGAATCGCTCGTGGTGGGCGAGGACCAGATTCTCGGGCAGGTGCGGGACGCCTACGACACCGCGCAGGACGCCGGCGCAATCGGGCACGTCCTCCGGCAGGCGGTGACGAAAGCCATCCACGTCGGCGAGCGCGCGCGAACCGAGACCGCCATCAACGAGGGCGTCACGTCGCTGGGGAGCGCGGCGGTCCGCCTCGTCGAGGACGAAGTGGACGTCGACGGGGCGACCGCGCTGGTCGTCGGCGCGGGCGAGATGGGCGCGCTCGCGGCGAAGGCGTTCGCGAGTTCGGGCGTCGAGCGCGTCGTCGTCGCGAACCGGACGCCCGCTCGCGCCGACCGGGTCGCCGACGCCGTGGACGCCGACGCCGAAACCGCGTCGCTGGCGGAGGCCGCCGACCACGCCGCGGACGCGGACGTCGTGGTCACTGCGACCAGCAGCCCCGACTACGTGCTGGACGAGGACGCGCTGTCGGCCGCCGGCGAGACGGTCGTCGTTGACCTCGCGCGGCCGCGGGACGTCGCGCCCGACGCGGCGACGCTGGACGCGGTCTCCGTCCACGACCTCGACGACCTCCACGCGGTCACGGAGTCCACGCGCGAGCAGCGCGAGGACGCCGCTCGCGAGGTCGAGTCGATGCTGGAGGCGGAGTTCCAGCGGCTGCTCGCCCAGTACAAGCGCAAGCGCGCCGACGAGGTCATCGCGCGCATGTACGAGAGCGCCGACCGCCTGAAGGCCCGCGAGGTCTCGACGGCGGTCTCGAAGCTGGAGGCCGCGGGCGGCGAGGTCTCCGAGGAAGAGCGCGAAGTCTTGGAGTCGATGGCGGACGCGCTGGTCAGCCAGCTGCTGGCGGCGCCGACGAAGAGCCTGCGGGACGCCGCCGAGGAGGACGACTGGTCGACCATCGCGACCGCACTCGAACTGTTCGACCCGGACTTCGAGGACGGGATGCCGTTCGACGCGCCCGCCGGCGAGGCGACGCCCGCCGAGTCCGAGGACTAAGCGTACCCGAGCCTGATTCCTGCGGCGACGACGATTCCGGCGGCCAGCGGCGGTACTACTGCGGCTGCGCCCGTGAGGCCGGCGGCGTTCGCCGCGACCGCGACCGCGAGGACGAGGACGACGCCGACCGCGGTCGCGGCCGTCAGCGACCAGTTCGCGTCCATCGGTTCCGGGGTCGTCGCGGAGCTCCTTCGTCGTGACGGCGGGTACGATTATGTGACTGGCGCGTGACGCCACGACCATGGCAGAACTCCTCTCCGACGACGAGGTCGAGGAACGAGTCCCCGAGGGCTGGGAGCGCGAGGGCGACGAAATCGTGCGCACGTACGAGTTCGACGACTACCTGAAGGGCGTGGCGTTCGCCTCCGAGGTCGGGGAACTCGCGGAGGAGCAGTTCCACCACCCCGAGATTCGGATTCGCTACGAGGAAGTGGAGGTGCGGTTCACGAGCCACGAGGCGGGCGGCATCACGACGCAGGACGTCGAACTCGCGGAGCGCTGCGACCGCCTCCGGTAGGATGGACGCGCAGTACGCCTTCGCGGTGCGGTTCCGCCTCGACCCCGACTACGAGGTGCGCGTCGAGCCGCAGGTCTTCGAGACGCGGATGGAGCGCGTCGCCGCCGAGCCCGGCGAGCCCGGCTGGCTGTTCTTCCGGGACAACCTCTGGCGCGGCGAAATCGGCGACCGCGACCACTTTCGCGAGCTGACGGCGGACGCGCTCGGCGTGCCGGTGGACTCCGTGGAGTACCGCGCGCTGGAGACCGACCGCGAGTACTACGACGCGCTCAAAGAGGAGGTCGCCGCGCACCTCGACCTGTTCAAGGCCGACAGCACGGCCGAGGTGCTGAACAAGTACCTCGGCAGTTCGGTGGAAGTGACGGACTGACACGCCGGGGCAAAACACTTGACGGCGAACCCCTTACGCACTGGCCTGATGCAGCCCGCCGACTACGACGTCTGGCTGTTCGACCTCGACGGCACGCTCGTGGACACCGAGTGGTCGTACACCCGCGAGGTGTTCGACCGCGTCGGCGACCGGGTCGGCCACGAGTTCTCGGACTACCAGGCGGAGGTGCTGTGGCACGGTCTGGGTGGCTCGCGGGACGCCCAGCTCCGCGAGTGGGGGTTCGAGCCGTCGGCGTTCTGGGACGCGTTCCACGACGTCGAGGACCCGGCGGCGCGCGCGGAGGCGACGTACCTCCACGAGGACGCCGCGCGGGTCGCGGACCTCGACCGGCCCACGGGCGTCGTCACCCACTGCGCGGAGTTCCTCACCGAGCCGGTGATGGACAGCCTCGACATCGGCGACTGGTTCGACGTCGTGGTCTGCTGTGACGACGACACCGGGTGGAAGCCCGACCCGCGCCCCATCGAACTCGCGCTCGACGGCCTCGACGCGGGCCCGAACCACGACGGCGTCTACGTCGGGGACGCCGAGAGCGACGTGGGCGCCGCCCGGAACGCCGGGCTGGACGGCGTCCACGTCGAGCGCCACGACCCGCACAAGCGCGGGCACTGCGTGCTCGGCGACCACCGCGTCGAGTCCTTCGATGACCTCTTCCTCGCGCCCCGGAGCGCGGACTAGGCCTCGTAGCCCGCGAGGTCCGCGAGCACGTCCTCCACGTCGGCGAGCACGTCCGCGAGTTCCTTCACGCCGCGTTTCTCGACGCGCTCGGGGTTCGCGAGCGCGCGCACCGTCTGCTCGCCCAGCGGCACGAATTCGAGGCCGAGGCGGTCCGCGGTCGCGCGCAGCGCGAGGCCGGCGTCTGCGTTGCCCTCCAGCACTGCTCGCGCCGGGCTCTCCGTGCCTTTCGTCTCTCGCTCGTAGCCGTCGATGTCCTCGGCGAGTGTGCGGCGGTTGCTGTCGCGCTCGTCGGCCAATTCGGCGAGCGCGTCGTCGAACGCGTCGCGCAGCCCGCTCGCACCGGTGCGGTTCGACAGCGTCACGTCCGCGTCTACGAGGTCCGCGATACCGGAGACGGCGAGCGGGTTGCCGGCAGGGACGACGAGCCCCCACTCGCGCGTCCACGACGCGAGTTCCTCGCCCTCGCCTCTATTGTCAGTCGTTACAGCGACGTCCGGCACGCCGTTGCGGAGGCGGCGCGCGCCCTCGCGGGAGCCGAGTCCGAGGAATCGCGGGTTCGAGAGGCGGTCGAGCACGCGGTCGAAGCCGGGGTCGCGCTCGCCGACCGCGAACACCGACGGCGGGCGGACGTCCGGCGAGAACAGCTCCACTTCGACGGTCTCGCCCTCGTCGAGGTACTCCGTGTCCGCATCGACAGTCACGGTGCCGTCGGCTTCCACGAGGCTCGTCGTCGCGCCCGAGCCCTTGTCCACGGGGTAGACGAGCGTCTCGCCGTCCCCGGATTCCACGAGCGCCGCGGGCATCAGGCGCGTGCGGCCCTCGCCGTAGCGCTCGCGGACCGCCATCGTCCCCTCCACGGTCGCCGAGCGCGGCTCCGGGAGGCCGGCGGCGTCCCGAATCTTCGGCGCGACGAACGTCCGGAAGATAGTGAGCGCGGACACCGGGTAGCCCGGCAGTCCGACGTACGCCGAACCCCCCATCTCGCCGAGGAGCATCGGCTTCCCGGGCTTGACGCTGACGCCGTGCAGGAGGAGGTCGCCGCGCTCCTCGACGACCTGATACACCACGTCGACGGCGCTCGCGGAGGTCGAACCGGAGGAGAGCACGAGGTCGCAGTCGTCGGCGGCGTCCCGCAGCACGCGCTCCAGTTCCTCGTAGTCGTCGCCCGCGTGGGGGTACAGTACGGGCTCGCCGCCCGCGTCCCGCACGGCAGCAGCGATGGAGTAGCTGTTCACGTCGTAAATCTGGCCCGCGCGGTGGCTCACCTCGCCGCCCGGACGCACCAGTTCGTCCCCGGTGGAGACGATGCCCACACGAGGCTTCGCGCGCACCGGCACCGTCTCCATCCCGAGCGCCGCGAGCAGGCCGATTTCCCGGGACGTGAGCAACGTTCCCGGGCCGAGCACGCGGTCGCCCGCCGCCACGTCCGCGCCCGCCACCATCACGCCGTCGCCGGGCGCGAGCGATGTGCGGACGGTCACGGTGTCCTCGTCGCGCGCGGTGCGTTCGACCATCACCACGGCGTCCGCGCCGGGCGGCACGGGCGCGCCGGTCGAAATTTCGGCGCAGGTCCCTTCGTCGACGCTGACGTCGGGCTCGCTGCCCGCGTGGATGTCGCCGACGCACTCCACTTCCACGGGGTCGGTCTCGCTCGCGCCGAACGTGTCCGCCGCGCGGAGCGCGTAGCCGTCGACCTTCGCGCGGTCGAACCCCGGCACGTCGAGGCGGGCGTCCACGCGGTCCGCGAGCACGCGGCCGTCGGCGTCGTCCAAGTCCACGCGTTCGACGCCCGGCGACAGGTCGAGGCCGTCGATGACCTCGCGGGCTTCCTCGGGGCTGGCGAGGTCGCGGAACTGCTTGCGGTCGCTCATCGGTGCGCCTCCCAGTTCTCGACGGCGACTGTCTCGCCGGCGTCGATACCCTCCGTCTGCTCGGGGACGACGACCCAGCCGTCCGCGAGCGCGACGCTGGAGAGCACGCCGCTCCCGCTCGCGCTCACCGGCTCCGCGACCGTCTCCTCGCCGTCCTCGCGGAGGCGGACGCGCGCGAACGTCCGCACGCCGGGCTCGGAGCGAATTTTCCCGTCCAGCCGCGCCTGCACGCTCGGTGGATCGTCGAGCGGCATTCCGCCGACGCGCTTGAGTGCGGGTCGGAGGAACTGCACGGCGTTCACGATGCACGCGACCGGGTAGCCCGGCAGCATCACTACGAGCGTCCCCGCGACTTCCCCGAGCGCGACCGGATGGCCGGGCCGCAGCGCGACGCCGTGGACAAACACCTCGCCGAGATTATCCACGACTTCCGGGATGAGGTCGCGCTCGCCCACCGAGGAGCCGCCGGTGGTCACCACCACGTCGGCGTCCACGTTCGCTTCGATGGCGTCCGCGAGCGCGTCCTCGTCGTCGGTCACGACGTCCTCGTAGCGGGCGCTCGCGCCCCAGCGCTCCGCGAGCCGCGAGACGGTGAGCCCGTTCGTCTCCACGACCTCGCCGGGCTCGGGGTCGTCCTGCACGAGCTCCTCGCCGGTCGGAATCACGGCAACGTCCGGGCGCTCGTACACCTCGACCTCGCGCAGGCCGACGGACTTCAGCAGCCCGAGGTCGGAGGGCCGGAGGCGGTGGCCGGGCTCGTAGAGCCGGTCGCCCGCTTCGACGTCCTCACCGATGGGCGCGACGTTCTCGCCCTCGCCGACCGCCGAGAACACTTCGACGTCACCGCTGGCGGTGTCGGCCTGCTCTATCATCACGACTGCATCCGCCCACTCCGGGACCGCGCTCCCCGTGTGCACGCGCTCGGCCTCGTCCCCGCGGAGGACCGCGGGCGACCGGTCGCTCGCGCCGAACGTGTCCTCGGCGCGCACCGCGAACCCGTCCATCGCCGCCCGGCGGTAGTGCGGGACGTCCCGCTCGGCGGTGACGGCGGTCGCGACCGTCCGCCCGTCCGCGTCGAGGAGAGGGACGCGCTCGGTGCGGTCGTGGACCGCCACGCGGTCGAGCAGCCGCTCGCGCGCGGCCTCGACGCGCGTTCGTTCCTTGAAGCCGGCGTCGTGCCGGTCGTGTTCGGTCATGAGCGTCCGTTGGGTGTGGGTAGGGGTAAAGGCTGCGCGGCGCGCCAAAGGCGCGCCGCGTTAATGCGAACGGCGACCACCGGGAGCCGAGAGCCGCGTGGCCGACCGAAGGGAAGCCACGTTACCGCGAGCGGGGAGTGCGTGCCCGACCGTAGGGAGGGCACGATGGCGAGCGGTGACCACAGGGAACCGTGAGCGCAGCGACCCGCGAACAGCGTAGGCGACTCGCGACCGTACCGCGAGCACCGTCAGCCCCCACCCGACAGCCGAACATCTTCCACAGACACGCCGATAACCGCGCTTAATTCGGCTTAACCGTCGCTAATCCGGGGCGAGCGACTGCATCGTTGAATACCCCGGCAGTCCACGAGTCGGGTGGCGGCAGACGTTCGCCGCCGGTCAGGGCACACTGAGCGTCAGCGTGCGTCGCCGGACATCCCCCCTCTCGTCGTCGGCGACGCAGTCGGACCGCGCCACTCCCCCATCGGCGCGGGCCGCGTCAGCGTCTGTCAGGACGCCACCGGTGTGTCGAAGCACAGCCGGTTCCGCGCGCTCGCGGTCGTCCCCCGCCGCGAGCGCGCCCGTCCACGGTGGACGGTCCACTTCGTTTTCGCGGTCGTTCCCGCCGACGACCACCGGGTTTAACGCCGCGCCGACCCAACGTCGGAGTATGTCCCGCTTGCGCGAAGCGCTGGGGAGCCTGCCCGACTCCGTGTTCGTCGACGTCCTAGAGAGTGACGACGCCTACGCGTTCGTCGTCGACGTGCCGGGGGCGACCGCGGACACCGTGGACGTCCGCGTTGAGGGGCGGACGCTCGCGGTTGACGCGCGCCGCGAGAAGGACGTGCCCGTCGAGTTCGACTACCGCAGCGAGGAGCGGTCGCTGTTCCTCGAACTGGAGCTGCCGCTGCCGCCGGACGCCACCGACGAGGGGGCGTCCGCGAGCGTCGAGGACGGCGTGCTCGACGTGCGGCTGCCAAAGCGCGGCGACGACAGCCACAGCGTGCCCATCGAGGGGTAGACGGGTGGCGCTGTTCAAGGCGTACCGGCGGTTCGTCGTCGTGGTCTGGCAGTTCCTCCCGCTCGTGTGGGGGTACCTGCGCGACCGGCGGCGGTTCGTGTTGTTCGGCGGGAAGCGCCGCGTCACGACGGAGATGCGGGTGGCGCGCGCCCGCCGCCTGCTGGACTCGCTTCTGACGCTCGGCCCGACGTTCATCAAGCTCGGGCAGCTGTTGTCCACGCGGCCGGACGTGCTGCCGCCGGAGTACGTGGAGGTGCTGGCGGACCTCCAGGACCGCGTGCCGCCCGCGGACTACGAGGACGCGAAGGTCGTCCTCGAAGACGAACTCGGGCCGGTCGAGGAGCGGTTCGACGACTTCGACGACGAGGCCATCAGCGGCGCGAGCCTCGGGCAGGTCTACACCGCGAAGATAGACGGCGAGGAGGTCGCGGTGAAGGTGCGGCGGCCGGACATCGAGGGGCTCGTGGAGGCGGACCTCCGCGTCGTCCGGTGGACGCTGCCGCTGGTCGCGCGGTTCGTCGGGGAGTCGCGGGCGTTCAGCCTCCAGAACCTCGCCGACGAGTTCGCGAAGACCATCCGCGAGGAGATGGACTACGCCCGCGAGGCGGAGATGCTCACCGAGATTCGCGGGAACTTCGCGGACGACCCGAGCGTCGTGATTCCGGCGGTCTACGAGACGCACTCCAGCAACCGCGTGCTCACGATGGAGTACGTCCCGGGGACGAAAATCTCGGACGTCGAGGAGCTGGACCGCCGCGGCATCGACCGGGAGGGGGTCGCGGAGACCGTCGAGCGCGCGTACCTCCAGATGATAATCGAGGACGGCGTGTTCCACGCCGACCCCCACCCGGGGAACCTAGCGGTCCGGGACGACGGCGCGGTGGTGTTCTACGACTTCGGGATGAGCGGCCGGGTCGACGAGTTCGTGCAGTCGAAGATCGTGGACTTCTACGTCGCGGTCGCCAACCAAGACATCGACGCCATCCTGGACGCGCTCATCGAGATGGGGACGCTCTCCCCGGAGGCCGACCGCGCGACGATGGCGGACGTGATGGAGCTCGCGATTCAGGACGCCCGCGGGGAGGACATCGAGACGTACCGCGTCCAGCAGATCGTCGGGCAGGTCGAGGACACCATCTACGAGTTCCCGCTGCGCCTGCCGTCGAACCTCGCGCTCGTGTTGCGGGTGGCGACGGTCGTGGAGGGCGTCTGCGTCACCCTCGACCCCGACTTCGACTTCATCACCGTGGCGACCGACTACCTCGCGGAGGAGGGCTACCGCGAGGAGTCCGTGCGGCAGTTCGCCGAGGAGACCGCCGACCAGTTCCAGCGCTCGGCGCAGTCGGCGGTCCGCATCCCACCGAAACTGGAGTCCGCGCTCGACCGCGTGGAGCGCGAGGACCTCCACGTGCGCGCGGACCTCGAAGACAGCGACGGCGTCGTCGACCGGCTGGCGCGCCGGGTGGTGCTCGGGCTCGCGTTCGCGACGAGCGTCCCGACGACCGCGTTCCTCTACGTGGAAGCGGACCTCGCCGCGGCCGGCGTCATGGCCGCGTTCACGGCGGCGGTCGGGGTCGGGCTCTACCGGTCGTTCCGGAAGCGCCGCGGGACGCTGGCGACTCCGCAGTTCACGCGACAGAACCTCGGGCAGCGCCGCGAGGACTGACTGCCGGCGCCGTCCCTGTTTTCACGCCGCCGCGAGAACGTCGGGTATGGACGTCGAACCCTTCGAGTTGGAGCGGTGGTTCGCGGAGTACGAGCACGACGCCGACGTGATGCTCGCGGAGAGCGGCGTCCGCAGCCTCCCGGCGGACCGCTTCGACACCGACCCCGGCGACCTCGGCTACGTCATTCCGACGGCCGGCGCGCCCGACGTGCGCGGGACGATTGCCGCGGACTACGGCCGGAGCGCCGACGAGGTGCTCTGTACCGTGGGGACGCAGGAAGCGAACTTCCTCGCGTTCCAGTCGCTGCTCTCGCCCGGCGACCACGCGGTCGTCGTCACGCCGACCTACCAGAGCCTCCACGCCGTCCCCGACTCCATCTGCGACGTGACGCGAGTGCCGCTGGACGAACCCGGCTGGACGCTGGACGTGGACGCGGTCGCGGAGGCGGTGCGGCCCGAGACCGAGTTAGTGGTCGTCAACAACCCGAACAACCCGACCGGCCGCAAGCATCCCGAGGACGCGATGCGCGCGCTCTACGAGGTCGCCGCCGACAACGACGCCTACCTGCTCGGCGACGAGGTGTACCGGCTGCTCGCCGAGGACCCGGTCCCGCCGGTCGCGAGCATGGGCGAGTACGGCATCAGCACCGCCAGCCTCTCGAAGGCGTACGGGCTCGCCGGCCTCCGGTTCGGCTGGCTCGCCGGCCCCGAGGAAGTGGTCTCGGCCGCGGAGCGCTGGAAGGACTACACGACGATTTCCCCGTCGAAGTTCGGCCAGCACGTCGCTCGACAGGTCCTCGACGGCGAGTCAGATGACTTGCGGTCGGAGGCGCTCGCGCACGTCCGGGAGAACCACGAGATTACGGCGGGGTGGGCGCGCGACCACGGCCTCGACTGGCCCGACCCCGTGGGCTGTAACGTCTTCCTGCGCGTGCCCGACGGCTTCGAGGGGTCGCGGGACTTCTGCCGCACGGTCGTCGAGGACGCCGGCGTCGTGCTCGCGCCCGGGGACTGCTTCTCGACGGGCGGGGAGTCCTACGACGGCTACTTCCGGCTCGGCTTCGGGCTGCCGACTGACGAACTCCGCGAGGGGCTGGCGCGCGTCGACGACGTGCTCTGAACTGCACGGGTCTGCCCCAATCTCACGTTGCCGTCTCCGCGAGTGTGGGGGCCTCTCCCGGCCGGCCGGCGTTCCAAACCGTTTATACACGGCAGGCGTGAATCCGGGCGTATGGCGAAAGAGCAGACAGAAGTCCGGGAACTGCAGGAAGGCAACTACGTGATGATCGAGGACACGCCGTGTCAGATCAACGCCTACAGCACCGCCAAGCCCGGCAAGCACGGGAGCGCGAAGGCCCGCGTCGAGGCCGAGGGCGTCTTCGACGGGAAGAAGCGCAGCTTCAGCCAGCCCGTCGACGCGAAGGTCTGGATTCCCATCATCGAGCGAAAGCAGGGTCAGGTCGTCTCGCTGGAGTCCGAGACGGTCGCGCAGGTCATGGACCTCGACACCTACGAGACCGTGACGATGCAGATTCCCGCCGACCTCGACCTCTCGGCGGACGACAACATCGAGTTCCTCGAGTTCGAGGACAAGCGCAAGATTCTCCAGTAACGGATGTTCCCCGGCGCCAGCCCCGTCGACGAGTCCGCGGACGCGCCGTTCGACGACGCGGACTACGTCGCCGTGGGCGCGCCGCTGGACGTCTCTACGTCGTTCCGTCCGGGCGCGCGCTTCGGCCCGGACCGCATCAGGAAGTTCGCGCGCACCTTCGAGGACTTCCACCCCGCGACGGGGACGCACTTCTCCGAGCTGAACGTCACCGACCACGGCGACGTCCACGCGTGGCACGACACCGCCGAGTACCTGGAGTATCTCGAAGGCGTCCTGACGGACGTCCACTGGGCGGACGCCGTGCCCGTCCTGCTCGGTGGTGAGCACACCGTCTCGGTCGCAGGTGTGCGCGCCGCTGACCCCGACGTGTTCGTCGCGCTGGACGCGCACCTCGACCTCCGCGAGGAACTCGGCGGCGACGAACTCAGTCACTCGACGGTCACCCGGCACGCGCTCGACGTGGCGGACGAAGCAGTCGTCGTCGGCGCGCGCTCGGGCAACGAGGCCGAGTGGGAGCGCGCCACCGAGAGCGACGTAACGGTCGTCGAACCCGGCGACGCCGCCGACTGGACGCCCGACTTCGACGGCTCGGTCTACCTGTCCGTGGACATCGACGCCGCGGACCCGGCGTACGCGCCCGGAACCGGGACGCCGGAGCCGTTCGGCCTCGACTCCGCGACGATGCGCGACCACGTTCGCGCGCTCGCGCCGCAGTCAGTCGGCTTCGACGTCGTGGAGGTCAACGACCGCGACGACGGCCAGGCCGCCACGCTCGCCGCGAAACTCGTCCGCGAGTTCGTCCACGCGCACGCCGACGCGTAGCGCGTCCCGACTCTGAGAGAACACTCACCGCGAACGAGCACAGCGAGTGAGCGGGCCGAGAGCCGACCACCGGGAGGCTCGACGGCTTTTAGCGTAGCTTTTGCCAGCGCGGCGCGATTTCGCGCCGCGCGCAGCAAAAGGTACGCCGACGCCTAGAAGTCCCCGGAGCCCGCGCACTCGCACATGGACCTCTCGGACATCGTCGCGAAGTACGACCAGCGATTGCGCGTCGACGACTACGAGGACGCCGCAACGAACGGCCTGCAGGTCGGCCCCGGGGACGCCGAAATCGAGCGGGTGGCGTTCGCGGTGGACGCCGCGACCGCGACCATCGAGGCGGCCGTCGAGTGGGGCGCGGACCTGCTGGTCGTCCACCACGGCGTCGTCTGGGGCGGCATCGACGCGGTGACGGGCCGCGAGTACGACCGCGTGCAAGCGCTGTTGGACGGGGACTGCGCGCTGTACGCCGCCCACCTCCCGCTGGACGGCCACCCGGAACTCGGGAACGCCGCGCGGCTCGCCGACCGGCTCGGCTTGGAGAACCGCGCGCCGTTCGGGGCGCACGCCGGCGAACACCTCGGGTCGCGCGGCACGGCGCCGACGGGCTTCACAGCGGACGAACTCGCGGCGACGCTCGACGACGAACTCGACCCCGAGGGCGGCGTGCAGGTGCTTGACTTCGGCCCGGACACCATCGAGGACGTGGCGGTGCTGACCGGGAGCGGCGCGGACTGGATTCGGGAGGCCGAGGCCGACGGCGTGGACGCGCTCGTCACCGGCGAGGGCAAGCAGAAGCTCTACCACGAGGCACGGGAGGCCGGCATTTCGGTGTTCCTCGCGGGCCACTACGCCACGGAGACGCTGGGCGTGCGCGCGCTCCAGTCGGTCGCCGACGACTGGGGCGTGGAGACGACGTTCCTCGACCACCCGACCGGGCTCTGAGCGCGCGACCCGCAACCGGCGAACCTCGCCGCGAGACAGTATCACGAGCGAAAATCGGGGGCGAACCCTTTTGTCGTATCCCGGTGACCAGAGGAAGGAAGATGGGGATTGCCCGCCAGTTCGAACGAGTCAGGGGGAGCTACGGAGCGAAGCTCGCCGTAGCCCTACTCGTCGTCGTCGCGATTGCCGTCGGCGTCGGCGCGATGGTGTACCAGCAGACCAACGACCAGCTACAGGAGGACGTGCGCTCGGAGCTGTCCGCGACCGCGGACGCCCGCGCCGCGCAACTGGACGCGTTCCTCGACAACGTGCGCGGTCAGACGCGGCTTGCGTCCTCGCGGCCGGAACTGGCGTCCGGGGACCGCGACCAGATTTCGTCGTTCCTCGACGAGCTGGCCGCCAGCGACTCGCTGCCCGACGGCGTCGCCGCGGTCAGCTACTACGACGCCGACAGCCAGCAAATCGTCGAGAGCTCCAGCGACCAGCTAGCCGGCGTGGACGCCGGCGAGCAGGGCGCGGCGTTCGCCACGGACCCGCCGGCGTTCGAGAGCGCCGACGGCGTCGCCGTGACCGCGCCGTTCGAGCTCGACGCCGTCGACTTCCCGGTCGTCGCCGTGCTATCGCCCGTGGACGGCGCCGCCGAGAAGCGCCTCGTCTACCTGGTGAACGTCAACGAGCTCACCGGCGGCTTCGGCGAGGTCGTGGACGGGAGCGACACCGTCGTCGTGAACAGCGAGGGGACGAACGTCGCACACACCGATGGTTCACAGGTGCTGGCGAGCCACGAGGGCAGCGCGTCGATGCTCGAGCGCTCGCTGTCGGAATCGACGTTCATGAACCACGGCGGCACCGTGATGGCGGCGGCGCCCGTCGCCGGCGCGGACTGGACCGTGATGGTCCACGCGCCCGCGAGTCAGGCGTTCGCGCTCGGCGACTACGTCGCGTCCAGCGTCGTCGGGCTCATCCTCCTGACCGTGGTGAGCCTGGCGCTCGTGGGCGTGACGCTCGGCTCCACGACGGTCGTCTCGCTGCGCCAGCTCTCGGCGCGCGCCGACGAGATGGCCGACGGCGACCTCGACACCACCATCGAGACCAACCGGAACGACGAGTTCGGGACGCTCGCGGCGTCGTTCCGCCGGATGCGGGACTCGCTGTCCGAGTCGCTGTCGGAGGCGGAGGCCGCGAAGGCCGACGCCGAGGCCGCCCGCGAGGACGCCGAGGCCCAGCGCGAGGAAGCCGAGCGGGCCCGCCAGTCCGCCCAAGAGACCGCACGCGAACTGGAGGCCGCGGCCGCCGACTACGACGACGCGATGACCGCGGTCGCGGACGGCGACCTGACGCGGCGCGTGGACGCCGACCGCGACCACGACGCGATGGCGCGGGTCGGCCGCTCGCTGAACGCGATGCTCGACGACATCGAGGACAGCGTCGCCGCCGCGTCGTCGTTCGCCGACCACGTCTCCACCGCGGCCGCGAGCGTGGACGACGGCGCGACCGCCGCGATGGACGCCAGCGCGGACGTCTCCGGCGCGGTGGACGAGATTTCCGACGGCGCGACCGAGCAGACCGAGCGCCTCCACGAGGTCGCCGGGGAGGTCGACGACCTCTCCGCGAGCGCCGAGGAGGTCGCCGAGACGGTCGCGTCGCTGGCCGACACCGCCGGACAGGCCGCGGACGCGGTCGAGGACGGGCAGGACGCCGCCGACGACGCGGTCGCGACGATGGACGAGGTCGCGGAGGAAGCCGAGGCCGCGGCGGCCGCGATGGACGCCCTCGACGGCGAGATGGACGACCTCGGGGAGGTCGTCGACGTCATCGCGGACATCGCCGAGCAGACGAACCTGCTGGCGCTGAACGCGTCCATCGAGGCCGCGCGCACCGGCGCGGAGGGCGACGGGTTCGCGGTGGTCGCCGACGAGGTCAAGGGGCTCGCCGAGGAGTCCCACGCCGCCGCTCAGGACGTCGAGGACCGGCTGCTGGACTTACAGGAGCAGGTCAGCGACGTCGCCGACGAGATGCGCGAGACCAGCCAGCACGTCGCGGACGGCCGCGCCACCGTCGACGAGACCGCGGACGCCCTCGACGACGTCGTGGAGTTCGTCGCGCAGACGGACTCCGCCGCGGGCGAGATTCGGGAGGCGACCGACCGGCAGGCGGAGGCCGCCTCGCGGGTCGCGTCCGCTGTCGACGAGGTCGCCAGCATCAGCGAGGAGACCGCGGCGCAGTCCACGGACGTCGCGGACGCGGCGGACGAACAGACCGAGACGCTCTCGGAGGTCGGGGACGCCGCGGCGAATCTCGCGGAGCGCGCGGTCACGCTCGAAGACCTGCTCGCGGACTTCGACGCCCGCGGCGACGGGGGTGACCTGCAGTGACGCCCGAGACGTGGTTCTGGGTCGGCGCGGTCGGCATGGCGCTCGGCACGCTGTTGCCCGTGCGCGACGCCATCTACAACCCCTCGCGGCGGCGCTTCGACGCCGTACTCATCGGCGTCACCGGCATCGCCGCGGTCGCGTACGCGCTGATGGCGGTCGGCGTCGGCAGCCTCGACGTGAACGGCTACACGGTCCAGCTCGCGCGGTACGCCGACTGGCTGGCGACGACGCCGCTGCTCGTGCTGTACCTCGCGATGCTCTCCCGCCCCGGGAAGCGGACCTACGCCGTGCTCGTGGTGGCAGACGTGGTCGTCATCGCGGCCGGCATCGGCGCGGCGCTGACGCCGGCGCCCGAGAAGTGGGCGTTCTACGCGGTCGGCTGCGTCGCGTACGTCGCGCTCCTGTACGGGCTGCTGCGCACGCTCCCGGCGGCGCTCGGCGAGGACGCCGACCCGCGCGTGGACGCGACGTTCACGACGCTGCGGAACCTCACGGTCGTGCTGTGGACGCTGTACCCGGTGGTGTGGCTGCTCGCGCCCACGGGAATCGGCGTCCTCCAGCCGGAGATGGAGGCCATCGTCGTCGTCTACCTCGACTTCATCAGCAAGGTCGGGTTCGTCGCGTTCGCGGTGCTGGGCGCCGACGCCATCGACCGCGTCGTCGGCGCGACCGAGCGCGCCGCCCCGGCGCCCACAACTGACGACGACTGACGAAACACCCCTTCGTCACGTGGCGACTTTATCGCGAAAAATACTCCTACAAGCCCTGTAGCCTTCGTTTTCGACGTTTCGAAATTCTTGCGCTCGTGCGGAGAAAGGGAGAGTTAAGTAGTCGAATCGCAACCCACGAAACTGTACGGAGTACGCGCGGGAGCCACAACCATGAGAGACGAATACGACCTACTCATCGTCGGCGGGGGTATCAGCGGAGCTTCGCTGCTGTACACGGCCGCGAAGTTCACGGACATCGAGAACATCGCGCTCGTGGAGAAGGAAGACGAGATTGCGGCCATCAACTCCCACAGCACGAACAACTCCCAGACGCTGCACTTCGGGGACATCGAGACGAACTACACCCTCGAGAAGGCCGAGGACGTCAAGGAGGGCGCGGAGCTGCTCGCCGGCTACCTCGAGGGCGCCGACCCCGACCGCGAGATGCACAGCAAGCGCTCGAAGATGGTGCTGGGCGTCGGCGACGAGGAAGTCCAGAAGCTCGAACAGCGCTACCACGAGGAGGGCTTCGGCGACCTCTACCCGAAGCTCCGGGCCATCGACCGCGAGGAAATCGCGGAACTGGAGCCGAAGGTCGTCGAGGGACGTGACCCCGACGAGGAGATGCTCGCGCTCCAGACCCCGGACGGCTACGTCGTCGACTACGGGATGACCGCCCAGTCGTTCGTCGACGAGGCGAAGGAGGTGGACGGTGTCGACGTCTACACCGGTACGGAAGTCGAGGAGATCAACGACACGGGCGACGAGTTCCTCGTGGAGACCGACGCCGGCTGGTTCGAGAGCGACGTGGCCGTCGTCGCCGCGGGCTCGCACAGCCTCCAGATTGCCAAGCAGATGGGCTACGGCGAGAACATGAGCCTGCTGCCGGTCGCGGGGAGCTTCTTCCTCGCGGAGGACTTCCTCAACGGGAAGGTCTACACCCTCCAGATGAAGAAGCTCCCGTTCGCCGCCGTCCACGGCGACGCCGACGTCCACGACGACTCCATCACGCGCTTCGGGCCGACCGCGAAGCTCGTGCCGACGCTCGAACGCGGCGAACTCGACACCGTCGGCGACTTCTTCGACGTGTTCGGGCTGAACGTCGACTCGTTCCTGAGCTACGCGAACATCCTCGCCGACCGCATCCTCTTCCCGTACGTCGTCCGCAACCTCGTCTACGACGTGCCCGAAATCGGGAAGCGCACGTTCCTCCCGGAGGTCCAGAAGGTCGTGCCGAGCGCGACCCTCGACGACATCGAGCGCGCGAAGGGCTACGGCGGCGTCCGCCCGCAGATCGTGGACACCGAGGCGAAGTCCCTGGACATGGGGGAGGCCAAGATTACGGGCGACGGCATCATCTTCAACATCACGCCGTCGCCGGGCGCCTCCACGTGCCTGAAGAACGCGATGCGGGACACCGAGCAGCTGCTGGAGTTCTTCGACGACGACCACGAGTTCGACGAGGACGCGTTCCGCGACGCGACCATCCGGAACTTCCCGCGCCTCGACGACGCGGACGCCGACGCCGACGACGCCACCGCTAGCGCCGCCGCCGACGACTGACGCGCCTGCGCCGCGACCCACCGCTCGACTCCGTTCTCCGCCGCCCGGATTCGACGCCCGCCAGTCCGCCGTCTCGCGCCCCGTGGACGTACAGGAACTTTTATTATAGTTCGCGTCGCAGTCCGGGACACGTCATGTCGGTCGTACCTGTACGCGAGTGACTCCTTCCGGCCGTACAGCCTCCAGACCGACCCGCTACACACCCCACTCGTGAGCACACACCCCCAGTACGCGACCGAATCGAGCCCGACCACCGACGCGCCGACCGAGGCGACGCCCGCCGAGACGGCGCAGGCCACGCCGCCGGCCGACGACGCGGCGTCGTGGGTCGCCCGGTGCCAGTCCCAGTTCGACGCCGGCGGCTCCGCCCGCCTCCGCAACCTCGCCGACGACGCCAACCACGCGATGCCCGACGGCGTCTGACCGGCGCCGCCCGCGCTCGGAATCCTCTTGTCCGTGGCTCCAGTACCGCCACGTGGCCGATGACGACGCAACCGGGCCGACCCGGGGTGGCTCCCGCGGGACGACGAGCCCTATGAGTACCGAGGCCGACTCTCCGCTTCGAGTGCCGACGCGAGCGTGACCGACGCCCCATCGTATAACCATTGAGAATATTCTGAGTTGATATACTACCGCAAGTCATATCCCGGCCGTCGGCCTCTGGTCTGACGACGAATGAGCGACGAGCACATCTCCACGACGCACGTCGGCAGTCTCCCCCGCGACCCCGACCTCCTCGACCTCCTCCAGCGCCGCCAAGACGGCGAGGACATCGACGCCGAGCAGTGGCGGCGAACCGTACAGGACGCCACCGAGTCCGTCGTCCGCAAGCAGTCGGAGGTCGGCCTCGACGTCGTGAACAACGGCGAACAGCCCCGCGTCTCCTTCAACTGGTACGTCGCCAACCGCCTCTCCGGCGTCGGCGGCGAGCGCGACGCCCCGCTGTGGGACGACCTCGCGGACTTCCCCGAGTACGCCAGCGACGCCTTCGACACCGAGACCATCGACCTCACGAAACAGCCCGCGGTCACCGGCCCCGTCGAGTACGACGGCACCGAAGCGGTCGCGGAGGAAATCGAGACGTTCGCGGACGCGCTCGACGCCGTCGACGCCGACTTCGAGGGCACGTTCCTGACCGCCGCCTCCCCGGGGGTGGCGGCCGCGACGCTCGTCAACGAGCACTACGACTCCCACGAAGAGTTCGTCCACGCTGTCGGTGACGCGCTCCGCGAGGAGTACGAGGCCATCGCCGACACCGGCGCCATCCTCCACCTCGACGCCCCGGACCTGCTGACGACCGGGCACCGGGGCTTCGGCGACCGCCCCGTCGAGAAGCTCAAGCCCATCGTCCGCCTGCACGTGGACGCGCTCAACGAGGCCACCGAGAACATCCCCGACGACCAGATTCGCGTCCACACCTGCTGGGGGAGCTACGAGGGCCCCCACCACCGCGACACGTCGCTCGAAGACGTCCTCCCGGAACTCTACGAACTGAACATCGGCGGCATCTCCATCGAGCAGGCCAACCCCCGCCACGAACACGAGTACCGCGTCGTCGCGGAACACCCGCTACCCGACGGCTGGGACCTGCTGCCGGGCGTCGTGGACGTGAAGACGAACGTCGTCGAACACCCCGACGTCGTCGCCGACCGCATCGAGCGCGTCGCGGACGCCGTCAGCGACCCCACGCGCATCGTCGCCGCGCCGGACTGCGGGTTCGACACGCAGGCCGGCCTCGCGATGGTCCACCCCGAAATCGCGTGGAAGAAACTCGAAGCGCTCGTCGACGGCGCCGCCGTCGCCACCGACCGCCTGTTCTAGTCCTCCGCGTCCTCGCTGAGCAGCCCCCGCCGGATGCTCCCCACCAGCACTTCGAGGTCCTCGGGGTCCGCGTCCACGTCCACCTCCAGCGAGAGCGCGTGCTCGTCGCCCGACTCGCCGCTGTCGCCGTTCGCTTCCGCTGTCGCCTCGGTAGCGGTCTCGATTTCGTCCACCAGCGACTCGACGTCCGAGGCGCCCGCCGCCTCCACGAGCGCCTCGATGGCCTCGCCGGGAACCTCTCCGTCCTCGACGTCGCCCGTCGCCGCCGCGGACTCCGCCGCCTCACCCGCTTCCTCTGCCGCTCCTTCCGCGGCTTCTCCACCCGCTTCGCCGGCCGCTGATGCTTCTCCTTCGGCCGCCGCCTCGCCTGCCTCCGCTGCTCCCTCGGCCGCTTCGGCTGCTTCCCCGGCCGCTTCGGCCGTCTCCGCCACCTCGCCCGCTGCCGCTTCCGCCGCCTCAGCCGCCTCCTCGGCTTCTGTTTCGCCTCCCTCGATAGCCGCCTCTCTCTCTTCGGACTCTGTGGCCTCCTCGGGTGCTTCACCTTCTTCGGCTTCCGCTTCGCCTTCTTCGGCTTCTTCCTCCGTCGTTTCTGCTTCCGCTTCCTCGGCCGCCGCTTCTCCCTCTTCGCTCTCCTCGCCTTCCTCGGCCGTTGCTTCACCTTCTTCTGCGCCCTCTTCGCCCGCCTTGCCGGACTCCTCGCCGCCGACCGAAATCGTGATTCCGGGGTCGGCGCCGACCTCGATGGTCACCGCCCCGTCGTCCTCGGAGACCTCGACGTCCGGCTCGGGCTCGCCGCCGTCGGGCTGGAGGTCGTCGGACGCGCCCGCCACTCCGTCGACGTCGAGGTCGCCGCCCACGCTCAAGTCCGCCAAATCGACGTCGCCGTCGACGGAAATCTCGACGCCGTCGTCGTCCCCGACCGCGATGTGGACGTTCGTGCCGTCGTCCAGCTCCAGTTCGACTTCCGGCGGGAGCGACGCGCCGGCAGGCCCTGCGGCGGCGTCGCTCTCGTTTTCGGCTTCGCCGTCGGCTCCCGGGCTGATGCCGCGGCTCGCCTCGCGCGCGACGTCCTGCACCGACTCGACCGCGGACTCGGGCGTCGTCGCCGGCTCCGCCGCCGCTCCCTCGGCCGCCTCGACGCGCTCGACGGCGGGTTCGAGGTCCTCGGCCACCGGCTCGGCGGCGGACTCCACCGCTTCACCACCCTACTCGGCCGTCTCCGTGACGGCCTCAGTTGCCGGCTCGACCGCCGATTCGACCGTCTCCTCGGCGGCTTCGACTGCCGGCTCCGCGGCCTGGACGTCCTCCCGTACGGTTCTCGCCGCCGACTCAGCCGTCGCTTCGGCTCCCTCGGCGGCGTCACTGGCGCTCGCTGGCGCGCGCTCCTCGGCGCTCTCGACCGTCTCCGCGACCGACTCGACGGCCTCGCTGGCCTCGTCGACGGTCGCCTCTGCGGCCTCGGCGGCCTCGGCAATCGACTGGATTCGGTGGCGCGCCCGCTCGGCCGCGGTCTCGACGCCCTCGGCGGCGGACTCGACGTTCTCGACGGTCCGCTCGACGGACTCGCTGGCCGCGTCCGCGCGCTCGGCCGCCTCGCGGGCGTCCGCGGCGGCCGCTTCTGCCGCCTCCCTCGCCGTCTCCGCGTGCTCGGCCGTGGTTTCGACGTCCTCGGCCGCGGATTCGGCCGCCGCGGCGACCCGGCCGACCGCCGCGGTGGCCTCGGGCTCGCGTTCGCCAGTCGCCCCGTCCTCCCCGTCGCTCGGCGCGCGCTCGCCCTCGGGGAGGCGATACGTCCCGTCCTCGTCGCGGTCCAGCAACCCCACCCAGTCGTACAGCTCCAGCAGCGTGGTGATGCCGCTCCGGACGCGGCTCGCCTCGGGGTCGTGGCCCGTGATGGCGGCCACGAGCGGCACGAGTTCGTCCTCCGTGCTGGGGTTCCCGCGGACGATACCGCGCAGTTCCTCCGTGACCGGCCAGTCCGCCAGCAGTTCGCGGGCGCGGCCGCTGGCCCGCTCCTCGTCGTCGACCGCCAGCGCGCCCGCCAGCGCCTGCCCGCGGTCGGTCAGCCGGTGTTGCTGTCCCTCCCCGGTGAGCACCCCGACGTCTTCGAGGAACCGCGTCTGCCGGCCGACCGCGTCGCTGATGTCCGTGGCTTCCTCCACGGCCGTGGTGTACTTCGGCTCCGCCGCGGCGCCGACCGCGTCCCAGCCGGCGATGATCTCCCGGAGCGTGTCGAGGCTCACGCCCTTCGGAATGTGGTGTGTCGCCATCACCGAAGCGTGCGGCCCAAGCCGCCAAAAATCAGTTGGCCGCTCGAACTGTCGCTGCAAGCCCCGAGCGTTCGTGTCGCGTGCGTTCGCCGGTCGAACGGGCGGATGCCAACCCTTAACCGTGTCCCCGGCCTTCGTCTGGTCGTAATGGCAAACGGTACGGTTGACTTCTTCAACGACACGGGCGGCTACGGTTTCATCGAGACTGAGGACGCGGACGAGGACGTTTTCTTCCACATGGAGGACGTCGGCGGCGAGGACCTCACCGAGGGTACCGAGATCGAGTTCGACATCGAAGAGGCTGAGAAGGGTCCGCGCGCGACGAACGTCGTCCGGCTCTAATTCGGCTCTTTCCGTCGCCTCACGGCGACACAGACACTAGCGTTTCTTTCGGAGCTACGACACGCAGCGACGGCTCCGTGGCGCCGGCCGGCCGAGCGAAATCCCGGCGCCTATTACGGCGTCGGTGCTACCGGCGAGCATGTACGACCGGATTCTGGTCCCGACGGACGGCGGCGACGCCTCGCCGAAGGTGTTCGCGCACGCCGCGGACATCGCCGCGCGCCGCGACGCCACCGTCCACGTGCTCTACGTGGTCGACGACCGCGCGTTCCTCACGCTCGACGACGCGATGCAGAGCGAAGCCGTCGAACAGCTCCGCGCGGAGGGCCGGGGCGCGCTCAGCGACGCGAAACAGACCTTCGAGGCCGAGGGCGTCGCCGTCGAGACGGAGCTGCGCCGCGGCGACCCCGGCGAGGAGATTCTCGACTACGCCGGCGACGCCGACGTCGACCTCGTCGTGATGGGGACGCGGCGCGGCGACTTCCAGAACTCGATGCTCGGCAGCGTCTCCCGGGAGGTCGTCACCTCCGCGGACGTTCCCGTGCTCACGGTGTCGCTGACCGACGAGGAGTAGCGCCGCCGCTCCGGCGTCGAAATACGGGAGAAAACTGCAGAACTACGCGGCGCCGCGGTTCAGTTGATGTGGCCTTCTTCGCGGAGCTGGTCGGCGTCCTGCTCGTCGTAGCGCCACTCGATGTTGGCCTTCTCGTCCTGCCAGTCCCACGGCTCGACGAGGACGACGTCGCCCTCGTTGATCCAGGTCCGGTACTTCATTCGGCCGGGGATGCGGCCCATCCGGTTCTCACCGTCTTCGCACTGCACTCGCACGTGGTTCCCGCCGTTGTGTTCGGTCACGACGGCGAAAAGCTCGTCTCCGTTGGGCATCCGCAGGTTGCGGCGCCCAGAATCTTCGCTCACAACTTACGTAGCCGTCCGAGACGTTTAAATCAACGGGAAGGCGTGGTACCACGCCGCACGCGACCGGGGTTCTCGCGGCGGTCGAAATACAGAAACGTCCCAACTGCGAGCATCGAAACGAGATCGTGCTCCCGGAGCCACCAGCCGCCACGTCCGCGAACCGCTCGCGTCGGCCGGAGGTCACTGGCTGATGGTCGACGTCGCCGGCATCTTCCTCGGTGCGGTCGGGCCGACGGTCGCCATCGCGGCCGTCGGCTACGTGCTCGCGACGTTCCGCGACGTCGACCCGCAGCCGCTGAACACCGTGGTCGTCTACGTGCTCGCGCCCGCGCTGGTCTTCCACAGTCTCGCGGGTTCGACGCTCGCAGCCTCGACGCTCCAGTGGCTGACCCTCGCCATCGTCGCGTTCACGCTCGCGATGTGGCTGGTCGCGGAGGTCGGTGGCCGCGTCGTCGGCGAGCGCGAGCCCATCCTGAGCGCGCTCGTGCTCGTCGCGATGTTCACGAACTCCGGGAACCTCGGCATCCCCGTCTCGGACTTCGCGTTCGGCGAGGTCGGCCGGCAGACCGCGGTCGTGTTCCTCTCCGTGCAGTCCGTGCTGATGTACACCGTCGGCGTCTACGCCGCCTCCCGGAGCGGCGGCTCCGCGGGACTGGTCGGCGTCCGGCGCGTGTTCCGCCTGCCGCTGGTGTACGCCGTCGTCGCGGCGCTCGCGGCGCGCGCGCTCGGCGTCGTCCCGCCGGCCGCCAGCACGAGCATGGAGACGCTGCGGCTCGTCGGGGACGCCTCCATCCCCGTGATGTTGCTCGTGCTCGGCATCCAAATCGCGCGCACCGACACGGGCGCGGCGGTGTCGCGGACGTGGCCCGCGACCGTCCTCAAGCTCGGGGTCGCGCCGCTGGTCGGGCTCGCCGTCGCGCTCGCCGTCCCGTTCGGCGACGTGACGGTCGCGCGCGTGTTCGTCCTCGAAGCCGCGATGCCCGCCGCCGTGACGCCGGTCATCCTCGTCGGCGAGTTCGCCGCCGGCGCGCGCTCCGACGGCGTCTCCGTCCCCGAGTACGTCTCGACGTGCGTGCTCGTCACGACGCTGCTCGGCATTCCCGTGTTGACGGGACTCATCGCACTCTTGCGCTCGGGCGTCGTGCTCTAGGCGTGGCCGCTGCTCGTGACTTGTAGGCCCGCGATGCCGACGACCACGAGCGCGATGCAGCCCGCGCGCACCGCCGACACCGGCTCGTCGAAGAGGTAGACGCCCAGAATCGCGGTCGAGACTGCGCCGATGCCCGTCCAGACGGCGTACGCGGTCCCGACCGGAATCTGCTCGACCGCGCGCGACAGCAGGAACACCGAGACGCCCATCGCGGCCAGCGTCGCGGCCGACGGCAGCGGCTCCGTGAAGCCGTCCGTGTACGCCAGTCCGATTGCCCAAACGGTCTCGAACAGCCCGGCGACCAGCAACACCAGCCACGGCGACATGGCCGGAGTGTCGGCGGTCGCCGCCCTCAACGTGTCGGTTCCGGGGCCGTCAGTTCGTCGTGACGATTTCCACGACGTCCCGCGGGTCCAGTTCGTGGTCGGCCGCAATCTGGCGGTTCGCGCGGCAGTCCTTGGCGTGCAGGAAGCCGTCGCCGACGTCGCTGTGGACGTGGTACGCGAAGTCCTCGGCGGTCGCGCCCTCCGGCAGCAGGAAGACGTCCGGGAGGACGCGGCCGTCGGTCGTCCCGAGGCCGTTCGCCGACCCCGGGAAGACGGGGACGACGCCGAGTTCGTCGAACAGCGCGGCCTCCAGGGCCTGCTGGACGCCCGTGCCGCCGAACTCCCCGAGGAACTCCCGGATGGACTCGAGTCCGGCGGCCTGCTCGTCGCCGACCTCGCCCGTGATTTCGAAGTCGTCGCTCCCGGGGAGGTAGTCGACGACGCCGCTCTCGCTGGCCTGCTTGAGCGCCTTCTCGGCGTGCGCGCTCGTCGGCACGAACGTCAGGTGGTCGTAGTCGGGGTCGTCGGTGATGGTCTCCCAGTTTTCCTGCGCCTCGGGGGTGTCCATCTTGTTCGCGGCGACGACCATCGGCTTCGTGCGCTTGCGAATCTCGCGGGCGAGCTCCATCCGGTCCTCGTCGTCCCACATCGCGGGGTCGAGTTCGAGGCCGAGCGCGAGGATGACCTGCTTGATTTCCTCGTCGGTGGTGCGGAACGCGCTCATCTGCTCGGCGAGCGCCTCCTCGAGGTCGGTGTCGCCGGCGTGCTGCCCCTCGAAGCGCTCGATGCCCTTCTCTAAGATGTCGAGGTACCACTGGTCGAGCTCGTCTTCGAGGAAGTCGATGTCCTTCCGGGGGTCGTGGCCCTCCGTCGTCTCGCCCTCCATGTCCGTCGTCCCGGAGAAGTCCACGACGTGGACGAGCACGTCCGCCTCGTTGAGGTCCGTGAGGAACTGGTTGCCGAGGCCGGCGCCCTCGTGAGCGCCCGGGATGAGTCCCGCCACGTCCACGAGCTTCGTCGGCACGAACCGCGTGCCGTCCTCGCAGTAGCCCGTCGAGGGCGTGCAGGTCTCGTCGAACTCGGGTGCCGCGCAGTCCACGCGCACGTACGCCTCGCCGACCGCCGGGTCGATTGTCGTGAACGGGTACGCGCCCTCCGGCACGTCGTTCATCGTCGCCGCGTTGAAGAACGTGGACTTCCCCACAGAGGGCTTGCCCACGAGCCCAATCCGATAACTCATTACCAGAGACAGGAGACCGCCGTACAAACGGGTTGCGTCCCCGCTACGGTCTGTGAGTCGGTCGCACGCGTCCGCCGGCGCCGAAGGCCTTTCGGCGTCCGGCACCCACGACCGGGCATGGAAGCTCGCTCGCTCGCCGAGGCGTTCGCGTCGTTCGAGGAGACGTGGGAGCCCCGCGTGCTCGCGGAACTGAACGACCAACAGGTCAAGGTCGCGCGGCTGGACGGCGAGTTCGTCTGGCACGCCCACGAGGACGCCGACGAACTGTTCTACGTCGTCGACGGCGACCTCACCATCGAGTACCGCGACGACGACCGCGAGGACGCGGTCCACCTCGGTCCCGGTGACCTGACGGTCGCACCCGCGGGCGTCGAACACCGCCCGGTCGCCCACGAGGAGACGAAAGTCGTGCTGTTCGAGCCGGCCGGGACGAAGAATACGGGCGACGCCGACGACAGCGAGCGCACGGTCGAGGAACTGGAACGGCTCTAGATGCCACCGCGGCGCGGTCCCATAGCGTGCCGGTCGTCCGCCGCACCCCAAGTGTTTGCTCGGAGCGGCGGTGGCGAGACCTCCGGACAGCACGGCGCTGGACGCGGTCTGCCGGCAAACTCGGTCGAATCACAACGCTTCTATGGACTCCCCGACTATGGAACGTAATGGCTGACTGCGAGTACTGCGACGCGTCCTTCGACAGCGAGGACGCGTACTTGGACCACCTCGACGCCGAACACTCCGCGGAGCTCGGCCGCATCGACCGTCGGCGCGTCGAGTCCCGGAGCAGCGACGAGGACACCGGCGTCGCCACGGGTACGCTCGCCCTCGGCGGCATCCTCGTCGTGCTCGTCGTCGCTGTCGGTGCCTTCACCCTCCTGCAGTCGGGTGGCTCGGGCGGCAGCGTCGACGCCGAACAGCAACCGAGCGCCGTCGGCAGCGTCCACTTCCACGGGACGATCGAGATGGTCGTCGACGGCCAACAGGTCGACTTCAGTCAGGGGCAGTACCAGCTCCAGGCCGACGCGTTCCACTTCGAGAACGGTGGCGGGACTCAGTGGCACGGGCACGCGCAGGGCGTCACACTCGAATACGCGATGGGGACACTCGACATCGGCGTCACCGAGTCGTCGGTCACCTACCAGGGAACGACCTACCGAGACAGCGACGCCAACACGTCGGTCACGGTGACCGTCGACGGCCAGCCGGTCACACCCAGCGAGTACGTGCTCGAAGAAGGCGACGAGATCCGGATAGTCGTCGAGCAGTCCTGAGCCGGCTATCATTCGCGCTCGGGGCGTGGCGGCGTCCCACCGTCGACCGCGTCGGCCCCGGCTGTTTTCCCGTTCGAGTGTCTCCAGCCGACCGATGCGTACTGTGTCAGACCGACCGCCCGTAGCCCGCGCCCGGTAGCGTGCTCGCGGCACTGCTCACGCTGCTGGCGGGCGTCGCGACGCTCGTCTACGGCGGCGACCGCGTCGTGGACGGCGCGAGCGCGCTCGCCCGCCACGCCGGCGTCTCGACCTTCTTCGTCGGCGTCACCGTCGTCGCCGTCGGGAGTTCCGTCCCCGAAATCGCGACGTCGCTGTACGCGGCGGCGTACGGCTCCGGCGACCTCGTGGTCGGCCACATCGTCGGGTCCGCGACCTCCCAGATTACGCTCGGCGTGGGCATCCTCTCGCTGGCGGCGCCGCTGTCGGTCGCCCGCGAGAAGACCCGCGTCTACGGCGGCGGGATGCTCGCGGCGATGGCGGTGATGGCGGTCGCGCTCCAGTCCGGCACCGTCACACGCGTGCAGGGCGCGCTGATGGTGCTGGCGTACGTGGGCTTTCTCGCCGTGCTCGCGGAGTACGAGGACTACGCCGAGCACGTCTCCGACTCCGAGTTGTCGCTCCGGCGTGCGGCGGGCTACGTCCTGTTGGGCGTCGCGCTGGTGGTCGTCGGCGGCCACCTCCTCGTGACCGGCGGCCAGCGTCTCGCGGTCAGCCTCGGCGTGCCGAGCTACCTCGTCGGCCTCGTCACGGGACTGGGGACGACCGCGCCCGAAATCGCGGTGGCGCTGGTCGCCGTCCGCCGCGACCGCACCGGCATCGCGGTGGGGACGCTGCTGGGCTCGAACATCACGGACCCGCTGTTCTCGCTGGGCGTCGGCGCCGCGCTCGCGGGCGTCACCGTCACCGGCGTCGACGGCGTCCTCACCTCTGTCGGGTACATGATTCTCGCGAGCGCGCTCGTGCTCGCGGTCGTCTACGCGCGCCGGCCCGTGGGCCGCGCGGGGTCGCTCGCGTGTCTCGTGCTGTACGTCCCGACGTTCTTCCTCGGGTAGCGGCGGGTAGGCTTACGGTGGTGGCCCGACCACCAGCGCGTATGCGACGAGTCGTCATCGTGGGCGCGGCGGGACGGGACTTCCACGACTTCCTGACGGTCTTCCGCGACAGCCCCGACCACCGCGTCGTCGCGTTCACCGCGGCGCCCGGGCAGAACCTCGGCGAGACGGGCGACCACACCGCCGCCTTCCCCGCGGAACTGGCGGGCCCCGACCACCCGGACGGCATCCCAATCGTCCCCGAGTCCGAACTCGAAGCCGCAATCGACGAGCACGGCGCCGACGAGGTCGTCTTCTCGTACTCCGACGTCTCCCACGAGGAGGTGATGCACGTCGCCTCGCGGGCGCTGGCGGCGGGCGCTGACTTCCGCGTCGTCGGCCCCGACGAGATGCAGTTGGACGCCGGCGTGCCCGTGCTCGCGGTGGACGCGGTGCGGACGGGCTGCGGGAAGAGTCAGGTGGCGCGGGCGCTGGCGGGCGAACTCCAGTCCCGAGGGTACGACGTGGCGGTCGTGCGCGAGCCGATGCCGTACGGCGACCTCGCGGAGAAGCGCGTCGAGCGCTTCGCCGACGCGTCGGACCTCGCGGGCCTCACCATCGAGGAGCGCGAGGAGTACGAGCAGCACGTCGAGCGCGGGCACGTCGTCTACGCGGGCGTCGATTACGCCGAAATCGTCGAGCGCGCCAGCGACGAAGCCGACGTCGTCGTGTGGGACGGCGGGAACAACGAACTCCCGTTCGTGCGTCCGGACCTCCACGTCGTGCTCGCGGACCCCTTGCGCGCGGGCGACGAACTCGCCTTCCACCCCGGGGAGGCGAACCTCCGGGACGCGGACGTCGTGGTCGTGAACAAGGAGAACAGCGCCAGCGACGAGCAAATCGAGACGGTCGTGGCGAACGTCCGCGAGGCGAACCCGGACGCCGAGGTGCTCCACGCGGACTCCGTGGTGAGCGTCCCCGACCCCGACGACGTTCGGGGGAAGGACGCGCTCGTCGTCGAGGACGGGCCGTCGCTCACGCACGGCGGCACGGAGTTCGGCGCGGGGACGGTCGCCGCCGAGCGCTACGACGCCACCCGGCTGGACCCGCGCGGGCACGCGGTGGGCTCTATCGCCGACACCCTCCGGAAGTACGACCACCTCGACCGGCTGCTGCCCGCGATGGGGTACACCGACGAGCAGATTGCGGACCTCGAAGCCACCATCCGAAACGTCGATCCCGAGGTCGTCGTCGCGGGGACGCCGCACTCGCTGGCGGACCTCGTGGACGTGGACGCACCAATCGTGGACGTGTCCTACCGCGTGGCGTTCCGCGACACCACGGTCGGGGAGTTCCTCGACGTGCACGCCGACGACCTCGGGCTCTGAGCCATCCGGGAGCTTTACGCTCGCCCGCGCCGTCGTCCCGGTATGACAACTGTAGTCGTCACGGGTGCGACCGGCGGCCTCGGCGAAGCGGTCGCGCGGGCGTTCGCCGACGAGGGCGCGACGGTCGTGCTCGCGGGCCGGGACCGGGACGCGCTCGGCGAACTCGCGGACGAACTCGGCGGCGAGTTCCTGCGGGCGGACGTCCGCGACGAGTACGAGCTCGAACGCCTCATGGAGCGGGCGTCGAAGGCCGGCGACGCCTCCGGCATCGACGTCGTGGTTCCCTGCGCGGCGGTCTACCACGGGCCGGCGGGCGAGACGCCGCTCCCCGAGGAGTCCTACAGCGCGTTCGACGACACGATGCGGACGAACGCCCGGAGCGTGTTCGCGGCCGTCCGCGAGGCGCTCCCACATATGGACGAGACGGGGCGCGTGGTGATTCCGACCGGGAGCGTCGCCCGCGACTCGGACCCCGGGTTCGGAGCGTACGCCGTCTCGAAGGCCGCCGTGGAGGGAATCGCGCGGCAGTTCGCGGCGGACTGCGAGCAGGCGGTCGGCTGCGTGGACCCGGGTGCCGTCGACACCGCGCTCCACGGGATGGGCGGCCGCGACCCCGACGAGGTCGCGGGGCTGTTCACGTGGGCGGCCTCGGAGCCGGAGCGACTCGACGGCGCGGTGCTGGACCTCGGTGACTGGCGGGCCGCGGATTAGACGACGCGCACGCGCTCGGCGGTGACGTCCACGCCCGGGCTGTAGACGAGGTGGGGGACGGAGTCGGGCGTCTCGAAGCCGTTCGCCGCGAAGAGGTCGTTCGTTCGGAACGTCGCGTCCGCGTGCGCGAGCCGCCACGGCTCGTGGGCGACCTCGCCGCAGAACAGCCGCGAGCGACCGGCGGTGTAGAAGCGGTAGCGCTCCAGCAGGAACGCTTCGAGAGTGCCCGGGCTGGCCGTCTCGGTCTCGCCGACCGGCTCGTAGGTCGCGTCGAAGTCGAGGTCCGGGACGCCGCCGTGCGTGCGGTGGCTCCGGAACTCCACAGCGTCCCCGGTCCGGGTGACGTTCATCTCCGCGCGGTAGTACGGCAACTGGAACAGCGTGCGCGCGAGGGCGACGCCGAGGCGGTCGTTCGCGTCGAGGTTGAAGAAGTAGATGCCGGGGCCGGCGTCGCCGGTGACGTACGTGCGGAGGTTGAGTTCGCCGAACGTCCGGCCGATGGACGCGGGAACGTCGAACGGCCGGACGTTCCGCATCACGAACGGGACCGCGGACAGCCACGCGCGCCCGTCGAACGTGTCCACCTCGACACCGTCGGGGAGCCGGGCGGCGACGACGTCGGGGTCGACCGGCCAGCTCGCGACCAACACGTCCCGCCACTCCATCGAGACGACGTCCATACCGGCCGTAGGCGGCCGGGGGTCTTCGGCGTGCCGGCCAACCGACACAGTATTAACTCTCCGCAATAATTTAATAACTGAATGTCTGTCACGCAGTCCGTCGCCGCCGCGAGGTCCCGCACCTCGTGGCTCGGCGCCGTCAGTCTCGTCGCGTTCCTCGCGCTGTCCGCCTACGTCTTCAGCACCGGCGAAGCCCGGAAGCTACTGGGCATCGCGTGGGTCGCGTTCGCCGCGATGGCCGGCGCCGCCGCAGTCGGCGCGCGCGCCAGCACCGATCACCCCACCGGGCTCGTCTGGGGGTACGGCCTCGCCAGCGGCGCGATGGTCGCCAGCTCCGCCGCGTTCCTCGTCCCGCAGGCCATCGGCTACGCCGCCAAGCCCGGCGGCTTCGGCATCGCCGCCGGCATCCTCGTCGGCTTCGGCGCCCACACCATCGGCCACCTCGTCACGCACCGCGACCTCCCGCTGGACCGCACGTCCGCGGAGCTGGCCGCGCACTCGCTGACCGCCGGCTCCATCATCGGCGTCGTCTACACCGCGATGCCCGACCTCGGCCCGCTGCTCGGCCTCGCCATCGTCTCCCACAAGGGGCCGGCGGGCTACGCCGCCGCGCGCCGGCTCACCGCGCAGGGCCGCTCCCCGATGATGCTGTTGCTCCCCTCCGCGGGCGTCGGCATCGCCGCGCTCGTCGTCACCATCTTCTCGTTCCCCACGGGCGCCACGTTCCGCGCCGTCCTCTTCGGGTTCGCCGCCGGCATCTTCCTCCACGTCGCGATGGACTTCCTCCCCGAGTGCGAGACCGGCAGCGAGGTCCACGCCGCCGCCACCCGCGGCCTCGACGACCACGACCACGGCGTCCTCGACCGCCTCCGCCTGCACGCCGTCGCCTCCACCGCGCTCGGCGGCGTCGCGGTCGCCAGCGCGTGGCTGCTGTTGCAGTAGCTCACTCCGGTTCGCCGCGCGTGACCTCGTAGGCCTGCCCGCGGAACGTGAACCGCCGCGGCCCCTCCTCGAAGCCGACGGCGCCGTCCGCGTCGCGTTCGTCCGTCCGGACGACCACGCGCTCGACGCCCTCGGTCGCCGCCGCGACGGCGTTCCACAGGCCGTGTCCCGCCGACGAGAACGGGCCGAGGTCCATCAGTTGCTCGGCGATGAGGCGCTCGTCGGCGTCCGCCACACGGGTCAGCGTGAACGTCGCGTCCGGCGAGTCCTCGCCGTCGCCGTACTGGCTCGTCGTCACCGTCGCCGCGTCGCCGTCCACTTCGACGGTCGCGTCCTCGGTAGGCACGACCTCGACGGGGTCGCCGACCAGTTCCACGAGCGCCGCGCTCTCGTCCGCGGGGTGGCCGTAGCCCGCGACCACGGCGTACTCGCCGCCGCCGAGATACCCCCGCGTCACGCCGTCTCGACAGCCCCCACTAGTTTCGCCGGCCGGCACGGCCTCGCCGTTGAACGCGCGCAGCGACCACGACTGCCGGGCGCCCGGCGCGAGCGACCGGCAGTCCGACAGGTGGAGCGAGGGCGCGACGCGGAACCACTCGCCGTCCACGAGCTTGTGGAGGTTCCAGTGCCCACAGCCCACCGACTCGTGGCTGTGGTTCACCACCTCGAATCCCACGCGGACATCCAGTTCGGCGCGCTCGCGCTCCGGCCGGACGAACACTTCCGTCGATTCGTCGGCGTCGTGGAACCACTGCACGGACGACTCACCGGGGAGCGCCGGCACCGATCGGCCCGCGAACCGCGACTCCGCCTCCGGCCCCGGACTGGTCGTGTCCCAGACGGCGACCCGAGCGTCCTCGTCCCGGCCGCGGAACTCGTAGGTGCCCGTCGGCCGCCCCGGCATCCTCGGTTCGCCGACGAGCACGTACTCCAGTTCGACGCGCTCGCCCGCGTCCAGCGGCACCGTCTCCGACATCCACGGTCCCAGGTCCTCGACCCGCCAGTAGCCGGACTCGTCGCGCACCACCTCGGGAACGGTCTCCGCGAGGTCGTTGTTCGCCGTCGGCGCGAAGTGCAGGCTCGCCTCGTGGTCGTAGCCGCTCGGCTGGCGGCCGTGCACGCGTCCGACCGCGGGAATCCACTCCACGTCCACCGGATTCGCGTAGTCGTCGCGGTTCTCCAGGTACCCCCGCAGCCGCGCGGGGTGGTCGGCGGTCGCCGTGCGGTCGAACCACAGCGCCACCTCCACGCCGTCGTCCGTGCGCTGGCGGGTCGGCGCGAACGCGTACGTCCGCGGCCCCGTCTCCAACTCGACGACGCTCGCGTACCCCTCGGGCTCGCGCGAGGGCGCGTCGCCACTCGTGGACGTGTTCGGCTTCGTCGTCTGCGGGTTCTCGACGGTTCTTCCGGTGTCGTCGCCCGACGACGCACAGCCCGCGAGGGCCGCAGTGGTCGCCGCCAGCGACGACAGGAGGGCTCGGCGTCGCATACTAGCTCCTCCAGCGGCGCCAGTAAAGGCCTTCTGTGGGCTCACACGCCGATTGAACTCCAGAATATCAGGCGTACTCGCGCCACCGGCTCCCGCACTCCTGGCACTTGCAAAAGTGTGGCTCAGAGACTTCAACTTATAAAGATTTCCCAATGCTTTAGTAGTGGATGTCTTTTGGGCTTCACCTTACGTAATCCGTCCCGACGACATCATGCGATTTCGGTATCGCATACGGCAGGCCACTACATTTCTGGCAGGACCATAGTATTTCTTGCACCATTGGTTCAAGGAGAACTAAGTAGGTCTGCGAGAAATGTAGATGTAGAGCCTAAAACGCGGTTACGGGGTTTTCAACCCATGAGTAAGCCAAACGATAAATTGGACGGTAGTGGCAACGCTGACTTAAAAGAAAGTCAAGCGCAGGAGGACTTGTGCGATTTTCTGTCTGAGCGAAGCGAGCTTGTCGTCTCCTTCGAGGAACCAGACGACGGGCGAAACCGTCGCCACGATTGCCTGCCTGTCGCCCGAACGGCGGACGGAGATAAGGCAGACGTGAGCGATTTCCCCAGCGGGAAGAACGACGGTCGAGGGAATTTCAGCAAGTCCACTTACACACGTTATCGAGACGTGGTGAATGACTTCCTCCAAACGCAAGACGTGAGCGACCTTATGGAGGTTGAACCTCGGGACATCAACCGCTGGAATCAACTACTCCAACGACGCGACTACGCCCGGACCACCCGTGACGGGAAACTCGAAACTCTGGAAGTGTTCTTCAAGTGGGCAGAATCAGAGTGGCGCGCGCCTCGTGGCGATAAGCAGTTGAGCGAGACAATCATCCGAAAGCGTGATGATTTGGATGTGAGTGGAGACGAGAAATCACGGGCAGGCGACGACAATCACCGTATCTCGACTAAGCGAGCAGAGAAGATAGCTGGGCACTTGGCGAAACATCAGTACGCCTCTCGCCAGATGATTGAGTTTCTGCTAATCTACCACGTCGGGATACGAAAATCTGGGCTTCTGTCCATCAACTGTGATGACGTAAAGCCACGGAAGGGAATCATTCAGATTCGCAATCGACCGGAGGAAACTGGGGTTCGTCTCAAGCGAGGGAACAACGGCGAACGTGACGTGAATATCGCCAGTGGTGTCATGAGTGTCGTCACTGACTACATAGAAGAGAATCGGACACAACCGAAGGACGGCAGTGATGCGTTACTTACGTCATGGGCCGGGCGCATCGACGACTCAACTCTGTACCGGGATATTACAGGGTTGACGAAGTGTGGAGAGTGTACTGACGACGACGGTAACTCCCTCGTCAACCAGAACGCAAGCGACTGTCCCGAGTCTATCGGTTGCCACGACTTGCGACGTGTAGCAATCACCCGAATGCGGGACGAAGGAGTCTCGTGGGACACGATTAGCGGACGAGTAAATGCAACTGTCCAAATGCTCAAAGACCACTACGATTCCCCCACTCACTCACAGGCGGCAGACCGCCGTAAGGAGGAGATATTGAACGCCTTGTAGTGTTCTCTCATTAGTTCAGCCTTGGCCTGATTCCCAGAGGATATCGTACAGTCGGTGTGCAAATGCACCGCCCACGGCTAATTTAAAGACTTCGGCTAAATCATAAGCAATCTGGGTAATGGCTGGCGTTAGTATATAAATGGCTGGTGTTGAGTAGGCATTTATAAGCCAAAACACAATGGGTATAGTTTCTGGAACGGCAATAGAGGTCCTAAGGAGGGTGTAGAGGGCAAATATGAATGTACTATATAAAACCTCACCGTACACTTGACGGCGGAGTGCTTTTGTGTGATTATTATTCCCGGAACTGAACAGACCGCCGCGCTTCAGGGACTGCCGTGCCGAGCCCCGTCACTCTCGACACGGTGGAGAACCAGTTTGACCGAATCCGGACGGGCCACCATTAATCCTGTGTAGCTCTGCTATCGGCATAAGCGTTCCGGGCAGGGTAACACCCCACATCTCGTCCAATCTTCAGCAACTCGTGATATCCTTACATACGTAGTCATCCTCTCTACGCAAAAACTGGGATAACTATACGAAAGTGGATGGCAGAGCAGTCGAGGTTGGTTCTACGCTAAGCGGCGAAGGTATGGCGTTAATCGCTGGTAGATGGTTTCCGCTCGCCGCTGTTGTCCAGCGTCTATTGGCCATTCACTCTCATCCCATTTGGGCTGATACATCCCCGAACTGAGAATCTCGTTGGTATATCCGTCGTCTTTCGTGCCTTTGAGCTTGGAGACATACATCTTCTCTTTCGCCTCTTCGAAGATTTTCAGTCCTTTGAGATTCGTCGGGGGGTTCCCACCACTGAATTCTTGGCTTGAAACCTCCGTAGCCAGCTCGTTCAGTGCCCGAGCGATATCTGAGTCGGTATCAAACTCTTCGTCGTTTGCTCCGAATCGAAACACGGTGATTTCGTCACGGTCATCATAGAACCACTCCATCGTCTCTTGACTGAATTCGTCAAAGGTGTAGTTGTTCTCTACCTCTACACCAGTTCTCTCGCCGATAAACTGGGGAATCCAGTGCTTTATTAGGCCGCGTTCAGACTCGTAAGCGAATTGTCCGTTCTTGAAATAGAACACCAGTGGCCTCACGGGCTGGTCGTCTGGTGCGACTTTTAGGTCATCCCCATCTCGAACTGTGGCGCTGTTCTCCTTATCAGATACGTAGGTAAATTGGCAGAAGGAGTATTCGTCATGTGAGTCGCTGTAGTAGGAGTTTCTCCCCTTCTCTTCGAGAGAGACAGGGTCTTCTCCCTCGACGATAGTTTTCTTCGTTCGTTCTCTCCATGTGTCATCAATTGCGTTGTGGAGTTCCTCAGGAGTCGGAAGCTCATCATCCGGGAGGTCAATGCTGCCAAACCGAAACCTCATTTGCTCTGCCATGTTCATTTCCGTATAAGAGGCTGACAGCTTATAAACCTTCATTAACCATAGTGAAAGTATAAACGCAGTACGGCAGAGGGGCCGAATTCGAATCTCCTATATAGGCTTATCGAGCGGACTACTGAGAACTCAATTGCTCACGCAATGGCGACTGCACATCACAAGGTCAATCGGGAGTAGTCGCACGTATTGTTAATCAAGCCGTGGGTCCGTCTCCCTCTCACCGCGAAGCCATTTCCTCATCTCAGTTTCCAGAGCTTCACCGGATAGTCCTTCAGGGTCGTCAGGGTCGACTCCCATGCGTCGATGCAGCTCATCTTGCTTGTCGGACGTAGATGCTAATTCATCAAGCGCATCCCTAAGCACTTCTCGAATCCGCTCGTCGTCGTACTCTTCAAGCTCTTGCGCTGTTTCGTCAGAAACCGTCACTTCGTATACTTCGCTCATTCGTCCGACTCCTCGTATTCTGCAATCGTCTCTTCAGCCATGAGTCGGACCATCGCGCCTCGACTGATTCTTGACTCGCTCCCGAATCTGGTGCGAGTAGCTTCCTTGAGCGCAGACAATTCCTCAGACGTGAGATTTAGCATAGTTCCAGTCATGTTCTCTCAACCAGTGTTCAGAGTACACTGGTAAAAACTCTCAAAAAATGGAGTTATGTACTCCACTGCAACCCTACAGGTACGTTCTATGACCAAGCGGAACAGATGCTTGAATAGATTCGAGCTGAACTACTGTAGCCAGAATTCCCAGATATCTGACTACATACAATACTATGTACTCCAGCCACTTAAATGTTTTGGTTATTTGACATTATCTCTGATATCATCTCAGTTTGCCTGATGAGATGGAGCCACGGTCTTCTCGCGGTTGGACGAAATTCGCTAAGAGGAACGACTAAGACATATATAAAAAATTCTCCTGCCATCAAATCCGGTGAGGAGACCAGCCACTCTGATAACCAATATAATATTATACATCAAAAGATTTAAGTATCTGGAACACATAGTAATTAACAAGGCAGTTATACTAATCGGACGCTCATCTACGCGAGTTTGATAAGCAGGAGTGCGCTGTGGCACTACCCTACAAGACATTCTACTATTAGTGCCGCAACTACTTAAAACTTTTGACAGATTCTCCTGCTTGCATCCGTCTTCTGCCTATGATTTAGTATGCAAGCAGACGACCTACAGAAGAGTGAACGCACAGTAACAGAAACATCTCTCACGGTGTCAGGGACAGCAGTCTGGGAAGTCCTCTGGGTCCTTCTCGTCGTGGCGGTGGTCCTGACATGAGCGCTATTGCGTGCCTCCGAGAAGCGGCAGGTATCCTTGACGAGACAGACGTGACGATTGAATATGCGGACGTCGAGCCAGCCGATTTAATTACCCCACCGAATTCAAGGGTCGCACAATTCAAGCAAAATCTTGAACGATTACGACAAGAGAACGCTCCATACAAGCCAGAACATAATTATAGCCACTATCAAGCGAAGAAGAACTACGCTCAGGCGAAAGACGTAGGCAGGTACTTCTGGCGTAACTACGAGGAGTTTACGACTGTCCACATAGTGAGAACGGCGGACGAGAATACCGCGCCTCTTGTGGAGCAAACTGAGGCTCTGACGCCAGAACTCTACGACCAGTCACGGCGTGGTTTGCTCAATCGCCTGTCTGGTGATTCTGCGAGGGTCGAAGTACTTGCGCCCAAATATCCTACCCGTCCAAATGTAAGGGTCCGTACTCATGTGCATGAAGGCTACTGGATTCCGGGCCATCACGACGCAGAGAGATTCGAGCTACTGAGGGACAAGCATCATGAGAAGGTGCCGGGTGCGACCAGCGTGAGTATCTCGGTTGAACACCATTCGGCTGACGATGGTCCGACAGTCGTCCAAGGGAAGGACCATGCACGCGGTGGTACGAGTAGGCTCCCGCACGAACTGGCTGGAGCGAATCAACCACTTATGCGCGTAGAGACAGACGCGCTCGACTTGCACGACTCCCGGGTACTCGAATGGATGGCAGCACTCTCGGCAGGCTTAGAAGGCACGCAGAAGACGCGAGGCATGAGTTACTGGCGTGGGTGTAATACCTTCTCGAAGTACGCGGAGACGATTGAGAACACTATGAGACGCCAAGCATACCGGGATTTGAAACGTTCTAAACTACCCTCTCAAATCCAAGAGCCTGAGTCGAACGTCATGCCAGAGCTTGATGAACCAGAATCCCAACCTCTCAAACGGCCAGAGACCTCCTAATTCGGGCAGTTAGCCAGTCACTCTAATGTCGACATCTGTTAAATAGCTTGAGATGGCTGAAATCAGTAGTCTTAGGACGTCCATGAGCATTATGCGAGAAAGCTCTGATTGGGATAATTCAGAGAGTTAACCGGGTGGGGAATTCTGGAATTCGTGGAAGTAGAGGAAATTGTTGCCTATAAGGGCGGTGTTGGGATACTATGAATTACCGTCTCTATTCTCTATGCCACGCATTTGGTCTTCTGGAATGTTGCTGAATTCCTCTTGAATTAGCTTTTCTCGTGCGATAGTGAGCTCGACGATAGTGTTCACAAGGTCGAACAATCTAAGCGCAGTCTCTCGATTATCACGTTCATCCATCTCTCCCGGATGAACGAATTCATTCCCGACAACACGCACAGAATCGAGTGCTTGTTGTACTCGTTCATCAATGCGACCTTCTTCCACAAGGTCGCCAATCATGTTGTGTAGCGTCCGGTTATCTTCCCCAGTAAGTTCTCTCGCTAATTTTTCCATCGCCAACCGAAGTAGAGCTGCTGCTGCTCTGGGGGATTTATTTACCACTTTACGAGCTTCATTAAAGTCTTCCTCTACCTCGTCGGGCATGTCCTCCGTGGGAAGTGGCGCCGGACTCCCTTCTGGGTAAACCATCTCTTCACCAACCCATAGGGTATAGTCTTGGCAATGGGCACATTTCCCGATTCTTCCGTTGAGGATTTGCTGGCGGCCGATAGAGGACGCATATACGTCAATATTCGACCATGACTGGTTAGCATAGACCTCGCAGTGTGGGCAGTGAAATGCGCTTGCATCAACTTCTGGAGGGATATACTCCGACATACTATCGGCCACTCCCTGAGACCATGTGACATTATCGGTCTATCGCCCGAATTAGGTGGTTTGAAGTGCCTACAAGCCGTTATTTCACTTGGACAGATTACGATGCAATCTTGCAGGCAAGTCCTAACCCTAATCCTCCGAAATCAGGGTTCTAAGGCGAGTATTAGCTGTAATCTCGCCAGCGGTGGCCGCAGGACTTGCACTTGAAGAAGCGCGTCGGCGGCTCGTCGGCGCTCCCGGTCTGCTTGATGGTGTACCACGCCTCGTCGTGGCCGCACTCCGGGCACGTCTCCTCGGCGGTGGGCTTGCCCTCGAAGTTGGCGTCCTCGCTGGTCTCGATGACGTCGCTGGTGTCCTGGGACGCCGTCGTGACGAACTCGCCGTCGTCGCCGGCGGGCTCGGTGTGCCCGCAGCCCGAACACACGAGTTCGTCGTCCTGCTTGTGCATCATCGACCCGCACTCGTCGCAGAACTGCATACCCGAGCTAGGGCTCGTCTCCGGAAAAATCACTCGCCTCGTTCTCCTCGCGGGCCGCCACGACGGGGCAGTCCACGACGCGGAAGTGGTCGGTGTCGGCCTCCGCCTCGATGGTCGTGCCCTCGTGGCCGCAGGCCGTCTCCGGCGGGTCCGAGAAGTGCTCGCAGCCCTGACAGAGGCGCTTCTCGACGACCGTCACGTCGCGGTCGAGTGCCTCGGTCTTGGCGTCGGCGCTCGCCGACTCCGCGACGCCCGCGGCGTCCGCGACCGACTCGTCGGCCGACGACGAGAGCTGGTCCCAGACCTCCTCCTCGTCCACGCTGCCGACGTCGACGTCCGTAAACAGCTCGTCGAAGTCGTCGTCGGGCTCGGCTTCGCGGCTGCGCTCGACGTCCTCCCGGAGGTCCGCCAGCGGCTCGCGCTCCTCGTCGTCGCGGTCGTCACTCATCGCGCTCACCCGCGGGCCGGTCGGCCGCGCTCCCGAACTCGTCGGCGGCGTCGCCCTCGACGCGGTCCGGGTGGACGACCTCCGGGCCGTCCTCGTCGCCGCTGTCGCCGCCTTCGGCCATCGCTTCCAGCGTCTCACCGTCCGTGCCGAGCCACGATTCGTCGTCGAGCGCGCCCTCGTCGGTCGCCAGCGCGGGCGCCGACCCCGTCACGAGCACGTCCGTGCCGAACCAGCCGGGGTTGGCCTCCACCTCCTCGAAGGTCGCCGCGCAGAACGGGCACTCCGGGGCGGTCAACAGCGCGACGGTCACCGTCTCGCCGCAGTCCCCGCAGTCGGCCTCGGTGACGCCCGCGACGTTCGCCTCCCGCTTGAGGCGCTCGGCGCGCTCGCGGCGCGCCTCGGCGGCCGCCAGCGAGGCCACCGAGTCCCGCATCGACACCACCGCCGTCGCCAGCGTCGCCGTCTTCCGGTCGAGGTCCCGGGTCTCGTCGCGGAGGTACGTCAACACCTCCTCGAAGTTGTCGAAGCCCGCGTCCACGCGCTCGCGGAGCCGCCGCGCCGCCTCCGAGACCTCCGCGACCTCGGCCTGCGCGTCGCGGGCGGCGTTCAGCGCCTCCTCGGCCTGCGAGGAGAGGTCGGGGTGGTCGTGGTCCTTCGGGGCCTTCGCGTCGGCGTCGCGCTTGACCTGGATGACGCGCTCACGGACGTCCTGAATCTTCTCGTCGAACTCGCTGTCCACGGCCTCGACGTCCGCGCGCAGGTCGTCCTCGACGGCAGCAAGGCGCTCGTCGAGGTCGTCGCTGGTGACGACGTCGGTCTGCTCGTCGGCCTCGCGGTACGCCGCCAGCACTCCTTTCAGGAACTCCTCGGGCGGAACGCCGAGGTCGTCAGCGCGCGCCGACAGCCACGACGCAACGGGCCCCTCCAGCGTCGTCTCGACCGCGTCCGACGTGCCATCGGCCATTCACCCGGGTTTGGCACGCGCCCGCCTTAATCGTTGCCCGCGCTACCGAATCTTCCGAACGTCGGTGACGTCGAAGCCCGCGTCGTGAATCTCGGTCTCGAACTGCACGATGTCCTCCTCCTCCAGGCGCCCGAGCACGCCCCGGAACTCGCGGACGAACATCGTCCGCACGCGCTCGTTCCCGCCGCTCTCCCAGCCGAACTGGACGGTGCCGTCCACGGAGGTCATCAGGCTCCCGAACTCCTCGGTGGTGACGGCGTCCCGCGTCAAGTGCAACAGCAGCAGGCCGTCCCAGGCGCGGGCGGCCTTCCGCAGGCCCTTCAGCGTCATCACGACGTCGCTGAACGACATCTCCTGCTGGCGCGCACCGATGAGGTCGGTCAGCGAGTCCACGACCACGAGGCTGCCGCTGGCGTGCTCGTCGAGGTAGTCCGCGAACGCCTCCAGCACGTCCCGGCGGTCGCCGTCGGTCTGCCCGAGGTCCGAAATCGAGCGGTGCTCGCCCGCGTACCACTCCCGGGGGACGGGGCTCAGCTGGAAGTACTCCGGCGAGAAGTCCGCGAACGTCACCGCGTCCAGCCCCGACTCGACGATCTCGTCGTCCATCGTGAACGAGATCTCGCGGCGGAGTTCGGTCTCGTCGGCCGTGAACGAGACGTAGTGGATGTCCTCGGGCGGGACCGCCGACCCGTGGAGGTCGCCGTAGTGCAACTCGAACAGCTCCGGGTCGGACGCCCGCAGGCCGTTGAGGACGGCGCTCGTGTAGAGGAACTCGCGGGCGCCGGCGCCCGCCTCACCGGACAGCAACACGACGCTCCCCTCGGGGGCGCCGCCCCCGATGCGGCCGTCCAGCCGCGAGATGCCGAACGGAATCGTCGCCATACGTGCGCGTCGCGCGGGCGGCGTTTACGCTTTTCCCTGCCCCGTCTCCGAGACCCGCGCGCCCTCGTTGCGGGGCGCGACCACGCGCACGTCGCCGCCGACGCCCGCGGCGTCCAGCGCCTCCCGTCCCGCCGCCAGCGCGTCCTCGGCGCGGCCCTCGTCGGTGACGCCGTAGACGGCCGGCCCCCACGAGGACTGGCCGGCGCCCGACACCGCAGGGCTCCCGTCGAGCGCGTCCACGATGCACCCGACCGGCGGCCGGTAGACGCCGCCCTGCTCGTCGGCGTACCACGCGCCGTTCAGCCGCCCGACCTCCGCGACCGCCGCGCCGAACGCCGCCACGTCCCCGCTCGCCAGCGCCGGGAGCACGCGGCGCGTGACGACCCCGGAGATGCGGTCCGCGAGCCCGGGGTCGGCGGCCTCCACCGCCGAGCGCATGCTCGCGTCCTCCTCGCCGCCGGCCTTGCCGGGTTCGGCGTCGGGCACCACGAGCAGGAACCGCCAGTCGTCGGGTACCTCGTGGCGGGCGGCGACCGGCGGCACCGTCCACGCGCCCCGCGGCGGCGCGGCCGTCGTGAACAGCCCCGTCGGGTGGCCGGCGTCGAGCACGAACCCCCCAGACTCGAACGCCGCGACGCCGACGCCGCTCCGGCCGCCGCGTCCAAGCTCAGGTGCTAAGTCGCGCACGGCCGCGTCGCGGCCGTGGGTTCGCGCGACCGCTTCGAGCACGGCGAGCGCGAGCTGGGTGCCGGAGCCGAGGCCGACGTGCGGCGGCAGTTCCTCGCGCACCGTGACGGCGGCACCGGCCACGTCAAGCACTTCGCAGGCGCGGGCGGCGTGGTCGCGCGCTCGCTCGTGGTCGCAGCGCACGCGCTCGGCGGGCTCGGCTTCGACCACGACGCGGGGGTCGTCGAGGGCGACGCCGAGGCTCCCGTACAGCCGGTCGTGGGACAGCGAGAGGTTCAGGAAGCCGAAGTGGAGCCGGCCGCCGCTCTCGACCCGCGCGGACATGGCCGTGGGTTCGCCGGCACGGGAGAAGGCGGTTCTGCCGCTGGCAAACCTTCCCGGTACCCGGGCGGGCGAACATCATCGGCAGCCGCGGTGTGACTGGCAACATCTGTTCAGGCGGCGGGCTTTAACCGCTGCGCGAGCAACCGGATTGTATGAGCCAGCAGAAGGACCCCGACTTGCCGAGCAACGACGTCACGGAAGGCGTCGAGCGCGCCCCCCACCGCGCGATGTTCCGCGCGATGGGCTACGACGACGCCGACTTCTCCTCGCCGATGGTCGGCGTGGCGAACCCCGCGGCGGACATCACGCCGTGTAACGTCCACCTCGACGACGTCGCGGACTCGGCCGTCGAGGGCGTCGAGGGCGGCGACGGGATGCCCATCGAGTTCGGCACCATCACCATCTCGGACGCCATCTCGATGGGGACCGAGGGGATGCGTGCGTCGCTCATCTCCCGCGAGGTCATCGCGGACTCCGTCGAACTGGTGGCGTTCGGCGAGCGCATGGACGCCCTCGTGACCGTCGCGGGCTGCGACAAGAACCTCCCCGGGATGATGATGGCCGCGATTCGCACCGACCTCCCGTCGGTGTTCCTCTACGGCGGCTCCATCATGCCCGGCGAGCACGACGGCCGCGAGATTACGGTGCAGAACGTCTTCGAGGGCGTCGGCGCGGTCGCCGCCGGCGAGATGAGCGAGGACGAACTCGAGGAGATGGAACACGAGGCCTGCCCCGGCGCGGGCTCCTGCGGTGGGATGTTCACCGCGAACACGATGGCCTCGATTTCGGAGGCCATCGGGCTCGCGCCGCTGGGCTCCGCGAGCGCGCCCGCCGAGTCCGAGGAGCGCTACGACGTCGCCGAGCGCGCCGGCGAACTCGCCGCCGAGTGCGTGCGCGAGGACCGCCGGCCCTCCGACATCCTCACGCGGGAGAGCTTCGAGAACGCCATCGCGATTCAGGTCGCGCTCGGCGGCTCCACGAACGCCGTCCTCCACCTGCTCGCGCTCGCCGCCGAGGCCGGCGTCGACCTCGACATCGAGGACTTCAACGAGATAAGCGACCGCACGCCGAAGGTCGCGAACCTCCAGCCGGGCGGCTCGCGCGTGATGAACGACCTCCACGAGGTCGGCGGCGTCCCCGTCGTCCTCAAGCGCCTGCTCGACGCCGGCCTGATTCACGGCGACGCGATGACCGTGACCGGCCGCACCATCGAGGAGGAACTGGAGCACCTCGGCGTGGACGGCGACGTGCAACGCACGTCGGAATCAGCGAGCGGCGACGAGCCGCGAGCAGGCGACGTCGAGGGCGACGTCGACTTCCTAAAGCCCGTCGACGACCCGTTCCACGAGACGGGCGCCATCACGGTGCTGACGGGGAACCTCGCGCCCGACGGCGCGGTCCTCAAGGTCACCGGGAAGGACGAGACCCAGCACACCGGCCCGGCGCGCGTCTTCGAGTCCGAGGAGGACGCGATGGCGTACGTCCAGGAGGGTCACATCGAGTCCGGGGACGTCATCGTCATCCGGAACGAGGGTCCCCGCGGCGGTCCCGGGATGCGCGAGATGCTCGGCGTCACCGCCGCGGTCGTCGGGCAGGGTCACGAGGACGACGTGGCGCTGCTCACCGACGGCCGCTTCTCCGGCGCGACCCGCGGCCCGATGGTCGGTCACGTCGCGCCCGAGGCCGCGGCCGGCGGTCCCATCGCGCTCGTCGAGGACGGCGACGAGGTGACCGTGGACGTGCCGAACCGCGAGCTCTCCGTGGCGGTCTCCGACGAGGAGATGGCGGCGCGCCGCGAGGACTGGGAGGCGCCCGAGCCGCGCTACGACGCGGGCGTGCTCCGCAAGTACGGCAGTCAGTTCGGCTCCGCCGCCGACGGCGCGGTCACCAACCCCGCCGCGAAGCGCGAGTAACTACTTCCGGGAGAGGAACTCCGGGAGCCGCAGCCGGTCGAGGTCTTTTCGCGGGAGCGTGTCCACGTCGATGCGGTCCAGCAGCTCCGGGAGGTCCATCCGGTCGCCGTCCCCGCTGCTCGGCTCGACGTCGCCGCCCTCCTCCTGCTTGTACGTGATGAGCTTCGACCACACCGCGCGCTCGCGGGACGGGAACTCGGAGGGGTCGAGGTCCGCGTCGCCGGAGGCCAGCCGGCTGTCGAGGTCCGCCGCCGAGCTCTTCCCCTCGTCGTAGGCCATCTCCACGAGCGACCGGCCCGCCGCGGCGACGAGCTGGCGGTACTCCTGTGGGTTGCGGTCGCCCAGCGCCGCGGCGACGCCCAGCGCGTACGCCCGCCAGATGGCCTCCTCGCGGTCCAGTTCCTCGCCGTCCCAGTCGCGGGAGAACGCTTCGTCGTACATCACTCCGGCCGCACCTTCCGTCCGGGATCGACCTGCAGGCCCGCCCCCGTAAAGGAGACGTCGCGGATGTCGCAGTCGATGTTCGTGCCGCGCATCTTCACCAGCTGGATGCCGCGGGTCATCCCGCCGTTCTCCAGGAAGTTGTGGAGGAAGATGACGCCGTGCGCGAGGTAGTGCTCCTCGGCGTACGCGGTCGGGTCGGTCATCTCCGAGACGAGCAGGACGGTGGCGTCGGTCTGCTTGAGCCCGGTGGCGAAGTGCGTCACTTCGGCGTCGGCGTCGTCCGCGAAGTGCGCCAAAAGCATCGTGGAGTCGACGACCACGCGGTCGTAGTCCTCCTGGCGGATCATCGACGCGAGCCGCGAGGAGAGCCCGGACTCGCGGCCGTACTGGGTGAGCGAGCGCCGCGAGCGCTCCCGCGTGAGGTTCAGGAACTCGAAGTTCTCCGCGTTCGCGGTCCGCGAGAAGCCGAACTCGTAGTTCGCCATGTCGTCGACGAGCTCGTTGCGCGTCTCGTGCATCGTCACGTACAGCACGTCCTCGCCGTTCTTCACGCCCTCCGTGACGTACTGGGCGGCGAGCGTGGTCTTCCCGCTGCCCGGCGGCCCGCTCAGCGTGTAGAGGCGCCGCGCCGGCAGCCCGCCGTCGAGGAGGCTGTCGAGCCCGGCGACGCCGGTCGAGATTCTCATCGGTGGGTCCCACGCGGGCCACGCTTAAATCCTCCAGTGTTCGACGCCTTTCACGTTCTCCCCGCAGCCCTCCCCCGGTTCCCGGGGTCGACCGGACGGGCCGGGGGTCGATCCGTGTCACAGCCACCCGTGCCACGGCGGGTCTCGGAAGGGTTATCCGTGCATCCCGCTTATCGGTAATTGCAATGGCAACCGGTACGGTTGACTTCTTCAACGACACAGGCGGCTACGGTTTCATCGAATCTGAGGACGCGGACGAGGACGTTTTCTTCCACATGGAGGACGTCGGCGGCCCGGACCTCGAGGAAGGACAGGAAGTGGAGTTCGACATCGAGCAGGCCGACAAGGGCCCGCGCGCGACGAACCTCACCCGGCTGTAATCCCGGCGTTCCTTCGCAGCAACTACCCTACTTTCCCGATTTTCACGCCGCACAGCGGCGCGCTCGTCCCGAGATAGTCTGCGATTCGCGTAGCCGCTGGCTCGCGCGTACTCACTCGTCGCGACGCACGCGCACGAGGAGGTCGCCGCGCACTTCCCCGAGCACGGTCGCGTGCTCGTGGCGCTCGACGGACTCGCGGTCTACCTCGTGGGCCTTCCGCACGGCGACGCGGCTGTCGTCGTTGGTCCGAATCGCGCCGACCTTCACCAGTCGGTGTGGCTTCACGTACTCGTAGACGTCCCGGAGCGCCGCCGGCGCGTCGGTGTCGACGGTGCCGATGGTCGCCGCCAGCAGCCGGTCGTCCGGCGAGAGGTCCGCGGCGCTGACGGCGACTCGCTGGCCGAACTTCTGAGACATCGCCGGCAGCACGCTCTCCTGCGTCTGCTGGGACGGCTGCGTCTCCGTCGAGCGCAACACCACCCGGAACGTCACGAGCATGCCATTCACTACCGAGTCAAGTCACATCATACCACCCGGTAGCAGTCAAGCAGCTAACTACTTTGGCGCTCGCGCGCGGTGAATCACGGTTCCTCGATTGCGTGAACGGACTCCGTCCCGCACTCCCGACACGACGAGACCCGGTACGGCCGGCGAGCGAACGGCGGGTCGCCGTCCGGCTCGCTCTCCACGCGCAGTTCCACGGTGACGGCGTGTGGCGTCTCCTCGCAGCAGCGCTCGCAGCGCTCGGTCCGACCGCCGCCGTGTGGTGTCTCGCTCGCCATCCTCGGTACCGAACGGATACTGCCGCATCGCTCATCCCTCCTCCGCCTAAGCAGCTAGGCTGTATCGGCGGGCCGGCCAGCCGACGACCCGCCGACGGCGTCGCGGAGGACGTGTCTCTCGGGGTGCAACTGACCGGAAGGCTTTCACAGGCTCGCAGCGAAGTTTCGTTCACCTCGGGAAGGTTCCGAGGCGTGAATCAGCATCTCGAAGCTGGTTTTCTTCATGGGGCTGCGGCTGCCCCCCGCGGCCCTCTCGTACCAGATAGACCGTTGTCACGAAGTTGTCAGTGATGTAATAGCCTACCACAGAGAATTTATTACAATCGGTCGCTAGTATGTTGCAAGCGCTGACCCATCGTGTCACGCGTGTGAGAATATAATGAAGAAAATCAGTTTCGAGATCCCGGACTTCGACGAACGCGGCGTGTCGCCGGTCATCGGCGTCATCCTGATGGTCGCGATTACAGTCATTCTGGCCGCCGTCATCGCCAGCTTCGTACTCGGCTTCGGTGACTCCGTCAGCGAAAACGTACAGGCAGGGGCAGACATCTCTACGAGTAACGGCGATGCTTCAGTGACGTGGATCAGCGAGGGGAACGCCGAGAACCTCAGCGTCACCGCAGGCAGCAGCAATAGTGTGAACCTCACTGACGTCGGTCAATCAGCTACAATCACCTACGATAGTAATATGAATACAACGGCCGACCAAACGAACCAGAGAATTACACTCGGTAGTGGAAGTCAGACCGTGCAAGTCACTGTAACGGCCGTTGGTAGTGGTGGCTCGAGGACCGTCGTAACGCAGGAAGAAGTCACCCTCGACGACGACGTCTAACCACCGCCGTTATTCTTCGTTTCCGTTTTTCAGCCGAGTAGCGGCAGCACATCCTCGGACGTGTAGCATAGTGTCTGTACTCAGGCGCCATACTGTGAGTTCAACATAACGTTCCACGGTTTCACCCCTTCAGAAATCGCTCTGATGGGCAGAAGCTCGTTGTCGCTGTCCGAAAAACGAGCAACTACACGAGTGCCGTCCGACTGTCGAGCGGCACAGATGAGTCTACTCGAAGTTGAGTCAGTGAGCCCGGAATTGGATTCCGGGCGAAAGTGAAGTGGGACCGCCGAGATTCGAACTCAGGTCCGACGGACCCCATCCGCCGAGGATACCGCTACCCCACGGTCCCACGTATCGACCGAGGCGGCGTCCGGCATTAAGGCCTTCGTTTCGGAATCGCGTTACACGAGGACGCGTTCGAGTTCGACCACGGTGCCGGAGTCAGCGTCCGGGTTGCCGACGCGGCGGCCGAGGCAGACTGCGGCGCCGTTGGGCGCGTAGCACGCGACGAGCTGGTCGCGGTCGGCGTCCTCCGCACTGATGACGCCGGGGGCGTAGACGGGCGCGCCTTCCGCGACCTGTTCGGCGGCGGAGGGCGCGATGGTCACCGACGGGATGTGTTCGAGCGCGCGCTCGGCGGGCACGAGCACCTCGCGGAGCGCGGCTTCGGGGTCGCCGCTCGGCGGGCTGGTGTCGTCCTCGTCGCGCAGCCACGCGAGCGCGTCCGCGAGGTCGTGCAGCGTCGCCAGCGTGGTGTCGTCGAACGGCGTCGTCGCAGTGCGGCGGAGGTGTCCCATGTGCGCGCCGGTGCCGAGCGCGCGCCCGAGGTCGTGGCAGAGTTTTCGAATGTAGGTCCCGGACTCGCAGCGGATGCGCAACAGCGCCTGCCGGTCGTTCACTTCGAGGACGTCGAGGTCGTGAATCTCACGGACGCGCAGGCGGCGCGCGACCGCGGACTTCCGCGGCGGCTTCTGGTAGGTCGGCCCCTCGAACTCCTCGATTACGTCGCGGAGGTTCGCGGGCGGGTCGGCGTGCAGTTCCAGCACGGCGACGTACTCCTTGGGGCCTTCCAGCAGCGCGGGCGCGAGCCGGGTCGCCGCACCCGTCAGGACAGGCAGACAGCCCGTGACCTTGGGGTCCAGCGTGCCCGCGTGCGCGGCCTTCTCGACGCCGACCATGTCCCGAATCCACGCCGACACCTGGTGGGCAGAGGGCCCCGGCGGCTTGTCGAGGTTGACGACGCCGAACTCGAAGACGTCGTCGGGGTCGCGGTCCGCGGGGGCGTCTCGCAGCATCGTTAGAACTCGTAGTCGACGTTCTCGATGGGGACCGGGCCCTCGTCGTTGCCGGGCTCGTAGTTGTCGACGGCGTACAGCACGATGTCCGTGACCTCGTCGGGGCCCCACCGCGCCGTGTTCACGAACAGGTCGTAGATGGTGAGGTCGTCGAAGTCGATGCCGTAGTAGTCGGCGTACCGCGCGGTCTCGGAGTCCTCCCGCTTCTCCGTCTCGGCGCGCGCGGCCGCCGGCGTCTTGTCCTCGCGGTCCGCGATGCGGCGCGCGCGTACGCCCATCGGCGCGTCCAGCCAGATCTTGATGTCGGCGTACTCGCCGGCCATCCAGCCCGCGAGCCGCGACTCCAGAACCACGTCGTCCTGCTCCCGGGCGGTCTCGCGGAGCTGTCGGTCGAGGTCCTTGTCTATCTGGGGGTCCTCCTCGGCGAGCTCGTTGAACTCCTCAAGGGTGAGGTCGCGGTCCTCGGCGAGCTCGCGGAAGATGTCGCCACCGGAGATGTGGTCGTAGTCGAGGTGGTCGGCGAGCGCGGACGCCACCGTGCTCTTCCCGCTCCCCGGCGGGCCGGAGATAGTGACTAACATATCCGTGCTGGGAGCGGCGCGGACAAAGAGGTTTTGAACCTGAACCCGGCGTGTGGCGGTTTCGCGCGCAACGAGCATTCGCGAGCGCCACAGGCGCGAGCGATTCACTCGCGGCGAAGCCGCGAGGCCGACGAACCCCCGGAGGGGGTAAGGAGTGCTTTTTCCGCAAGTTTTTGCCGAACGAGGCGCGGCTCCGCCGCGCCTCGTGCAGCGCAAAAAGTGCGTGTTGCTACGTCGGCGTCGTCTGGATGTTCAGCGCCTTGCGGATGACGTTCGAGAAGCTGAACGAGCAGACCATGTACCAGATGATCCACGTGGGGAACACGAGGATGCGCCCGTGGTTGAAGTCGACTTGGCCCGCCAGCGGGAGCGTCATCACGATCTCCCGGCCCGAGTAGACGGTGCCGAGCTTCCAGTACATCCAGAGGAACGCCGGGATGGTGAGGAGCATGATCCACGCCATCGGGCGGAACTGCTCTTTGAGCATACCGGCCTGGTCGCCGAACGCCTCCATCTGCTCCTCGCGGAGGCGCTCGATTTCGGCCTCGTCGCCGCGCTCTTTCGCTTCGGACATCTTGTCCTGGAGCTTCTGGGCGCGCTCCTGGTACTCGGACATCTTGTCCATGTCCGTGAGGTTCGCCTGCAGGAGCGTCGAGTAGAGGCCAGTGAGGACGGCCAGCGCCATCACGACGACGTAGAACGGCAGCACCGTCTCCAGCGGCCCGAGCACGACGTCGACGGCGCCGCCGATGGTGTTCTGAATCGGCTGGAAGTTGTAGCCGAGAATCGCGGCGAACGCCCCGACGGCCGCGAGCTTGTCCCACTTCGACCACGACGAGGATTCGGGGCTGTCGTCGAGGTCCTCCTCGGGTTCGAGGCCCTCGCGGACGCCCTCGGGGTCCGCGAACTCGAAGCCCTCGCCGGACTCCACGAGCACGTCTTTCTCCAGGAGGCGACCCCACTGACCGCTGGAGACGTCGCCTTTGACGTCCCGCCAGCGAATCTCGCCCTCGTGGTCAAGGAGGTCGTCGAGTACGTCGGCCAGTTCCGGGTCCTCGCGGACCAGCGAGCGGACTTTCTCCGCGGTTCGAGACATCTTCTTGGCTGTTCTTTGCAGTGACCGCTTGAACCTCTTACGGAACGACCGACGAGTGGTTCGGCGAGAGAACCGCTTTCGGCGGTCCGTCCGTCAGTTCGCGTTCGCTTCGACGGCGGCCTTGACGTCCTCCCAGACCTCGTCGGGCGTCTGTTCGCCGTCGATTTCTTCGAGGACGCCCTCGTCGCGGAAGTACTCGACGACGGGCGCGGTGTTCTCCTCGTAGACCTCGATGCGCTCGCGGGCGGTCTCCTCGGTGTCGTCCTCGCGCTGGTAGAGGTCGCCGCCGCACTCGTCGCAGACGCCGGCCTCCTCGGGCGGATTGAAGTCCACGTGGAAGGTCGCGCCGCAGTCCTCGCAGACGCGGCGGCCGGTCAGCCGGCGGACGAGCTCGTCCTCGTCGACGTCGAGGTAGAGCACGACGTCGAGGTCCGTGATGGAGTCCAGATACTCCGTCTGGGCCTCGTTGCGCGGGTAGCCGTCGAGGACGAAGCCGTCGGCCTCGCCGAGCGCGGTCTTGACGATTTCGTTGACGACCTCGTCGGGAACGAGATCGCCGGCGTCCATGTACGCGCCGGGCGTGTCGTACTCCAAGTCGAGATGGCTGATGTCCATCCCCTTGTTCTCGCGGAGCGCGTCGCCGGTGGTGACGTGCTCGACGCCGAACTCCTCGGTGAGTCGGCGGCTCTGCGTGCCTTTGCCGGCGCCGGGCGCGCCCAGAATCAGGATTCGGGGGTTACTCATATCGTCCCGTTTCCGGGCCTCGATTAAGGAGGTGTTGTTTCCGGCCGAACTGACTCGCACACCCGACCTGCTTTGTGGGCGGGCCGCCAACCCCACGTATGACTCGATTCGACGCCGACACGGACGCCGACCGCATCGAACTCGTCGCGGAGGCCATCGCCGCCCACCGCGAGCGCGACAGCGCGTTCTGCACGCTGGAAGCCGACGAGGACCCCAGCGACGACCCCGAGTTCCTGCCGCCGTGGGTGCAGTTCGCGGACGGCACCCTCAACCTCGACTGCACCGACGAGGAGCTGGACCGCCTCTCGACGGTCGTCTCTCGGTTCGGCGCGTTCACCATCGCCGAGCGCGAGACCGTCCCCGCGGACACCGCCGAGGAGGACCCCGGGACGAACGTCCGCATCGAGGCGCGCGCCGACGACGACCGCGTCGGCCAGTTCGTCGACGCCCTCTTCCAGGACGTGTACGAGCTCCCGGCGGACTTCCGGCTGTGGGCGGTCGAGGTCTGAGAATCACGGTGAGGCCGTCGGGGAGTCGAAGGTATAAGGGGGAGTGGGCCACACCCCCGAACATGAGATTTTCACGCAGTACGCCCGTAGGAGCGGGTGCTCGCGCGCCGCCCGGAACAGGTGGTTGCGGTGGGTGACCTCCTCGAACTGGTCGTCGTCCCCGTCGCCAGCGAGGGCGACGCGCAGACGACGATGGACGCGGTCTTACCGCGCGTTCGCGAGGCCGGCGGCCGAGTCGTCGCCGTCCACGTCGTCGAGAAGGGCGGCGGCACGATTGACAAGGCCAGCGTCGAACAGCGCGAGGCGTACGCCGAGGGCGTCTTCGGGGTCGTCGAGGACGCCTGCACCGACGCGGGCGTCACCTTCGAGACGGACCTCCGCTTCGACACGGACGTCGTCGACGGCATCTTCGACGCCGCCCGCGACCACGACGCCAGCGCGGTCGCGTTCACGCCACGCGAGGGGAACCGCTGGCTCGACCTGCTGGCCGGCGACCACGCCCGCGACATCGTGAAGCGAGCCGACCTCCCGGTCGTCGTACTCCCGGCGGAGGACGCGAATGAGTGACCAGGAGCTCGCGAAGGACCTCGGGCCGCTGGCGGCGCTGACCATCGGCGTCGGGACGATGATCGGCGCCGGCATCTTCGTGCTGCCGGGGGCCGCCGTCAGGGACGCGGGGCCGCTGTCCGCGCTGGCGTTCCTCGCCGGCGGCGGCATCGCGTTGCTGACGGCGCTGTCCGCCTCCGAACTGGGCACCGCGATGCCGAAGGCCGGCGGCGCGTACTACTACGTCAACCACTCGCTGGGGCCGCTGTTCGGCTCCATCGCGGGGTGGGCGAACTGGATGGGGCTGGCGTTCGCCTCCGCGTTCTACATGTTCGGGCTCGGGAAGTACGTCGTCACGTTCGTCTCGGTGCCAAGCGTCTCGCTGGGGCCGCTGACGCTGGTGCCCGCGCAAGTCGTCGCGCTGTTCGGCGCCGCCTTGTTCGTCGGCGTGAACTACGTCGGCGCGAAGGAGACCGGCGGCCTCCAGAACGTCATCGTCGTCACGCTCGTCGCCATCCTCGCGGTGTTCACCGCCGTCGGAGCGTTCAACGCCGACCTCGACTCGCTGTTCCCGCTCGTCCGCGAGGGGAAGGGCTTCGCGCAGGTCCTCCCGGTGACGGGGATGGTGTTCGTCTCCTATCTCGGGTTCGTCCAGATTACGAGCGTCGCCGAGGAAATCAAAGACCCCGGAAAGAACCTCCCGCGGGCGGTCATCGGCAGCGTCGTCCTCGTGACGTTCATCTACGCGCTCGTGTTGCTGGTGGTGCTCGCGGCGGTGCCGAACGAACTCGTCGCCGGCAACGACACCGCGGTCGTAGACGTCGCGCGCCGCCTCATGGGGCCGGCGGGCGCCGTCGCGTTGCTGTTCGGCGGGCTGCTCGCGACCGCCTCCTCGGCGAACGCCTCGATTCTGGCGTCCTCGCGCATCAACTTCGCGATGGGGCGGGACAAGCTCGTCTCCGACAGCCTGAACACGATTCACGACCGGTTCGCGACGCCGTACCGCGCAATCGGGCTGACGGGCGTGTTCATCCTCGTGTTCGTGCTGGTCGGCAACCTCGAGACGCTGTCGACGATGGGGAGCACGCTCCACCTCGTCATCTACGGCCTGCTGAACGTCGCGCTCGTCGTGATGCGGACCGTGGACCCGCCCGAGTACGACCCCGACTTCCGCGTCCCGTTCTACCCGGCGACGCCGATTCTCGGCGCCATCACGTCGTTCGCGCTCATCGCGTTCATCAACCCGACCATCATCGCGGCGACCGCCGCGTTCGTCGCGTTCGCCGCGGCGTGGTACCTCGTGTACGCGCGCTCGCGGGCGACGAAGACCGGCATCCTCTCGCAGTACCTCCAAGCGAACCCCGAGCGCGCGCCCGACGCCGCGGTGTCCGCCGCGGAGTCGCTGGCCCCGGACGGCTCGGACTACCGCGTGCTCGTGCCGCTGGCGAACCCCGAGAACGAGACCGAACTCATCACGCTGGGCGCCGCCGCGGCGAAGGCGAACGCCGGCCGCGTCGTCGCCGTCCACGTCGTCCAGGTGCCCGACCAGACCAGCCTCGCGTACGCCAACGACCACCTCGACGAGTTCACGGACGCCGCCGGGAGCGAGCGCCTGCTGGAGAACGCGCGCGCCGACGCCGAGGACTTCGGCGTCCCCGTCGAGACCCACACCATCCTCTCGCATCGCTCCTTCGAGGAGCTGTTCGACGCCGCCGAGACCCACGACGCCGACCTGCTCGTGATGGGATGGGGGCCGGACAGCCACGGGTCGCCCGGCCGCGCCGAGTCCGCGGTTGACGAGCTCGCCGGCGACCTGCCGTGTGACGTGCTCGTGTTCAAGGACCGCGGGTTCGACCCCTCGCGCGTGGTCGTGCCGACCGCGGGCGGCCCGGACAGCGAACTCAGCGCCGCCGTCGCGCGCTACCTCCGCGAGCAGTTCGACAGCGAGGTCACGCTGCTGCACGTCGCCGACGACACCGCGGCCGGCCGCGAGTTCCTCGAGACGTGGGCCGACGAGCAGGGCCTCTCGGACGCCGAGTTGCGCGTCGAGTCCGGGGACGTCGAGGACGTCATCGCGGCCGCCGCCGAAGACGCGTCGATGCTCGTCGTCGGCGCAACCGAGCGCGGCCTCCTCGAACGCCTCGTCACGGGGTCGCTGGTGCTGGACGTCGTCGACGAGGTGGACTGCTCGGTCGTCCTCGCGGAGCAGCAACGGAGCCGGTCGCTGCTCGAACGGCTGCTCGGCTGACCAACTTCGAGTAGCGCACGACCCGCTGCATCACCGAGTCCGGGCGCTCAGTTACCGCGCTCTTCCTCGATTTCTTCGGCTCGCTCGTTCATCTCGGCGAGCTCGCGGACTCGCTGGCCGTCCGACCCGCCGTGGCCGATTCGGACGGACAGGTCCAGCGGGGACGGGACGAAGCGGTCCTCGGACTCCTCGCCGGACTCCTCGCCGTCCTCGCCACCCCCGAACAGCGCGAGGAACACCTCCCAGACGCTGCGAGCCATGCGTCGCCCTACGAGCTGTCAGCCCGTAAGTGTGTCACCCGCGCTGACGGACGCTCGGTCGGACGGGAGAACCGAGTCCGGCGGTCGCTAGGACTTCCAGTACGCCCGCGTCAGCAACACGAGCACGGGCAGCACTTCCAGCCGACCCACCCACATCAGCCCGACCATCAGCAGTTTCGTGGTCGCTGGGAGGAACTCGTAGAACCCCATCGGGCCGACGAGCCCGAACCCGGGACCGACGTTCCCCAGCGTCGCGGCGACCGAACTCATCACTTCCAGCGCGGTCAGCGACTCCTCGATGCGCGTGGCGTCGATGGCGACGAAGACGGTGGCGCCGACGAACAGCGCGAAGTAGACCGCGGTGAACGCGTAGATGCCGCGGACGGCGTCCTCGTCGAGCGCGCGGCCGCCGAGCCGGACGGGCTCGACGGCCTCGGGGTGGATGGTCACGAACAGCTCGCGCTTGAGGCTCTTGAGGATGACCAGCCACCGCACCATCTTCACCGCGCCGCCCGTGCTGCCCGCGCTCCCGCCGAGGAAGATGGCGATGAACAGCACGTACTGGCTGGCCGCCCCCCACTCCGCGAAGTCCATGCTCGCGTACCCCGTGGTGGTGACGATAGAGGCGGCCTGGAAGGCGGCGTGGCGCAACGACGCTTCGAGGTTCCCGGCGATTGGGCCGACGGCCACGTCGAGAGTCGGCCCCGTGAACAGCAGACCCGCGAGCAGCGCGGTGACAGTGCCGACGACGCCGACGTAGAAGCGGAACTCCGAGTCGCCGAACAGCGCGTCCGTGTCGCCGGTCAGCGCCTGCCAGATGAGCGCGAAGTTCGTCCCCGCCGCGAACATGAACGGCACGATGACCCACTGGACGATGCCCGAGAACGCCTCGATGGAGCGCGCCTCCGGGCTGAATCCGCCGGTCGCCATCGTCGTGAGACCGTGCGCGACCGCGTTGTACAGGCCCATGTTGGGCGCGTGGCCGGTGCGGTGGAGGCCGTACAGCAACACGACTTCGAGGAGGGTGATGCCGGCGTACGCCAGCCACAGCGCCCGCGCGGTCTCCGCGATGCGGGGCGTGAGCTTCTCGATGCTCGGCCCAGGCGCCTCGGCCTCCATCAGTTGCGCGCCGCCCACGGAGAGCTCGGGGAGGATGGCGACCGCGAGCACGACGATGCCCATGCCGCCGAGCCACTGGGTGAGCTGGCGCCACAGCAGGATTGCGTGCGAGTGCGTCTCGAAGGAGATGTCCTCCATCACCGTCGCCCCCGTCGTGGTGAACCCGCTCATCGTCTCGAACAGCGCGTTCACCGGGCCGCCGAGCGCCGACCCGGGCGCAGTCGCCGCCGCGACACCGGGGATGCCGTGGGCGGCGAACAGGTACGGGAGCGCGCCGACGACGCTCGCCGCGAGCCACGTCAGCGCGACCATCAAGAATCCCTCGCGCGCGCCGAGGTCCGTCGGGTCGCCGACGCGTTCGAGCGCCGACCCCGCGGCGAACGCGACGGCGATGGTCGCGACGAACGCCGCCAGCCCGCCGTCGCCGTAGTAGAGCGCGACCGCCAGCGGCGCCAGCAGCGGCACGGTCAGCCACTTCACGACCGTGCCGACGAGCGCGACGCTCGCCCGCCAGTCCACGCGGACGGTCATCGTCTCACCTGTCCGGCGCTCATAGTTTCGACGTGACTTCCTCGAGCGCGTCGGCTTGCACGAACGCGACGACGTGGTCGCCGGCCTCGACGACCGTGCTCCCGCGCGGCGTCACGTACTGGCCGTCGCGCGTAATCGCGCCTACGACGACGCCGGCGGGCAGGTCGGCCATCACGTCCTGGATGGTGCGCCCCGCGAGCACGCTGTCCTCGTCGACCTCCACCTCGACGACCTCGGCGCCGCCGGGTTCGATGATGGCGACGTTCTCCGCGCGGCGCTCGCGCGTGAACCGCGTAATCTCCTCGGCGGTGACGCGGCGCGGGTTGACCGCGACGTCGACGCCGACCGTCTCGAAGAGGTCGACGTAGCGCGCCTGCTCGACGACCGCGATGGTTCGCTCGGCGCCCTCGCGCTTCGCGAGCAGCGCCGCCAGCAGGCTGCGCTCGTCGCTGCCGACCGTCGCGATGACGACGTCGGCGTCCTTGATGTGCTCGCGGGAGAGGAACTCGGGGTCGGTCGCGTCGTGGGAGTAGACGGTCACGGACGGCAGAAGCTCCGCGAGCTCGCGGGCGCGGTCCTCGTCGAACTCCACGATGCGCACCGAGACGCCGCGCTCGACGAGCTTCTCGGCGGTGAGCTTGCCGGTCGTCGAGCCGCCGACGATGACGACGTCCTCGACCTCGCTGGCGGCGCTTTCGGGGTCGAGTGCGCGCGCGAACTCGCGGACGCTGACGGGTCGCCCGACGACGACCACGCGGGCGTTCCCCTCGATGACGGTGTCCCCGCGCGGCACGCTGGCGTGGTCGGCGCCCTCCGGGATGACGGCGACGAACGTCAGCTCGTCGAAGCGGTCGGCTTCCGCGACCGTCTCGCCGGCCAGCGGGCTGTCCTCGGGCACCTCGAACTCCGCCATCTGAATCGACCCGCCCGCGAACGGGTCGACGTCGCGGGCGGTCGGCAGGCCGACGACGCGGACGATGGCTTCCGCCGCCAGCAGGTCCGTACACACCATGAAGTCCACGCCGAACGCGCCGTGGTGCTCGCGCCACGTGTCCAGGTAGTTCGTATCCTCGACGCGCGCGATGGTGAACGCCTCGCTGACGGTGTCAACGGTCGCGCACGTCGCGAGGTTCGTCTCGTCGTCGTCCGTGCTCGCGATGACGACGTCGGCCTTCTCGACTTCGGCCTCGCGGAGGACGTCGAGGTCGGTGCCGTCCCCGGTGACCGCGAGCACGTCCTCGGAGTAGGTCAGCGACTCGACGCGCTCCGGGTCGACGTCGACGACCACGACCTCGTGGGCGTCGGAGAGACTGCTGGCGATGCTCGACCCGACCTCGCCGGCGCCGACGACGAGAATGCGCATCAGTTCGCCACCCCTTCGTACATGCCCGGTAGGTGAGCCGCCTCCGTGAATAGCGCTTCGGAAGGGCGGCGCACCGCTACGGCGACGCGAACGCCGGTCGAAGCGGAGTGGTGGAGCTGCCGACAGCCGTTTGTGGCCACCGGAGCTATCTTCGGACATGAGCGTCGGCCGTCGCCTCCTGATGGTGCTCGTCGGCGTCGCCGCCCTCGTCTGGCACGCCGTCGCCGCGGCGGTCGTGCTGTGGGCGCTCGTCGTCGCCTTCTCCGCGGACGTCCCGCCGACGACCGCGCTCGGCGTCGTCGCCGCCGTCACCGTCGTGCTGGGCTACCTGAACTACCGCGTCGGCACCGCTCGCGTGCTCGCGCAACTGCACGCCGTCCCGCTGGAACCCCGGAGCGCGCCGCGCGCGTACCGCGTGCTCGAAACGCTCGCGGACCGCATGGGCGTCGAGCCGCCGACGCTGTACGTCGCCCGGATGCCCGTCCCGAACGCGGTCAGCCTCGGCGGCCCCGGCGGCGCGGTCGTCTTCGACGAGTCGCTGTTCCGCATCCTCAGCGCCGCAGAGTTCGAGGCCGTGCTCGCCCACGAGCTCGCGCACATCGAGAACCGGGACAGCCTCGTGCAGTCGCTGTCGTTCGCGGTCGGGCGCACGCTCGTCGGGTTCCTCGCGGTGCTCGTGTTGCCGGCGGCGCTTTTGGCGCGCGGCTGGAACCGGCTGTTCGCGTGGGCGCGCGGCCGCCCGGACGCCGCCTCGGAGGCGGCACTGCACGAGCGCATCGGGCGGCTGGTGCTGGTCGCGTTCGTCGCGCTGACTCTGATTGTACGCGCTCGCTCGCGGAAACGGGAGTTCGCGGCCGACGACCGCGCAGTCGAGGTCACCGGCGACCCGCTCGTGCTGGCGCGCGCACTCCGGAAGCTTCAGCGAGCCCGCGAGCCACGGGGGCTACTGGCGCCGCTGTCCGGGCGTCGAGAGGAGCCGGACAGCCAGCGGTGGTTCTCCACGCACCCCGCGATGGACGACCGCGTCGAGCGGCTCCGCCAGCGGGCCGAGGAGGAGGGCGTCAGGCGCCGTCGGTGACGATGCTGGCGACGCGCTCGCGGTCGAACAGCCGCTCGTCTTCGGGAATCTCGGGGTAGTGGTCGCCGTCCTCGTAGTCGGGCCACTCGCCGAAGACGTCGGGGTAGAGCTGCTTGGCGGTCATCTCTATCTGGAAGAGGTTCATCAGCGGGCCCTGGTAGCGCATCCCGGAGGCGTAGACGCGGTCGTTCTCGACGGCCGACAGCGTCCCGCCGGCCTCGCTGTTCCGGAGGCTCTCCCGCACCGAGGCCATGTCGTAGCGGGGGGTCGCTCCCCAGAGGTTGAGGATGACGTCGGGGTCGGCTTCGAGCATCGCCTCGTAGCCGACCGAGCCCCAGAAGTTCGACCACTCTCGGTCGGCGAAGACGTCGTTGGCGCCCAGCGGCCGGGTGTCGGCGTACCAGTAGCCGGGCTTGTTGAGGTGGTACGTGTAGAAGGTGCCCTGCGAGTAGGTCGCGCGGGCGACCGTCGGGCGCTCGTCTCTCGGCGGGAGGTCGGCTTCGATGGTCGCGAGGAGGTCGTCGTAGACCCCGCGGAGCGCTTCGGCGCGCTCGCGCTCGCCGAAGACGTCGGCGACGCGGCCGAACACCTCCCAGAGCGTGTAGTACTCGTAGGCGTCTCGGTACTGCTCGGGGGGCTGGTCGCGGGTGCCGCTGTAGAAGTTCCCGAACCACGGGCCGACGTTGGCGGCGATGTCGTCGGCGTCCCCGACCGACCAGTTGTCCTGCGTGACGAGGTACGCGGGGTCGAGGAAGTGGACGTCGCTGTCGAGGCTGTACAGCTGCTCCTCGCTGATGCCGTCGCCGTAGGGGTCCGGGAGGTCCTCCCAGTCGAAGGAGACGCCGTCGAGGCGCTCGTAGTAGTGGTTCATCGTCGTCCCGGACATCTCCGGGACGTAGATGGAGTTGACGGCGTCACCGTGGCCGAGCGCGACGGCCATGTCGGCGTACTGCGGGAACACCACGAAGACGTCCTCGGGCGGTTCGTCGAGGGTGATTTCGCCGACCGGCGCCATCGACGCCGTCAGCGAACTGTCGGCGGTCGTCCCGCTGGTCGTGCCCGCGCTCGTGGTCGTCGCGTCGCTGTCGCTGTCGCCGGAGCCGGTGCAGCCGGCGAGCAGGCCGGCGGCGGTCGCCGCGCCCGCCCCCTTGAGGTACTGTCGTCGCGTGAACGGCCGTCGTTGCTCTCCCATAGATTTTAGGCAGCCCTAAACAAATATAGGGGTTGGGATTTTGCCCCGGCGCCGCCGGCCGGACTATATAGCAATCTGTGAGTGATGCTCACAAACCGTCGGCTACGCTCCCGTCACAGCAGTATATATCACTCATATTATAGTTCATATAGTGGAATGTCTTCCGTCCACGTGATGGCGCAGGATTCGACGCGTCTGTCCGACCTCGTATCGCGGCGGAAATTCATCGCGACTGCCGGCGCCGCAGGCGTCGCGACGGTCGCAGGCTGTTCGAGCGGGGGCGACGGCGACAACGGGGGCGACACCAGCGAGCCGACCACCGCGGACACCGGCAGCGGCCAAGAGACGACCGCCGGCGAGCAGTCCAGCGAGATGGACACCAGCGTCCTGACCGGCGACGGCTCCTCGACGGTGTTCCCCATCACGAACACCGGCGCGAGCTACTGGAACTCCAACCCCGAGGCCGGCGACGGCGACTACTGGCCGACCGAGTGGGCCGACGAGTACGGCACCGACATGCGCCTCGCGGACTACTTCGCCAGCCAGTACGGCTACGAGCCCACCGGCGAGCGCTCGAACCCGCCGTTCCGCGTGAGCATCGCCCTCAGCCACTCCGGCACGGGCATCGAGGGCGTCATGGAGGGTCGCGTCGACATCGGGGACGCCAGCGCGTCCGCCGCCGACGAGCTCCCCGACGCCGACGACAGCACGCTCGACGACTTCGTCGACCACGTCGTCGGCGTCGACGGCCAGCCCATCGTCGTCAGCCGCGAAATCAGAGACGCCGGCGTCGAGAGCATCACCATCGAGGAGCTCCGACAGATCTACCGCCAGGAGATTACGAACTGGTCGGAGCTCGGCGGCCCGGACCGCGAGATTCTCGCGCTCGGCCGGGCCGAGGGCTCCGGGACGGACACCTCGTTCCGCGCGAACGTCTACGGCGACCCCGAAGCCCCCATCAGCCCCGACCAGCGCTTCGGTCAGAACCAGCAGCTCCAGCAGGCGATTTCGCAGGCCGACAACGCCATCGCGTACATCGCGCTGGCGTTCGTGCAGCCGGACGGCGACGTCCCGCCGCTGGACCTCGTCATCGACGGCACCACGTACTCCTACGGCGACAACCTCGGCGCGGCGGAGTACCCGCTCTCCCGCGACCTGCACGCCTACACCTGGCAGGACACCTCCCGGAAGGAAGCCGCGTTCATCAACTTCGTCCTGAGCGACTTCGGCCAGGAAATCTTCGTGCAGGGCAACGACTACTTCGCGCTGCCCGACGACCGGCTCCAGACCCAGCGCGAGAAGGTCGCGCCGTCGAACTACGAGTAAACCCCGGCTGCCGCGGTCGCCCGCGGCCGTCCCGACACACGCTTTATACACATGACTCAGTTACTCGGACGAACGCGAGAGTTGCCGACGCGGCTCCGCGCGTCCGTCACGCGGCGCGTCGAAGCCACGAGACAGTGGGCGCACAACTACCGGTCCCGGACGCAGGACGGCGCCATCGCGATGCACGCGCTCGTGTTCGCGTCCGTGCTCGCGACGTTCCTGCTGTTCCTCGCCGGCTCGGCGTGGACCGTCCTCCCCGTCCTCGCGTTCCTCGCCGCGATGGGCGTCGGCTGGTCCCGCTATCAGGCCGAGGCCGCGAAGGCGCTGACGTTCCTGACGACCGTCGCGACGGTGTCGATACTCTCGCTCATCGTCGCGTTCCTGCTGATTCGGTCCGAGCCCATCGTCGCGCACATGGGACTGGACGTGCTCACGCGCATCGAACAGCCGCTGTGGACGTCCAGCCAGGGCGGCGTCTACTCGCTGACGCCGATGATGGTCGGGACCGCCGTGACGACGGTCATCGCGACGCTCGTCGCCGCGCCGGTCGGCATCGCGGGCGCGGTGTTCGTCAGCGAAATCGCGCCCCGGCGCGTCCGCGAAGTGGTCAAGCCCGGCATCGAGCTGATGGCCGGCATCCCCTCTATCACGTACGGGTTCATCGGGCTCACCATCCTCAACCAGTACTTCTACGCGGAGTTCCGGACGCCGACCATCGGGACGTACTTCGCGGCCGGCCTGATGATCGGCGTGATGGCGCTGCCGACGGTCGTCACCGTCGCCGAGGACGCGCTCAACGCCGTCCCCGAGTCCATCAAGAGCGGCGCGCTCGCGATGGGCTCGACGCCGTGGCAGACCACCAAGAGCGTCACCATCCCCGCGGGCCTCTCGGGCGTCTCCGCGGGCGTCCTGCTCGGCGTCGGCCGCGCGATGGGCGAGACGATGGCCGCGACAGTGATGCTCACGCACACGAAGGGGTTCCCGTCGCCGATGTTCGACGTGTTCTCCAGCTACGGCGAGACGCTCACGACTGTCATCGCCTTCGAGGGCGGGAACGCCAGCGGCCTCCACATGAGCGCGCTGTTCGCGGGCGGCGTCGTGCTGTTCGGGATGGTGATGTTGCTCAGCGTCGGCTCCCAGTACGTCGAGTGGCGGATGCACCAGAAGCTCGGGGGTGAGCGCTGATGAGCAACGTCCGGCGCAACCGCCTCGTCGCCGGCGACTCGCGGACGAGCGCGCTCGTCGCCCGGGGCGTGCTCGCCGTCTCCGCGCTGGCGTTTCTCGCGTCGTGGCTGGTCCTCCTCCAGTGGGTCGGCGAAACCACGCCCGTCGCCGGCGTCTCCGTGCTGAAGCTGCTGGGCGTCGCTCTCGCGACCGCCGGCGGCGGCCTCGCGGTCGTCGGCGTCGGCTCCCGGCTCGAATACTTCCAGAGCACGCCGTCCGCGAGCGCCGGCCTCCCGGTCGGCGTCGTCTTCGGGCTGCTGTGGGCGGTTTTCGGTGGTCTCCTCGCCACGCGACTGCTCGGGAACGGGCTGGTGGTGTGGCTCCCCGTCGCCGCCGCGTTCGGCGTCGCCGGCCTGCTCGCGTCGGTGCTCCCGCGCGAGGACGTCGGCTCGACGCTCCCCGTCGCCGCGATTCTCGCGTTGCTCGGCGGCTACGTCGCCGTCGGCGGCATCGACGCCGGCTGGACGTGGGAGCCGTCGTGGTCGTCGGCCGTGTTCCCCGGGAGCGAACTCGTCCCGCTGCTCGTCGTCTTCGGCTCCCTGTTGAGCGCGTGGAGCGCCGCGAAATCCCGCGAGGGCTTCGGTGCGGAAGGCCGGCAGGCCGGTGCGTACTACCTCGTCGGCTCGGTCGTGTTCGCGATGCTCGGCGTGCTCGCGCTGTTGGTCGCGTTCATCGTGAAGAACGGCCTCGAAACGATGCTCACGGGCACGAGCCTGACGGGCGGTCACCTCACGCTCCCGTTCGTCGGAGTCGCCGTGCCGTGGGCGGAGTTCCCGTTCCTGATGAACCAGACCGGCGGCCTCTACGTCGAGATTCCCGGCGTCCTCCCCGCCGTGATGGGGACGCTGTGGCTCGTGTTCGGCGCGGTCCTGTTCGCCGTCCCGCTGGGCATCGGCGCCGCCGTCTTCCTCACCGAGTACGCCGAGCGCGGCCGGTTCACGCAGGTCGTCGAGGTCGCGACAAACGGCCTCTGGAGCACCCCGAGCATCGTCTTCGGGCTGTTCGGGCTGGCGTTCCTCGTGCCGCGCATCAGCGGCGGGAACTCCATTTTCGTCGGGCAGCTCGTGCTCGGGTTCATGCTGTTGCCGCTCGTGCTCATCACGAGCCGCGAGGCCATCCTCGCTGTTCCCGACGCGCACCGCGACGCCAGCGCCGCGCTCGGCGTCACCAAGTGGGAGACAATCCGCAGCGTCGTCCTCCCCGCGGCGATGCCCGGCACCATCACCGGCGTCATCCTCGGCGTCGGCCGCATCGCCGGCGAGACCGCGCCGCTGCTTCTGGTGTTCGGCGGGTCGCCGTACCCCTCCACCTACCCGAACGTCCTCGGGAGCTTCGCGTTCAGCGCCCAGCCGCCGTTCGTCACCAACGACGCGCTGCTGTCGCCGGCGAGCGCGCTCCCCTACCAGCTGTACTCGACGATTACCGCCGGCCAGTTCCCCAAGGAGATTTTCACCGACACCGAGTTCGGCTGGGGGACCGCGCTCGTCCTACTGGGCGTCGTCCTCGCCCTCTACGCCGTCGGCGTCGGCAGCCGGCTCTACTTCCGGAGGAAGCTACACCATGAGTGAAACCGAAGCAGTCCACGAACCCAGCGAGCCCGCACAGCAACTGACCACCAGCGGCGAGAGCGACGAGCGCGTCCGCGAGGAGTGGACCGAGTACGACTTCGACGGCAGCGCCAAGCTCGCCGTCGAGGACCTCGACGTCCACTACGGCGACGAACAGGCGCTCCAGAGCGTCTCACTCGACGTCCCCGAGGAGAGCGTCACCGCACTCATCGGGCCGTCGGGCTGCGGGAAGTCGACGTTCCTGCGGTGCCTGAACCGCATGAACGACCGCGTGAAGAGCGCGCGCATCGACGGCTCCGTGCGCCTCGACGGCGAGGAAATCTACACGGACGGCGTCAACCTCGTGGAACTCCGCAAGCGCATCGGCATGGTGTTCCAGGAGCCCAACCCGTTCCCGAAGTCCATCCGGGACAACATCTCCTACGGCCCCCGCAAGCACGGCGACCTCGACACCGGCCTGCTCGCGCGCCTGCTCGGCCGCGACGACCGCGAGGACGAGGACGAACTCGTCGAGCGCGCGCTCAGGCGCGCGGCGCTGTGGGACGAGGTCAAAGACCGCCTCGACGACAACGCGCTCGGGCTCTCCGGCGGCCAGCAACAGCGGCTCTGCATCGCGCGGTGTCTCGCCGTCGACCCCGAGGTCATCCTGATGGACGAACCCGCTTCGGCCCTCGACCCCATCGCCACCGCGAAAATCGAGGACCTCATCGAGGAACTCGCCGAAGACTACACGGTCGTCGTCGTCACGCACAACATGCAGCAGGCCGCCCGCATCAGCGACCAGACCGCGGTGTTCCTCACGGGCGGGGAGCTCGTGGAGTACGGCGACACCGACCGGATATTCGAGAACCCCGAGAGTCAGCGCGTCGAGGACTACATCACCGGCAAGTTCGGGTGACTGGCGTGCCGCGAGAGGAGTTCCAGCAGTCCCTCGACGACCTCCGCGCCGGCGTCACCGAGATGGGCGACCTCGTGCTCGGTCGCCTCGACGACGGCCTCGACGCGCTCGAACGCGGCGACGACGACCTCGCGCGAGCGGTCATCGACGGCGACGACGACGTCAACGACCGCTACCTCCAGCTGGAGGGCGAGTGCATCGACCTGTTCGCGCTCCAGCAGCCCGTCGCCGGCGACCTCCGCTTCGTCGCCGCGTCGTTCAAGATTCTCACCGACCTCGAACGCGTCGGCGACCTCGCGACGAACTTCGGGCGGTACGCGCTCGCCACCGACGACGCCCGCCGCGTGGACGTGGACGTCGTCGACGTCGGCCGGGACGCCCGCGCGCTCGTCGCGGACGCCCTCGCCGCGTACGCCGCCGAAGACGTCGACGCCTGCTACGAGGTCGCCGAACGCGACGACGAGATCGACGCGCTCTGTCAGGCCGCAAGCGAGCGCGTCGTCCGCGACCTCATCGAGCGCGAAGCCGGCGACGACCCCTGGCAGACCGAAGCGCTGATGGACGACGTCTCCCGGCTTTTGCTGACGATTCGGGACGTCGAACGCGTCGGCGACCACGCGGTCAACGTCGCCGCGCGCACGCTGTACGCCGTCGAGAGCGACCCCGAACTCGTCTACTGACACGCAGGCCGTTCTCCGCTCGTCGCTACCGCTGGTCAGTTGAGCACGCGAAGAAAACGTGGTCGTCAGCGATGCGAGCGGTGGCCGGCCCACCGAGTGTTCGACGCGAGGTCAGTCGCCGCCGCCGAACATCTCCCGCATCATCGGGTGCATCTCCATCATCTGCTCTTCGGCGATCTCCTCGTAGAGCTTGTACGTGATGGATATCGTCAGCAGCAGGCCCGTCCCGGTGACGTTCCCGATGGTGCCGAGCATGTTCGCCATGACGGCGAGCAAGCCGACGAGCGCGCCGCCGAGCACGGTCACCTGCGGGATGTACCGTTCGAGGACCTTCTCGATGACCCCGAGGTTCTTCCGGAACCCGGGAATCTGCATCCCCGAGTTCTGAATCTGCTTCGCGGTGGCTTCCGGCCCCATGTCCGTCGTCTCCACCCAGAAGATGGCGAAGACGGCGCCGCCGACGATCATGAACGTCAGGTCGACGCCGATGCGGATGAGGATCTGCCACGGCTCGATGGTCGCCGGCGTGCTGCCGAGCCACCACATCCAGCTCTCGCGGCTGTAGATCGGCGAGAGGTAGTAGAACAACCCACCGATAGCGGTGCCGTCGGAGTAGACGCCGAGCCACGACGGGATGCCGAGCGTCGAGTTCAGAATCTGCCCGATGAACTGGATGTTCGCCTGCAGCGCGCGAACGAGGATCATCGGCAGGACGCTCGCGTAGATGAGCTTCACGGGGAACCGACCGCGTGCGCCCTTCACGCGAGCGTGGCTCAGCGGAATCTCGACGCGAACGCTCTCGGCGTACACGACGGTAACGTAGATGAGCAGCGTCGTGAACAGCCCGAGGATGCCCGCCTGGATGAGCAGGAACGACAGCCCGTCTATCGACAGCAGCGGCGGGATGTTCGAGACGTTGCCCAGCGCCAGGTCGATCCAGTTCGGGAACAGCCCCTGGTTGGGGAACTCACCCTCCCAGAAGATGAACCCGCCGACGAGGCTCTGGCTCACGCCCGCCACGATGAACAGACCGATACCGGAGCCGACGCCCCACTTCGAGATGACCTCGTCCATGAACAGCAGGAGAATGCCACCGGCGGCGATCTGGGCGAACAACAGCACCTGCACGCCCAGCGAGCCGATGCCGAGGCTCTGCGCGACCGCCGCGCTAGGCTGCAGGAAGTTCCCGAAGAACACCATCGGGATGCCCGTCAGGAACACCATCACGAGGACCAGCATCTTCTGGAGGCCCTGGTAGATCGCCTGGTCGCGGGGGTCGTTCGTGTCCAGCCCCAGCAGGTTCGCCCCGCCGAGCAGCTGGAGGACGATGCTCCCCGTGACGATGGGGCCGATGCCGAGTTGCAGCACTGTCCCCTGGCCACCGGCGAGCAGGCTCCGGAACTGCTCGAAGAGGTCCTGACTCGCGCCGGTGTCGAGCCCCCAGAGCGTGACGTTCGTCAGGAAGAAGTACAGGACGAGCACGCCAGCCGTCCAGTACATCTTCCGGCGGAACGGCACGTGTCCTTCCGGACGCTGGACTGCGGGCATCCGCGTGAGGACCGGTGCGGCAGTCTCCTTCCATCCCATGGGTTACTCCTCGCTGTCCTCGGTGCCGCGCTCGGAGACGACGGCGTCGCCGCCCTCGCTCTCGATGAGGTCGACGGCGCCCGCGGAGAACGCGTCCGCCGTCACTTCGAGCTGTTCGTAGACCTGTCCGCCACCGAGGACCTTCACCACGTCGGCCTCCCAGCCGTCCTCGGCGACGTCACGAGCGTCGACGCGGTAGCCGAACTCTGTCTCCTCGGCGACCCCGTCCGCGGCGAGCAACGCGATGTCCTCGTCGAGCTTCTGGACGGAGACCTCGCGAACGTCGCGGTCGGTCTTCTCCGGGCGCTTGAACCCGGACTTGCCGACGTCCTCGTAGAGGTGCTGTTCGTGCTTCTTGCGGCCCGCGCGGCCGCGGCCACCACGGTTACCGGCGCCGCGCCGGTTCTTGTGTGTGCCGCCGCCGTGCGTGCGGGAGCCGCGCTGTCGTCGTTTCTTGCTCGTCATGGTTAGTGCATGTCCGTGAGGAGGTCGTCGATCTCCTCGGTGCTGTGTTTGCCGAGCTGGCCGCCCTCGCTGACCGGCTGCTTGATGCCGTCGTGGCCGCCGCGCGGCGGGTGCAGGCGCAGCGCCGGCGCCAGGCCGGCCTCGCGGAGCGTCGTCTCCTCGTCGAGGAGCGCGCCCGCGAGGTCGTCGACGTCGTCGTACTCGGTGTTCTCGGCGACCCACTCGTCGTCGATGTCCGCCGAACCCGTCTCGGGCTCGCCGCGGGCTTCGATGAGGTCCGCGAGCACGTCGCGGCTCGGTTCCCCGAACGCAACGAAGTCGTTGACCTTCGCGACCATCCCGTCGTAGGCGTCCGTCTCCGGGACGAGCGCGCAGTGGTTGACGCTGTGGATGTTCAGCATCTCGAACGTGTCCACGACGTCCTCGCTGATGTTGACCTCGCCGCGCAGTTGGACGACAGCCTGCATCACTCGATCACCTCACGCTGCTCGTGGGCGTGCTGGGGGACGCGGGCTTCCGCGGTCTTCCGGAGCGCGTTGAACGTCGCCTTCGCGAAGTTCACGGTCGTCCGGGTCTTCCCCGAGGAGCGCGTCCACACGTCCTCGATACCTGCGAGTTCGAGGACGTGGCGCACGGTCTCGCCGCCCGCGAGGCCGAGGCCACGCGGCGCGGGAATCAGTTCGACCTCGACGCTCCCGGCCTGCCCGGTCGTCTTGAGCGCGACGGTGTGGGGGCGCCCACAGCCACACTCCCAGGACCCACAGCCGCGGGAGACGTCGATGATGTTCAGTTTCGCGACCTCGATCGCCTTCTGGATGGCGCCGCCGACCTGGTCGTCGCGGCCCTCCGCGTAGCCGACGTAGCCGTCGCGGTTGCCGACGACGACCACGCAGCGGAACTTCACGCGTCGACCGGAGTCGGTCATGCGCTGGACCATGTTGATGTCCAGCACTTCGTCGTCGAGTCCCGGCAGCAGGTTGTCGACGATTTCCGGCTCCTTGAGCGGGAGTCCGCTGTCGAGGGCGTCGGACATCGAGTCGATGTCGCCGTCCTTGACGAGGCGACCCAGGCGTGTCTTTGGTTCCCAGGTTTCGTTGTAGCTCATTCGTTGTCCTCCATGATGGCCTCCCGCACCTCGTCGAAGTGCTCGGGAAGCTCCGTTGCGTCGAAGTCGCCGCCGTACAGCGGCTCGTCGAGAGACTCAGCGTACTCCGCGATGTGTTCGCCGCGCGTCCGCGACCAGTCCGCGAAGACCGCGTCGTTGTGCGGGACGTCCAGGCCGGCGTCGATTGCGCCCTCCTGGATTGCGAACACCTTCGAACCCGGAGTCGCGGTGTTGAGGCCGATGTCGAGCACGCCCTCGTCCGCGTCCGAATCCTGCGCGCGAACCCCAGCGAGCAGCCCCGTCAGGTACGCCGCCGGCAGGTTCCCCGTGGGAGCCTCCCAGCCGTACTCAGCGAGGTCGCTGGAGTGTGCGCTCGCGATTGTTTCGTCGCCGTCGGGGCCGGTCACGACCAGCTGCGCCGTGACGTGCTTGTTGCTCTTCCGAGCAACGAGCCGAGGTTTCCCTGACTTCAGGAGGCGCAACCTCTGATGGTAGTCGGTCCGGACCTCGCGGCGGCGCCGCATCGGCACCTTGTATCGTGGTCCTGTCGCCATTAGCTATCACCGTAGTGTTCTTCGATGTATTTCTGGAGGCGCCGGACGCTGTCGAACTCGCCACCGTTGGCCATGTTGTACAGCTCCCGGTACTGACTCTGGGTAATCTCCCCTTCGTCGCGGAGTTCCCGGAGCGTCCGCCGCTGCGCGCGAATCCGGCCGATGTACGACTGCTTGTCGTTCTCACGAGCGCCCGACTTCCCCTTGCGGGAGCCGGGGCCCTTCTGGTGTCCGTAGGCCTTCTTCTCGTCGCGCTCGCGTGCGCGACCGCGCGAATTCCCGTGCTTTTCCTCTGCCGCAATCGTCCCTTCGTCGACGAGCTCGCGGATGTCCTCGCGGGTAATCGCGTCCGCGATTTCACCCTGCGCCTCGGGGTCGAACCAGACGCGGTTCTTCCCGACGTCGAGGACGTCGGCCGCGAGCCGCTTCTGTGCGCTCAGGTCGCTCATTGGTCAACCTCCACTTCGACGTAGGTCGGATTCAGGACGCGGATGCCCGCTTCTTCGGCCTGCTCCTCGATGCGTTCGCGCTTGCGTGCGCCAACCTTCGAGGCGATGCGGGCGGCCTCCGTGTCCGGGTCGATGCCGTCGAGGTCGTCCGTGTTGTGCACGCGGACTTCCTCGAAGCCGCTGGGGTGCTTGCCGCGGACCGCTTCCGGCGTCCGGAAGCCGGCCTCGACTGTGTCACCCTTGCCCTTGACGCCGCGGCGCTGCTTGGACAGCGTGCCCTTCGGGCGACGCCACGACTTCGGGGTGCGCTTCTTCTTGTGGTAGTCCTGCCGGTTGAACTGCGGCTTGCCCTCGCGACGGCGCTTGTTCAGCAAGCGCTGCTCGTCGTCGCTGAGCTCCGGCGTCTTCTCGGTGAGGCCGCGGGGACGGAGCTCCGTCTCCACGTCCTCCTCGGCTTCTTCCTCCTCGGGTTCGGCTTCCTCGACTTCGGCTTCGGTCTCCTCTTCGACTTCGAGACCGCCGACGTCGGCCTTGATGCGCGCTGCGAGCGCGTTGCCGATGCCGGAGACGTCCGCGAGTTCGCTCTGGCTCGCTGCCCGCATGTCCTCGACGGACTCGTAGCCGGCCTCGCGGAGCGCTTCCGCCTTCGAGGGGCCGACGCCCGAGATGTCTTCCAGCGTCTCTGGCGCGTCAGTTTCTTCTTCTGCCATCTATCAGGCACCTCCCTTCGTGGGCTTCTCGACGATGTACACGCCGTCCTGGAAGACGCGCGTGTCCTTGTCGGTGACGCGCGTCAGCTGTTCGATGTCGGCCGCCGTCTGGCCGACGTCCTCGATGCTCGGGCCGTTGAGCGTCACTTCCTCACCGTCCACCGTGACCTCGGTGTCGCCGCGGACGGGCGTCCGCCGCGGCGCCTTCTCGCCGAGGAAGTTCTGGATGACCACTTCGTCGCCCTCGACTTCCACCTGCATCGGGAAGTGAGAGTAGTGGACTTCGAGCTGGTACTCCCAGCCCTCGGTGACGCCGTGGAACATGTTCTCCACGTGGCTCTCGAAGGTACCGACCGTCGAGAGCGTCTTCGCGTCGTCGTCCTCGCTGGTCACGACGACAGCGTCGTCCTCGACGGAGACGCTGACGTCCGGATACCAGAGGCGTCGCGACACGGACCCTTCGGGGCCTTCGACGGTGAGGTCGAGGTGGTCGACCTCCGCCGTCACGTCGTCCGGAATTTCGATTTCGACTCGTGCCATGATTAGTATACGTACGCGATCACTTGGCCACCGATGCCCTTCTCACGGGCCTCGTAGTGGCTCATGATGCCGTGGCTCGTCGTGACGACGAGCGCGCCGTAGTCACGAGCGGGAAGGTAGCGCTTCTCCCACTTCTCGTAACCGTCGGCTGCCACGGAGTACCGTGGGTTCACGGGGCCACACTCGTTGATGGCACCTTTCAGTTCGACCTCGAACTTGCCGGCCTTCCCGTCGTCGACGAACTCGAAGCCGTCGATGTACCCGCGGTCGTAGAAGACCTCGAGGACGGAGCCGACCATGTTGGAGGCGGGCTCTACTGTGTGCGTGAGGTGCCCGACGCTCTCGGCGTTGTCGATGCCGGAGACCGCGTCGGACAGGGGATCGTTTGCCGTCATTGTTAGCTGTACTTCTTGAAGCCCATCGAGCGGGCAATCTCCCGGAAGCACTGTCGACAGAGCCAGATGTCGTACTTGCCGACGAGGCCCTGCTTGCGGCCACAGCGCCGGCACTCGTGTGTCTGGCCCGTCTCTTCTGCTTGTTCGCTCTCGCTCATTCGTTGACCTCCACGTCGAAGTTCGATTCGAGGAACGCGACCGCGTCCTCGGGGTTGAGTCGGTGGTTCGACGGAATCTGTCGGCTGACCTGGTCGCGCTTCGCGACCCGGTAACCCGGGCGCACGAGGTTCACGGTCACGTCGAGGCCGTAGATACCGATGTCGGGGTCGTACTCCTGACTCGGGAAGTCCGTGTGCTCTTCGATGCCGAAGCTCACGTTGCCCGTGTCGTCGAACTGGCGCTCGGCCAGGTCGACGTTCGGGAGCGCGCGGTCGAGGAAGTCGAACGCGTCCTCGCCGCGGAGCGTGACCTTCGCGCCGATGGGGTCGCCCTCGCGGATGCCGAACTCGGGTTCGGTGCGCTTGGCGGTCGTCCGGACCGTCTGCTGGCCCGTGATCTCCTCGAGGATGTTCTCGGCGTTCTGGAGGTCGACACCACCCTGGCCGACGCCCATGTGGACGACGACCTTCTCGATGCGCGGCTCGCGCATCTCGTGGAAGTCGGCTTCAGTCTCGCTCATTCGCCATCACCCGGGAGGTCGGCGTCGTCCTCGACGAAGTTCTCGTCGATGACGACGACGTACTCTTCGACCGTCTCGAAGCTACCGTCGGCGGTCTCCACGTAGACGGTGTTGTCGGCGCTGCCCGGCTGCACCGAAATCTCGTCGATGCGGCCGATGTCGCCGGCGTGCTGGCCCGCGACTGCGGTGACCAGCGCGCCCTCGCCGTACTCGAAGTGGGCGACCACGTCGTTGGACTCGTTGTCCACGACGACGGAGTCGTTCCCGCTGTAGACGTCCTCCTCGACGAGCAGGTTCGTGCCGTCGTGGAGGTTCAGCTGGGTCTTCCCGCCGGAGACGGTGGTCTTGTCCTCGACCTTGCTGAGCTTGCTGTCCGCCGCGTCCGCGTCGATGGGCGTCAGACCGAGTCGGCCCCCTTCGTCGGGGAAGACCCGGTAGTGTTCGTCGCGCTCGGGGAACGCCAGGATGTCGAACATCCCGATGGGGCGGTTGACGTCGCCGACCGAGCCACCGTTGACGAGCACGCCGTCGGTGTTGATGGCGTACTGCGCCTCGCTGGTGTCGTCGACGTAACCCAGGACGTCCCGAAGCACGACGACGAGCGGTACGCCCGACTCGCCGTGCGGACCGGCCCCGGCCTTCGCGGTGAACGTCTCCGTCTTCCGCTCGACCGGCCAGGACTTCGGTACCGAGAGTCGCTTCTGGTGGTTCGTCATTCGTTGTCACCTTCGAGCCGCGCGGCGCGCACGTCGTCTTCGAGGTCGAGTTCGGTGACGCGGAGGTTGCTGGCGTCGAGGGGCTTGGGCAGCTCCTCGCCGTCGGCCTTCTCGATAGTGACGTCCTCCACGCGAACCGTCTCGTCGCGCAGGTCGACGTCGACGACTTCGCCTTCCTCGCCGGCGTCGTCGCCGCGCATCACTTCGACGGTGTCGCCGACGTTGACGCGAACGCGTCGCTGGTCGTACTCCTCGCGGAGGTCGTCGGACAGCGTCGCGTGGACCTGCTTCTGTCGCTCGTGAAGCGGCGCGCGCTCCGTGCGGTTTCGCTGTTTGTGTGGTTGTTCGCTCATGTCTATACGATCATCGTCGCGGTACTCGCGATGGTACCGTACCGTTCCGCCACTTCGCGCGAAATCGGACCCTTGATCTCGGTCCCGCGAGGCTCGCCGAGGTCGTCGATGATGACCGCGGCGTTGTCCTCGAACTTCACGCGCGTTCCGTCCGGCCGTCGAATGGGCTTGCGCTGGCGCACCACGACCGCTTCGAGGACCTGGCGACGCATCTCCGGCGTCCCCTTGGTCACCGAGACGGTGATGGTGTCGCCGAGCCCGGCCTTCGGGTGGCGGTTCTTGGTTCCTTGATAACCCTTCACGCTCGTGACTTTGAGCTCGCGTGCGCCGGTGTTGTCGGCGCAGTTGATGAGCGAGCCCTTCTCAAGACCCTGCGTGACGTCTGCCTTGATGGCTTCCATCAGGCGTCACCTCCGTCGGTGACTTCGACGACCACGTGGGACTTGGTCTTCGAGAGCGGTCGGGTTTCTGCGATACTGACCGTGTCGCCAACCTCAACGTCGAGGCAGTCCGGCTGGTGTGCCGGCACGCGCGACCGCCGCTTCATGTAGCGGTCGTACTTCGGCACGAATACGTCGTATTCGCGCTCGACGACGATGGTCTTGTCCATGTCGGTGGAAGCCACTTCACCCTCGAGAACCTGACCGCGCACGGACAGGTTTCCGTGGAACGGGCAGTCCTCGTGGGAGCACGTGCCTTCCGGTTCTGTTACGTTCAGTCCTATCGCCATTTCGAATCAACTCCGGTTTCGGAGCGTGTAGCGGGTCGTGAGAGCAACGCGACCCCATCCACCGTAACGTAGGCCGCGCCCTCGCCAGTGGTTTGGCTCTCGCCACCTGCAGGTTGAGACGCGGTCCCGGACGCCTTCGCGACGTCCGCAGCTTCATCTGTGAGTCGGAACTCGAATGTCGTCCCCCGCTTGGGGACCTGCTTGACGCCCGAGTCGCTGTCGAGCACGAGCGTCCGCATCGTCTCGCGGACGACCTCGCCCTCGATGCCGACCCGCGAGGGGTCCGTCGACTCGACGACCCGCGCGTGCAGGCCGACGAGTTCGTGCCGTGGCAGCGTCTCGGGCGTCACTGTCATCTTACTCGCTCTCCGCTTCCGCTTCGAGGTCGCCTTCTTCGCGCTGAATCGTCTTGATTCGCGCGACCGTGCGACGGAGCTCGCCGATGCGGCCCGGGTTGTCCGGGGCGCCGCCTGCGGCCTTCACGGCCTTGGCGTTCAGCAGCTCCGTCTCGATCTCTTCCAGTTCCGCTTCGCGTTCCGCGGGGGTCATGTCCCGAATCTCTTCGGTGTGGAGAATCGCCATTATTCCTCACCCTCCTCGGACTCTTCTTCCATCTCTTCGAGGAGCTCCTCGGCGGTCTCCTCCGCGTCGGACTCCAGCTCGTCGAAGTCCTCGGCCTCGACGTCCTCGGCCTCGGCTTCCACGTCGGCGGCGAGCTCGTCGAGGTCCTCCTCGACGTCCGCGTTCGTGGAGTCCGGCGGCGAAGTCGCCGACTTGCCTTCCTTGTCGTGGCGCTCGGGGCGCGAACCGCCCTCGGGCTCCTCCTCGACGATTTCTTCCTGGGCGCGGTCGTCGTCGACCGCCGTGGCGGCCTCGCCGGGCGCCTCGCCCTCGGCGGCCTCGGCTTCCTCGCCTTCGCCTTCGAGGAGCTCTTCGAGTTCCTCGCCGGCTTCCTCCTCGTCGACGACGAGATCCTCGATGTTGGCGTCCTCCTGAATCTCGAAGTCGTCGGGGAGCTTCGCGTTCGGCGGGATGATCTTGACGCTGACGCCGATGGTGCCGAGCTTCATCACGGCGACGCCCTTGCCGTGGTCGACGATCTCCTCGGCGGGCTCGCCGTTGTGCTTGATGTAGCCGCGGTTGAACTTCTCGACGCGGCCGCGGTTGCCGGTGACTTTCCCGCTCAGGACGATCTCGGCGCCGAGTGCGCCGGCCTCCATGATGCGGTCGATGGTCGTGTGTCCGGCCTTCCGGAAGTACCAGCCGCGCTCGAGCGCGTTCGCGAGGCGGTCTGCGACGATCTGTGCGTTCAGGTCGGGTTCGTCGACCTCCTGCACGTCGATCTGCGGGTCCTCCAGGTCGAAGCGCTCCTCGAGCTGGGTGGTGATCTTCCGGATGTTCTTCCCGCCCTTGCCGATGACCATCCCGGGCTTCTCGGCCTTGAGGACGATCTGCATCCCCATCGGGGTGGGAGCGAGCTCCATGCCGCCGTAGCCGGCGCGAGCCAGCTCCTCGGCGAAGAACTCGTCGATCTGGGAGCGCTGGAGGCCCTGCTCGATGAACTCCATCTCGTCGGCCATTACGCGCTCACCTCCTCGGCGTCGGGTTCGACGACCACGAGTTCGACGTCACAGAGGGTCGTGTTCCACGGGTCCGCCTTCCCCATCGCGCGGGGCTTGCGGCCGCGGCTCTCGTCGACCTTGTGCGGGGCGACGTGTTCGATGACCATCTGCTCGGCGTCGAAGCCCTGCTGGTCGGCGTTGTTCGCCACGTTGTCGAGGAGCTTCTGGAAGTCCTTCGAGGCCTTCTCCGGGTAGCGCCCGGCGTCCCAGCCCTCGATGTCGTTCCGGTGACCGACGCCGCTGTTGTGCTGCTTGAACGGCACGGACTGCTCCTCGTTGATGACGGCGTCGAGGTACTCGCGTGCCTCGCCGACCGTCTTGCCCTTGATTTCGCGGGCGATGGCTTTGCTGTGCTTCAGGCTGATGGGCCGCTCCCGGAGCATCGCTTTCGCGGTGGCGTCCGGGTCGGTGTCCACGCTGTAGCTGATTCCCATGGTTTACTTGAGCGGCACGAACTTCGAGGAGCGGGTCGCGCCGATGCCCGCCTGCCCGTGTTCGACCGACGTTCGGGTGAGCTGGAACTCGCCGAGGTAGTGCCCGAGCATCTCGGGCTCGATCTCGACGCGCTCGAACTCCTGTCCGGTGTACACCGCGAACGTCAGCCCGACGAACTCCGGCAGCACCGGCATGTCGCGCAGGTGCGTCCGGATGGGGTCGTTTGCCGTCTCCTCGGGCGTCGATTCGCGGGCTTCCTCGAGCACCTTCTGGTGTTCGTCGGACAGCCCACGGGTGATGGTTCGCCGCTGGCGTGCGGGGAGCAGTTCCGCGACTTCCTCCAGGCTCATCTCCTGGAGTTCGTCGAGGTCGTGGCCGCGGTAGGTGAACTCACCCTCGCGGCCGGTTCGGTATTCCGTACTCATGGTTACTTGTTGCCTCCGCGGCCGGTCCGCTTGGAGGCGATGTCGCCGACTTTCCGGCCCGGCGGCGCGTTACGGGAGACGCTCTTCGGCCGACCGGGGTGCTGGCGGCCGCCGCCACCGAAGGGGTGGTCGACGGCGTTCATCGCGACACCACGGACGATGGGCCACTTGCCGCCGCGGGTCTTCATCTTGTGGTGTTTGTTGCCTGCCTTCACGAACGGCTTGTCCGTGCGACCGCCACCGGCGACGACGCCGATGGTGGCGCGGCAGTCCGGCGAGAGTCGCTTGACTTCGCCGCTGGGCAGCTGCACGACCGCGGCGTCGCGCTCGTGCGTGACGAGGTCGGCGTTGACCCCGCTCGCGCGAGCGAACTTGCCGCCGTCGCCCGGCTGGCTCTCGACGTTACAGATGGGCACGCCCTCGGGAATCTCCCCGAGCGGCAGCGTGTTGCCCTCCTCGATGGACGCCGAGATGCCGACTTCGATAGTGTCACCGACCGCAGTGCCTTCGCTGGCGAGCACGAGGCGCTGGTCGCCGTCCTCGAACTCGACGTTCGCGACCGGCGCGCTGCGCGCGGGGTCGTGTTCGATGTCGACGACCTCGCCGACGAGCACGTCGGTGTCCTCCGTCTTGCGGTGCGAGAGCTCTGCCTTGTACCGGTGGGACGGCGCGCGGAACGTCGACGTGCCGCGGCCGCGCCGTTGGCCTTGAATTCTTCGTCCCATCTTTAGAACACCCCGATGCGGGAGGCGACGTCCTGCGCGTCGTCGTCCTCCGAGAGCGTGACGGTCGCCTTCTTCTCGGCGTCCGGCGTGATCTGCGTGTTCACGTTCGTCACCGTCACGTCGTACTGCGATTCGACGGCGTCGCGAATCTCGGGTTTGGCGGCGTCGATGTCGACGACGAACTGGAGCTTGTTCTGGAAGTCCATCTCGTCCATCGCCTTCTCGGTCACGATGGGGTAGTCGATGATGCCGCTCATCGGTCGGCCACCTCCTCGACGGCGCTCTCCGTCCAGAGGGTCAGTCGGCCGGGCTCGGCGCCCGGCGCGAGGTCCTCGGCGTTGACTTCGCGACCAGTCGCGACGTCGACGCCCGCGAGGTTCCGCGCCGCCTTCGACGGCCCGGACTCGCTGGAGGTCACGACCAGAAGCGACGAGGGCTCCTGGTACTTCCGGCCGCGCAGCGTCCCCTGCCCGGCGCGGACGTTGCGTCCGTCGTCGGCGCGCTCGACGTCCGCGTGGACGCCGACCGCTTCCAGGAACGCCACGACCTCCTTGGTCTTCACGAGGTCCTCGAAGTCGTCGCTGACGACAAGCGGGAGCTCGGCGTCGTCGTCGAACGCGTGACCGCGCTCGGCGACGACGTCGGCGTCCGTGGTCGCCGCGATGGCGCTCCGGACGGCCGCCTTCCGCTCCTTGTCGTTGACGTCGAGACCCGGTTCTTTCTCGGCTTTCGGCGGGTGCGCTTTGCGACCGCCGACGGTCTGCGGGACGCGCGCGCCACGGCCTTCCGTCTTCGGGACGTGAGCCATGCCGCGTCCGCTACCGTGGGACTCGGCGGAAGTGCGCAGGCCCGCGTACTCGTCGGAGCCGTGCTTCTGGGTTCGGTTGGCCTGAGCGGCGAGGACGGCACGCTTGACGAGGTCTGGTCGGACGGGTTCCGAGAACACGTCCGGCAGGTCGAGCGTCCCAGCGTCGTCGCCGTTCAGGTCGCGTACAGTTGCCTGCATAGTTATCCTTGGTTAGATTCGGTGCTCACGTAGCGCACCTCGGGATCGAGGCGCGGCGACTCGCTCGGCCGGACGGCCGGGCGGAATCGCACGAGGCGCTGCTCCGGACCGGGCACCGAGCCCTTCACGAGCGTGTAGTTGCCGTCGACTTCGCCGTAGTTCGGGAAGCCGCCGGCCGCACTCACGGCCTCGTCGTCACCGTTACCGATGTCGATGACGCGCTTGTTGAGTTCGGTGCGCTGGTGGTAGCCCGTCTGCCCGAGCTGGGGGACCGTCGAGCGAACCCGGGAGGGGTTCCACGGTCCGAGGTTCCCGATGCGGCGCCGCCAGCCCTGGCGGGCGTGCTTGCCTTTCCGCTTCTGCACGCCCCAGCGCTTGACGGGGCCCTGGGTCCCTTTGCCCTTCGTGACGCCGGCGACGTCGGTGAACTCGCCGGCGCGGAAGACGTCGCCGAACTCGTGTTCGCCGCCGTCCTCGAGGAGGTCCGCGGCGAAGTCGACGCGCTCCTGGAGGGAGCCGCCGCCGACGCGCGTCTCCATGATGTCGGGCTGTTTCTTCGGCACGCTCGAGAGTTCGCCGGGCACCGTGTGGGTGACCACACGGACGTCGGCGATGTCTTCGGATTCGAGCGCTTCGGTCAGTTCGTCTGTCTCTCCGCCCGTTTCCGGGACGGAGAGCGCGCGGTCGAGAGACTCGTGGGTGTCGTCTGCCCAGACTTCCGTGAGCGGCTTCTTGCCGTACGGCGTGTCCTCGTAGAGGCGGACGGCCGCCGCCCGCATGGGCGGCGTCTCGACGACGGTGACGGGCACGGTCGTCTCCATGCCCTCCGTCGGCGCGTTCGCCTTGTCGTCGACGAGGACGACGTGGGTCATGCCGGCCTTGTAGCCAGCGAAGCCCTGAAGACCGACTTGACCGTCGTCTTCGGGCCACGAGTTGAAGCGCGGTACTTCACTCTCCGCGCGCTTGCGGGGACTGAACCCCATCGAGCCTTTTCGTGGTCGGTTTGGCTGTGGCATCGTATCACTCCGTGAGCGTCAGGCAGCCGAGGGAGGCGAACATCGCTTCTTCAGTTCGCACGACCTCGCTGCCTTGCGACGGGATGGTGTTGAGCCAGACGTCGAATCGCGCGGGTGCGTCGGTAGATGGGTCGGCGACCGCCTCGCTGACCTCGTCCCCGGTGAGCCCGAGCATGGGCGGAAGCCCGCGTTCGGGCGCACCGAAGGCGACGGTCAGTCCGTCCCGGGCGGCGCGTTCGACGTACCCCTCGAGGGAGGCCGCGGCAAGCGGCGTCCCGTGGCGAGAGGTGGCGATGCGAACGCCCGCGTCGGGTCGGTCGAGAGCGTCACCGAGGCCCGTGCGTTCGACCGAGAACCCCGGGAGGGGTTCGTCGACCAGCTTCGCACGGACCGGTCGTCGCGAAGAGACCCTGATGGTCACGCGCTCCCCCTCCTCGACCTCCATACCGGGAGGCGTCTGGAGCGAGATTGGGTGTTGCATTCCGCAATTGACCCGAACGCGCCCTTCAGATCCGACCTGGGTCACGATTCCCTGTCGTAACGACCCAGACCCGCTCGAGTCTGAGCCGGTCCATGACGAGAGACGGAGCGGCGGCAGGACACCGGCGTACTCCAGTTCGTCGCGCGTGTCGAAGGCCTCCTTTCGGAGGTACGGTGGCGTCGCGGCGTACCGCAACACCGTTTCGACGAACCCGCCGCCCCACTTCCGCTCGCCGCCTTCGTCGGGGAAGACGACGAGTCGGTCCATCCGGAACACCGCCGCCGCGCGGGCGACGTAACCGAGCTTGCGAGTTGCCTCGCGCTTGTCCTCGGCTTCCCGGACGAGAGACGACGGCACGAGTACGCTGCGTGTCATGCCGTGTCGCGTCCGTGTCTCGTCACGAGACTGTGGCATAGATACCGACGCCTCCGGTAAAAGGGTGGCGTTTCCCGTTCTACCCTGTGAGTGCGTTTCACGCCCGTCTACCGCCCGAATCGTGTGCGACGCGTTCGCACTCTCCGCGATGGCTCGGTGTTTCTATTTCTCTGCGCGCACGCGAACCCGGAACCCGGCGCGGGCGATGGCCTGTCGGTGCCTCTCACGGTCGGTCGCAAAGAACGGATTTATATGTGACCCCGCCATTCGTTCGAATGCGAACGAAGGCATGCGCGCTGGTAGTGTAGTGGTATCACGTGACCTTGCCATGGTCACAACCGGGGTTCAAATCCCCGCCAGCGCACTTCTCTACTAACGCTCACCGTTGAGCGCTTCGCATAGCGTCCGCCTCGTAGCGTAGTTTCTCCAGAAGCACCGGCGCGCCAGCAGGCGCACTAGCGGGTCGCGCGCCGCGAGCCGACAGCAGAAGTATCATACATATTACTGTAATTCAGTTCATACTCGAACCGCGGTCGGTGGCGAGGAGACGGCCCGCACGCTCGTCGAGCGACGGTTTTGCCGGTTCTTCCACGTCTGTGTGTGCCACTCTCGCGGAGGGTTTATGTCTCCGTTCCAGCATCGTGTAGCCAGCCGCCTATGTCCCGCCTCTCCGCCTCGACGGTCGTCCTCCGGTACTACCTCTATCGGGCGACCGCGCGCCCCGGCTTCCACTACCCCGTCTACACGCTGTTCCTGCTGTTCAACGACCTCACGCTCGCCCAAATCGGGCTCATCGCGAGCATCCAGTCGGTGGTCGTCGTCACCTCCGAGGTCCCGACCGGCTACATCGGCGACCGCATCGGCCGCCGGAACAGCCTCGCGGTCGGCGCCGCCATCATGCTAGTCTCGAACGCCAGCTACCTCGTCGCCACCGACTTCATCGGGTTCACGTTCACGTTCGTGACGCTGTCGTTCGGCGGTACGTTCGTCTCCGGCAGCGGGAGCGCGTGGCTCTACGACACCCTCCAGGAGCACGACATGGAGGAGGAGTTCACGCGCATCAGCGGCCGCGGTCGCGCGCTCGGCCAGTGGCTGCGCGCGGTCACGCTCGTCGTCGGCGGCTTCCTGTACGCGGTCAACCGCTACTACCCCTTCTACGCGGGCGTCGTCGCGGCCGCCATCAGCCTCGTGCTGGTGTTGCGACTGCCCCAGAACCGCGCGTACGACGACGAAGCCACGGGTGACGACCTCGACGACGACCGGATGACCATCGTGGACGCGCTCCCGGTCATTCGCGAGCAGCTCTCCATGCCCGACCTCCGGTGGTTCGTCGTCTACCTCGCGCTGTTCAGCGGCGCGGTCCTCACGATGGACATGTGGATTCAGCCCATCGCGCAGGACACCCTCGAGACGACGTTCGGCCCGACGCTCGACGGCTGGGGCATTCCCGAGGGCGGCGTGCTCGGCATCCTCTACGCCGCGTTCACGGTGGTGTCCGCGGTCACCAGCGACTACGCCAGCGACGTCGAGGAGCTGCTGGGCGTCCGCAAGGCGATGCTGTTGATTCCCGTCGCCATCGCTGCCTCGTACGTGCTCGCGGGGCTCGTGCCGCTGCTCGTGTTCCCGATGTTCTTCGTGATGAAGGGCGGGAACTCGCTGGTCGGCCCCATCACGAACCGCTACATCAACGACCAGGTGGAGTCGGTGGGGCGCGCGACCCTGCTGTCGTCGGTCGCGATGCTGCGCAACGTCGCCGGCGTCCCGTTCCGCGTCGGCAGCGGCATCCTCGCGACGTGGTACACGTCGATGACGGCCGTCGCCATCCTCGGCGCCATCTTCCTCGTGCTCGCGTTCGTCCTCTGGTCGGTCGCGTCGCCCGTGAGCGCGGACTACGAGCCGCCCGACAGCGGGAACACGACGGCCGACGCCGCCGAGGACTGACGGGTCGCTGCCGCTAAGTGGTGGCCCGACGCAGTCTCGGTCGTGACAGTCATCGCACTCCTCAGCGTCGCACCGGTCACCGAACAGAGCATGGCGAGCGACGTCGCCGACGCCGTCGCCGCGCTCGACGACTTCGACGTCACCTACGAGACGAACCCGATGGGCACGGTCGTCGAAGCCGAGGACATCGACACGTTGCTGGACGCGGTCGGCGCGGCCCACAAGGCCGTCGAGGGCGACCGCGTGAGCACGTTCCTGAAAATCGACGACAAGCGCGCGACCGACCAGACCGCCCGCGAGAAGGTCGACGCCGTCGAGCGCGAACTCGGCCGCGAGGCGCGCTCGGAGCGCTGACCGCGCCGGACTGAGAAACCTCTTGTGTCGGGGCGCCGAATCCGGCGGCATGGACAGTCTCAACCGGATGGCGCTGGAGCTCGCCGACGAAGCCCTCGAATTCACGGAGGAGCTGGACGTCGGCGCGTTCGAGTTGGACAACGGCGCGACGGTCATCGACTTCGGCGTCGAACACCACGGCGGTCTCGAAGCCGGCCTGCTGCTGGCGGAACTGCAGACCGCGGGGCTGGCGACCGTGCAGACGCGCGTCGACGAGGTCGCGGGCGCGACGTTCCCGCACGTCGAACTGGCCTGCGACCGCCCCGCCGTCGCCCTGCTGGGCGCGCAGAAGGCGGGCTGGGAGCTCACGGTCGACGACTACGAGGGGCTGGGCAGCGGGCCGGCTCGCGCGCTGGTCGCCCGCGAGGGCGAGTACGAGGCCATCGACTACGTGGACGCCTTCGAGTTCGCGGTGCTCGCACTGGAGAGCGACGCGTTCCCCACCGAGGCCGCCGCCGAGCAGGTCGCGGAGCTCGCGGACGTGAACGCGGAGAGCGTCTACCTGCCCGCGTACCGCACCGCGAGCGTCGCCGGCAGCGTCACCGCCGCGGCGCGCGCCGCCGAACTCGCGCTGTTCCGGCTGTTCGAGCTCGGCTACGACCCGACGAACGTCCTCACCGCCTCGGGCAGCGCGCCGGTCGCGCCCGTCGCGGGCGACGAGGAAGCGGCCATCGGCCGGACGAACGACGCGCTCGCGTACGGCGGCCGCGTCCACCTCACGGTCACCGAGGACTTCGACGAGTTCGAGGCGGTGCCGTCCTCCGCCGCCGACCGCTACGGGAAGCCGTTCGCGGACATCTTCGCGGACGCCGACTGGGACGCCAGCGCCGTCGACGAGGGCGTCTTCGGTCCCGCGCAGGTCACCATCGACGTCACGGGCGGCCCGACGTACGCGCTCGGCGACGTCCACGAGGACCTGCTCGCCGAGGGCTTCGGCGTCGCGTGAGCCAGCCGTAGCCGCCGGAGGGCGTCGTTTTATCTTGTGTGCGACTAACATTGCGGACATGAACGCCCTGTCGGGTCAGTCGGTGGCCGTAATCGGCGCGGGCTTCGGCGGCCTGTCGACGGCCTGTTACCTCGCGGACGCGGGCGCGGACGTCACCGTCGTGGAGAAGAACGAGCAGGTCGGCGGGCGCGCGAGCGCGCTCGAACGCGACGGCTTCACGTTCGACATGGGGCCGTCGTGGTACCTGATGCCCGACGTCTTCGAGCGGTTCTTCGCGGACTTCGACCGCGAGCCCTCGGACTACTACTCACTGGAGCGCCTCGACCCCCACTACCGCATCTTCTTCAAGGACAACGCCGGCCGCCGCCCGGGCCGGGACGCGCCCGGCCTCGACGTGAGCGCGGACGGCGACGTCGTGGACGTGACGCCGGACCGCGAGCAGGTCAAGGAGGTGTTCGACGCCTACGAGCCGGGCGCTGGCGACCGCCTCGACGACTACCTCGCGCAGGCAAAGGAGAACTACGAGGTGGGGATGGAGCACTTCGTCTACGAGGACCGCCCCCGCGTCCGGGACTGGCTGGACCCGGATCTCGCGGAGTACGCCCGCGGGCTCACCCTGCTGGGGTCGATGCAGGACCACGTCGAGAACTACTTCGACCACCCGAAGCTCCAGCAGATAATGCAGTACACGCTGGTGTTCCTCGGCGGCGCGCCGAACACGACCCCGGCGCTGTACAACCTGATGAGTCACGTGGACTTCAACCTCGGCGTCTACTACCCCGAGGGCGGCATGTCCGGGGTCGCGGACGGCATCGCCGACCTCGCCGAGGAACTGGGCGTGGAGTTCCGCACGGACCACCCGGTCACGAAGATTCACGGCTATCGCGGCGGCTTCAAGGTCGAGACCGAAGGGGAGACGGACGTACTCGCGGACGTCGTCGTCTCGGACGCCGACTACGCCCACACCGAGCAGGAACTCCTGCCGGCCGAGAAGCGACAGTACGACGCCGACTACTGGGAGTCCCGGACGTACGCGCCGTCGGCGTTCCTCCTCTACCTCGGCGTGGAGGGCGACGTCGAGCCGCTCGCCCACCACACGCTCGTGCTGCCCTCCGACTGGGAGGAGCACTTCGGCCAGATTTTCGACGATCCGGCGTGGCCCGAGGACCCCGCGTACTACCTCTGCGTGCCCTCGAAGACCGACGACGAGGTCGCGCCCGACGGCCACAGTAACCTGTTCGCGCTCGTCCCGGTCGCGCCCGGCCTCGACGACACCCCCGAGGTCCGCGACGAGTACCGCGACCTCGTGCTCGACGACATCGCGGAGAACACGGGCGTGGACCTCCACGACCGCATCGTCGTCGAGGAGCGCTTCTCCGTCTCCGAGTTCGCCGAGCGGTACAACAGCTATCAGGGTACTGCGCTCGGCCTCGCGCACACGCTCCGGCAGACGTCGCTGTTCCGGCCGCCCCACCGCTCGTCGGCCCTCGACGGCCTCTACTTCACCGGCGCGTTCACGACCCCGGGCATCGGCGTGCCGATGTGTCTCATCAGCGGCGAAATCACCGCCGACTACGTCCTCGAAGACGCGTAGATGCTGCGCTACCTCCTCGTCCTCTCCCGGCCGCGGTTCTGGTTCTACCTCGCCGGCCCCGTCGTCGTCGGCGTCGCGTACGCCGCGGACACCGTCCCCGAGTTGTTCTCGCTGCCCGCGGTCGCGCTGTTCGCGTACTTCCTCGTCCCCGCGAACGTCTTCCTCTACGGCGTCAACGACGCCTTCGACCGCGACGCCGACGAAGTGAACCCGAAGAAGGAGGACAAGGAGGCGCGATTTAGGGGCGGCCGCGCGGTCTCGGCGGTCGTCGTCGCCTCGGGACTGCTGCTCGTCCCCGTCGCGGCCGTCCTGCCGGCGGTCGCGTACCCGTGGCTCGTCGCGTGGGCGCTCCTCTCCGTGGAGTACAGCGCGCCGCCGCTGCGCTTCAAGACGACGCCGCTGTTCGACTCGCTCTCGAACGGCCTCTACGTCCTCCCGGGCGCGGCCGCGTACGCCGCCGTCGCGGGCCACCAGCCGCCGCTGCTCGCCGTCGCCGGCGGCTGGCTATGGGCGATGGGGATGCACACGTTCTCCGCGATTCCGGACATCGAGCCCGACCGCGAAGCCGGCATCACCACGACCGCCACCGCGCTCGGCGAGCGCCGCACGTACGCCTACTGCGCGGCGTGCTGGCTCGCCTCGGCCGCCGTCTTCGCCGCCGTGGACTGGCGGCTCGGTGCCGTCCTGCTCGCGTACCCCGCGCTCGTCGCCGGCATCGTCGCCGCCGACGTCGCGGTCGACCGCGCGTACTGGTGGTTCCCACTCGTGAACACCGTCGTCGGCGCCGCGCTCACCATCGGCGCGCTCTGGAGGCTCACGAATGTCTGAAGCCACCACGCGCGCCCGGGTCGAGCGCCGCCTCGACGACCTCGTCGCGGGCCACCGCTTCGAAATCGCGGTCGTCTTCCCGGTGGTCGGCGCCGTCCTCCTGCTCGCCTCCGCGTGGGGGTGGCTCCCCGAGCCGCTGGCGTTCAACCCCTATCTCGTGCTCGCCGGCGTCGCCGTGATGCGCCTCCCCCTGATTGCGGGGCTGCTCCCGGTGACGGACCGCAAGGCCGCGGTCGCGGTGCTCGCGCTCGTCGCGTACGCGTTCGGCATCGAGTTCGTCGGCGTCGCCACCGGGTGGCCGTACGGCCACTTCGAGTACCTCGTCGAGCTCGGGCCGATGCTCGCCGGCAGCGTTCCGCTGGGCCTCCCGGTGTTCTTCCTGCCGCTGGTCGTCAACAGCTACCTCCTCGTCCTGTTGCTGTTCGGCCGCCACACCCGCCGCGCGGTCGTCCGCCTGCCCGCGGTCGCGGCGGTCGTCGTCTGGATGGACGTCGTCCTCGACCCCGGCGCGGTCGCGCTCGGCTTCTGGGCGTACGACGCCGCCGGCGCGTACTACGGGGTCCCGCTGTCGAACTACCTCGGCTGGGTGCTGTCGGCGACCGTCTCCGTCGCCGTCCTCGACTGGGGATTCGACCGCGCCGCGCTCCGCGACCGCCTCGCGCAGTGCCCCTTTTTCCTCGACGACCTCGTGAGCTTCGTACTGTTGTGGGGCGCGGTGAACCTCGTGTTCGGCCAGCTCGTCCCCGCGCTGGCGGCGGGGCTGCTCGGCGTCGCACTCGTCGAGACAGACCGCTTCGACTTCAGCGTCCTCCGCCGGAACCCCGCGCGGTAGCTACGGCGCGGGGTGGGGGTCGCCGTGGCCGCGCCGGCGGTCGCCGGAGGACGCGATGCAACTCACGCGGTAGAACACGTACTCGGGGTCCCCGTAGAACGCCCACAGCGCCCGCGTCTTCGCGAGCAACCAGAGCTTCCGCGTCGTCGAGAGGCTCGGCGTCTCCGAGAGCACGTCGTAGTTCCGGCTCCGAATCAGGCGGTGGTGGTCGGCGTACAGCACCGCCGACAGCAGCACCGCGAACTGGCAGTCCTCGGGGAGGTACTTGATGCCCGCGACGCCCTCCCGGTACTTCGTCTCCGTGCGCGCCAGCTCCGCGCGCATCGCGTCCCGGAAGCCCGACGTGACCTCGCCGCGGCGCAACTGCTCGACGGTGACGCCGTGCTCGCGGCGCGTCTCCCCGGGGAGGTAGACGCGGTCGTAGTCCTCGACGTCCTCCTTGACGTCCCGCAGAAAGTTGCTCAACTGGAACGCCTCCGCGAGCGCCGCCGCGTGCGGCGCCGCCGCGTCGGGGTCCTCGACCTCCATGATGGCGACCATCATGTTCCCGACGGCGACCGCCGACCCGCGCATGTACGCCGCGAGGTCCTCGTGGGTGTCGTAGCGCGTCTCTTCGAGGTCCGTCAACATCGCGTCCACGAACGTGTCCACGTCCTCGTCGGGGACGTCGTAGCGCTCCGCGAGTTCGGCGAACGCCGCCACCACTTCCGCGGTCTCCGCGTCGAGGCGCCCCGGCTCGACGGCCTCGCCGAGCGCCGCCGCGCGAATCGCCTCCAGTTCCGCGCGCTGGGCGTCCGGGTCGCGGTCCTCGGTGGTGTCGACGACGTCGTCGGCGACGCGGAAGAACGCGTACAGGACGTACGTCGCGTGGCGCACGCGCTCGGGGAGGAGCCGCGTCGCTAGGTGGAACGTCTTGCCCGTCCGCTGCTGTATCGCCTTGCTCGTCGATATCTGGGTGCTGTCGACCATTTGTTGGGGGCCAGATGCGGCACTCCGGCGCGTGCAGCTCCCGGCTGTGCTACTCACGTGTTGGGTGTGAACAATCAAAAAACACGGTGTCGGCAGCGACCCCCGCCGGCTCTCGGCGCGACGTCGCCGAACTCAAGGCCGTCGGCGCCCCAGCTACCGGTATGCAGCGCAAACCCGTCCCGCCCGCGCCCGACTCCATCGAGCGCGTCCGCGAGGTCCGCGACGCGGCGCCGCTGGTCCCCGAGTCCGAGGACGACTGCTGTCGGCGGCTCGTCGAGCGCGCGGGCGTCCACGACCGCGGGCAGGCCTCGGCGTGGCTCGTCTTCCTGACCGCGCTCGGCGCCGTCGAGGAGACGGACCTCGGGTACGCGCGGTCGCGCGAGGACCTCGACTGCGACGCGCTCGCCGCGAACTTCCGCGAGAACGTCTTCCTCGCGCCCGAGGTGCTGGACGCGCTCGGCGACGACCCCCGGCGGGCGAGCGACATCTTCGAAACCGTGCGCGAGCGCGTGCCGCGCTGGGAGCGCACGAAGCGACAGGACTGGGAGGGGTTCTGGACCGAGCGCGTCGAACGCCGCCTCGACTGGGCGGTGCTGCTCGGGCTCGCCGAGCGCGCCGACGGCGGCTACCGCCGGCCCGACTAGCCGAGGTGCTCGCGGTTTCGCGCGTAGAACGTCGCCTGTCCCGCGAACACGCCGACCGCGGCCGCGACCGCCGACGCCACCGGCCCCGTGATGCCCGCCGAGAGAACGGCGTAGCCGCCGCCGAGCCCGACCGCGGCCGTCGCTCCCGCGGCGAGCGCGCCGTCGACGACCTGCTCGGTGCTCGACTTCGCGGCGTCGTAGGCGTCCCTGTCGAGGCGCGTGCTCGTGCGGACGAGCGACGGCGTTCCCGCCGCCAGCCCGACCGCGAGCGCGTACGGCATCGCGACGTACAGCGACAGCCCGCCGGACACGACGGCGGCAGCGACGATACCCACGGCGAACTCCAGCGTGCGTCGTCCGACCATGCCGGGGTGTCTCCCCGCACCCCCGAGAAAGTTCCGTCAGTCGGAGACGCTGGTGACCGTGCCGACGCCCTTGCTCGCGCCCTCGCGGAAGACGAAGCGCTGGCCCTCCTCGACGAGGTACGGCCGGAACTTGAACCGGACGCTGGTCTCGCCGGTGTCCCCGGGCAGCAGCTGGCCGTCCGCGGGCTCGAAGCGCGCGGCCTCCCCGATGGTTTCGAGGTGGACGACCGGCTCGTAGCCCGCGTCGATGCGCGTGGGGTGATTCAGCACCATCACCTCGGCCTCGAACTCCTTGACCGGGCTGGGCTTGGCGTCCGCCGGGAGCAGGACCATCCCGCGCTCGACGTCGGCCTCGCGGACGCCCTTCAGGGCGATGCCGACGATGCGGCCGGCCTCCGCCTGGTCGACGCGGTGGTAGTGCATCTCGATGGAGCGCACCTCCACCTCGCGGAAGTCCCCGTTCGGGAACGGACCCAGCAGGAGTTCGTCGCCGGCCTCCACCGTGCCGGACTTCACGGTCCCGGAGGCGACCGCGCCGACGCCCGTCACCTCGTACGAGCGGTCGATGTACATCCGGAACGGCCCGCTGGCGGCGGTGGTCTTCGGGAGCCGCCGGAAGCACTCGTCGAGGACGTCCATCCCCGCCATCGTCACCGCGCTCGTGCGCACGATGGGGACGACGTTGTCCCCGATTTCGTCGATGGCGGCGTCGACGCCGTGGCGCTCCACCGGGAGCGGCGTGCGGCCCGCGTTCCGGAGCAGGCGTTCGACCTCGCGCTCGACCTCGGCGACGCGCTCGTCGCTCACGAGGTCGGTCTTCGTGATTGCGACGATGGTCGGCAGGTCCGTCGCCAGCAGCACGCCGATGTGCTCGCGGGTCGTGTCCGTGGGGCCGTCGTCGGCGGCGACGGTCAACAGCCCGTAGTCGAGCTTCTGCCCGACCAATCCCCGGATAGTCGTCGAGAGCCACGGCTCGTGGCCGACGGTGTCCACGAACGACACCACGCGGTCGGCGTTCTCCACGACGGCTGCGCGCTCGTCCTTCCGGTGGGGGTTGCGCACGCGCATCGGCCCGTCCTCGTCGAAGCCGTAGACGCCGTAGGAGAGGTCCGCGGACAGCCCGCGCTCGACCTCGTGTGGCTGGACGTCGAGGAAGCCGCGCGTGTTCCCGTCGCCGTCGTCGGCGTCGCCGGTGACGAGGCTCCCCACGAGCGTGGACTTCCCGTGGTCGACGTGGCCCGCCGTCCCGACGATGATGTGGTCGTCGTCGGGCGCAAGTGAGGCGCCGTCCCGAATCACTGCGACCCCGACGATTCCCTCCTCGGCGTCGCCGTCGCTGACGCTGTCGACGCTCCACGTCTGGACGTCCGTGATGTGCGCGCCGGCCTCCTCGGCGAGCAGGCTCAGCACGTCCATCGTCTCGGAGAACGTCTCCGGGGGGACCCCCGCGAGGCCGCCGTCGTCGGTGACGCCGAGGACGTACTCGGCCTCGCCGTCGCCGGAGAGCACGCGGTGCCGCAGCTGCGCGGCGAGACTCTCCATCCGGCCGTCGGCGAGGTGCACGTCGCGGCTGAACCGTTCCTTGAACTCGACGCTGCCGCCCTCCTGTTCGCCGCTCTCGAGCGCGCGAACGAGTCGGGCACGGTCACGGCCCATGCTACCGAGCTACGGGGGAAGCGGGTAAAAGCCTTCCCCGGGTAGCGGTCCGGAGACGTACGAAGACGCCGATTAGTCGTCCTTCAGCCGCTCGTAGGCCTCGTTGACGCGCGCGAACTCCTCGGCGTCGCCGCCCCGGTCGGGGTGCAGTTCCCGCGCCTTCTCGCGGTACGCCGCCTGCACCGCCTCGCTGCTCGCGCCGGGTTCGACGCCGAGCACGCGGTAGTCCTCGCGGCGCGGCCCGCTGGCGGCGACGCCGCCGGCGGTCTGTCGGTCTCGGCTGGTGCGTCCCGCACGCCCGCGGTTCCGCTCGCGGCTCCGCCCGCTCGCCCGCCCCCGCCGCTGGCGGGACTGCCGGCGCTGTTCGCGCTCGTACTGCTCGCGGGAGACGCGGCGCTTGCGGTACGCCAGCTCGGCGAGCCGGCCCGACGCGTGCAGGTAGAAGACGGCGCCGGCGAGCCCGAACGGCACCGCGACGCCGAGCGCGACCGGACTGTAGACGACGCCCAGCACGCCGAACACGACGCCGAGGACGCCGAACGTGCCCGCCATCCCCCAGACGATGCTCGCGTCGGTCCTCACGGTCTACGCGGGAGTTCGTCGCGCGAACGTAAATCCTTGGCTCACACTCTTGGGGGTCGGCGCCGAACGTGGAGACATGAGCGTCACCGGCCTCTGCCAGCGCTGCGAGAGCGAAGCGAAGTTCAGTTGCGACCGCTGTGGCGCACTCGTCTGTCAGGCCCACTACGACCCCGCGACGGGCTACTGCACGGAGTGCGCCGCCGAAGTCCGGGGCGGTTCCGGGCCGGGGCCGCGCTGACCTACCGGTGTTCGTTGAGGCGGTTCTTCAGCCGTCGCGCCGCCTCGCCCGCGGCGCGCGCCCACTCCGGGGAGTCCTCGCCCGCGAAGATGATGCCCCGCGTGGAGTTCACGAGCCCGACGCCCTCGTCGTTGAGGCCGTACTGGACGGCGGCTTCGGCGTCGCCGCCCTGCGCGCCCACGCCCGGCACGAGGAACGGGAGTTCGGGCACGCGGTCGCGGAGCTCCTCCAGCTCTTCGGGCGCGGTCGCGCCGACGACGAGCCCGATGTTGCCGTACTCGTCGTTCCAGCCGGCGGCGCGCTCGGCGACGTGCTCGTAGAGCCGGCGGTCGTACGCCGCCAGTTCGAGGTGCTGGAAGTCCATCCCGCCGGGGTTCGACGTCCGGCAGAGCACGAACACGCCCGCCTCCTCCTGGGAGAGGAACGGCTGGAGGGCGTCCTCGCCGAGATAGGGGTTGACCGTGATGGCGTCGGCGTACTCCAGCACGTCGGCGTACTGGCGGGCCGTGTTCCCGATGTCCGCGCGCTTGGCGTCCAGCAGGACGGGGACGTCCTTCCCGTGGGCGTACGCCACCGTCTCGCGGAGCGCGCGCCAGCCCTCGGCGTCCTCGTAGAACGCCGCGTTTGGCTTGAAGACGGCGGCGTGCTCGTGGGTGGCGTCGATGACGCGGCGGTTGAACGCCCACCGCGGCAGGTCGTGGTCTCGTACCTCCTCGGGGAGCCGGTCGAGGTCCGGGTCGAGGCCGACGCTGACGACGGTGTCGGCGTCCTCGATGCGCGCCGCGAGGTCGTCGAAGAAGCTCATACCTCCGCGTCCCGGCAAACGGAGAAAAGCGATTCGCTTCCGGCGCGAGCGCTCAGACGGCGCCCATGTCGAACAGGCGGGCGGCGTGGTCCCGTTTCGCGAGCAGGACTTCCTCCAGCGACGGCGGGTTCTCGACGTCGACGTCCGCGAGGACGTCCTCGGGGACGGCGAGCGTGCGCTCGGGCACGTCGTCCTCGCCGTGGACCGAGAGGTGCGCGGGGCCGACTTTCATCACGAGCGGGAGGTCCGTTCGCGAGATGCCCTCGTCGTCGGCGTAGAGCTGCTCGTTGACCCGTTCGTGGTGACGGCTGTTGATGGCGGCGCGGTCGCCGCGCGTCGGTTCGACGTACAACCGTCCGAGGTAGTAGCCGCTGGAGAACGCCTCGAACATGTGTGCCAACGTTTGCCACGGGAACACATAAGCGCTCCGGCGAACCTCTAAGTCGTCGCGCAATTCCACCGAGAGCAGACACCCTTATCCGGGCTCGCCGCTAACTCAGGGTGAAGATGGACTCGGGGGCCCTGCTCGACATACTCGGCAACGAGAACCGGCGACGCATCCTCCGACTGCTCGCGCGAAAGCCTTGTTACGTCACGGAAATCTCGGAGTACCTCGGGGTCAGCCCGAAGGCGGTCATCGACCACCTCCGCCGGCTGGAGGACGCCGGCCTCGTGGAGTCGGAGGTCGACGACCAGCGCCGCAAGTACTTCCACATCGCCGAGAACCTCCGGCTGGAGGTGCGGCTGTCGCCGTTCGACTTCGGCGCGAAGTCCGCGTATCCCGCGAGCGCGGACCTCGACCTGACGCGGTGCCAGCACGTCTCCATCCGCATCCGGCAGGACCGCAACGAGGACGTCGCGGACCTCGCGGGGAAGCTCCAGGAGCTGAAGGACCTCGAACGCGAGCTGTCGCTGGCCCAGCGCTGGGTGCAGGGCCGGCTCGCGGACGTCCAAGACCAGCTCGGGGAGGCGGTCGGCGACGGCAACGAGCGCCTCTACGCGGACGTGCTCGCGGCGCTGGCGTCCGGCGAGTGCTCCGCGAGCGCGGTGGCCGCGACGCTGGACGCGCCCGAGCCGCTCGTGGAGGGCGTCCTCGAAACCCTCCGCGAGCAGGACGTCGTCGAGCGCGCGGACGGCGAGTGGCACATCGCCGAGTAGCGCGCGAGTAGCAACCTTTTCGTCGGCGCGCCCGGAATCCTCTCGACATGAACACTGGGGACCGCGTGCGCGTCCAGCGCGACGACACGACCCACGAGGGCGTGCTGTTGCCGTCGGCCGAACCCGACCACCTCGTCGTGAAACTCGACTCCGGCTACAACGTCGGCGTCGAGCGCGACGCGGCCGACGTCGAAGTGCTGGAGCGAGACGTCTACGACGTCGAGAGCGACGCCGAGGAGGGCGCCGCCTCCGAGGTCGAGTTCGACGACGACCTGCCCACGATTGCGCTCATCTCCACTGGCGGGACTATCGCCTCCACCGTGGACTACCGGACGGGCGCCGTCACCGCGCAGTTCGACGCCGAGGACGTGCTGCGGGCGGTGCCCGATTTGGCGGGCCGCGCGAACTACCGCGGGCGCGTCGTCGCGAACATCCTCTCGGAGAACATGGAGCCGCCAATCTGGCAGGAGCTCGCGGCGGCCGTCCGCGAGGAAATCGAGAACGGCGCGGACGGCGTGGTCGTGATGCACGGCACGGACACGATGCAGTACTCCGCGAGCGCGCTCTCGTTCATCCTCGACACGCCCGTCCCGGTCGTCTTCACGGGCAGCCAGCGCTCCGCGGACCGCCCCTCCTCGGACAACGTGATGAACGCCGTCTGCTCGGTGGAGGCCGCGAAGGCCGACGCCGCCGAGGTGATGGTCTGCATGCACGCCTCCGAGAGCGACGACAAGTGTGCGCTCCACCGCGGCACGCGCGTCCGCAAGAACCACACGAGCCGCCGCGACGCCTTCGAGACCGTCGGCGCGGAGCCGCTGGGCTACGTCGACTACGACGCGGCCAGCGAGGAGGCCGACGCGGAATCCCGCGGCGTCGAGTTCACGAAGGAGTACGCCGAGCGCGGCGCGACCGACCTCGACAGCAGCCCGGACCTCGACTCGGACGTGGAACTCGTGAAGTTCACGCCCGGGATGGACGACGCATTCTTCGACCTCTGCGAGGGCAAGTCCGGCGTGATTATCGAGGGGACGGGACTCGGCCACGTCCACACGGACTTCATCGACCGCATCGAAGAGCTCGTAGAGGACGGCACGACGGTCGTGATGACCAGCCAGTGTCTGGACGGCCGGGTCTGCGACCGCGTCTACGACACGGGCCGGGACCTCCTCGACGCCGGCGTCGTCGAGGGCGAGGACATGCTCCCCGGCACCGCGAAGGTGAAGCTGATGTGGGCGCTGGCGAACACCGAGAGCGTCGCGGAGACGATGCGGACGCCGCTCGCGGGCGAAATCACCGAGCGCTCCGTCCCGTGGGAATGACGAGCGTCGAGATTCGGCCCGCGGAGCTGGCCGACTACGACGACGTGGTGGCGTTCGCCAGCGACACGTGGGCCGACCGCCGCGAGGACGGCGACTACATCCCCCGAATCTTCGAGGACTGGGTCGAGAGCGACGGCCCCCGCCAGCGCACGCTCGTCGCCGACACCGGCGACGACATCGCGGCGCTCGCGCAGGTCGTCCTGCTGTCCGAGCACGAGGCGTGGGCGCAGGGGATGCGCACCAACCCCGACTACCGCGGGCAGGGCGTCGGCTCGGAACTCGTCTACGCGGGCTTCGACTGGGCGCGCGAGCGGGGCGCGACCGTCGCGCGCAACATGGTGTTCTCGTGGAACGTGATGGGGCTGGGCCACTCCCGCGCGACCGGCTTCGAGCCCGCGACGGAGTTCCGCTGGGTCCACCCCGAACCCGAGGCCGACGCCGGCCCCGACCACGAGGTGACGGCCGACCCACACGCGGCGTGGCAGTTCTGGCAGGACAGCGCCGCCCGCGACCACCTCCGCGGGCTGGCGCTAGACACCGAGGAGTCGTGGGCGCTCTCGGAGCTCACCCGGGAGCGCCTCGCGGCGGCCGCCGACCGCGACGGCCTCCAGGTCGTGCGGGACGACGCGGGCACGCAGGGGTTCGCGTTCCGCTCGCGCACGTACGAACGCGAGGAAGACGGAGAAGACCAGACGTGGGCGGAGTACGGCGTCGGCGCGTGGGCCGACCAGTCGGCGTGCGCGTCGCTGCTGGACGCGATTGCCGCGGACGCCGCGATCGTCGGCGCGGACCGCACGCGCGTGCTGATTCCCGAGACCGCGGCGGCGGTCAGCGACGTCGCGGTCACGCGCACGGAAATCGGCGAGGAGCCGGACTTCGTGATGGCCGCCGACCTCACCGCCGACTACCGGGCGTAGGCGGCGAAACGTTTTGTCGCCGGGGGCGGTAGCCCCGGGCACTCGAATGCGCGAACTCCGCGGCATCTCGCTGGACCCGGCGGACTTGACGTACCGCCAGCGGCTGATTCTCGCGTACGCCGGCGGCCTCGTCTCGGTCGTGCTCGTGTTCACGGGCCTCTACTACTGGGGGATGGCCGCGCTGGAGGCGCGCCCGCGGTCGCCGTACCAGGCGTTCAACACGGTCATCGAGGTGATGACGACGACCGGGTTCGGCGCGGACTCGCCGTGGGAGACGCCGTGGATGAACCTCTTCGTGGCGGGGATGCAGGTCTCGGGCGTCGCCGTCGGGTTCGTGACGCTGCGCGTGCTCGTCATCCCGCTGTTCGAGCGCACGCCCGTCAACCTCGACGACCAGCTCACGGTCAAGGACGGCCACGTCGTCGTCGCGGAGTACCGCCGCGACAGCGAGGTGCTGCTGGACGAGCTGGAGGCGCTGGACGTCGACTACGTGCTCGTGGAGTCCGACCGCGAGGAGGCCGTGCGGCTCTCCGACGACGGCTACCAGGCTATCGACGGCGACCCGGAGGACAGCGAGGACCTGCAGCGCGCGAGCATCGGGAAGGCGGACGTGCTCATCACGGACACCGACGACCGGACGGCCAGCGTCGTGTTGACCGCGCTGGAGCACAACGAGAGCCTCCGGGTCGTGAGCTTCACGGCCTCGACCCGGCGGAAGGCGGCGCTCGCGGAGGTCGGCGTCGACCGCAGCGTCGCGCCGCACGCGCTCATCGGCCAGCGCCTCGCGGAGAAGGCGACGACGCCGGTCGCGGTCGGCGAGGGCGCGTCCGAGGAAGTCGCCGTCCGGGAGATTCTGGTGCGCCGGGACAGCCCGCTGCACGGCGTCCGCGTCCGCGAGTCGCCGCTCGCCAGCCACCCCGAGCTGACGCTGGTCGCGGGCTGGTTCGACGGCGAACTCCGGATGCCGCCGTCGCCCGACGAACGCCTCACGCCGAACACCGTACTCGTCGTCGCGGGGCCGGCCGCCGTCATCGACGAGGTCGCGGGCGAAATCGCGGGCGTCCAGCGCTCTCGCGTGCGCGAGCACTCCCGGGTCGTCGTCGCCGGACTCGGCGAGGGCGGCGCGGCGGCCGTCGAGGCGCTGCCCGACGACGTGTCGGTGACGACTGTCGACGAGTCCCCGGAGGCGAACCCGGACGTCGTCGGGGACGCGACCGAGCCGGAGACGCTGGAGGCCGCGAACGTCGCGGACGCGACCGCGCTGGTCGTCACGGTGAACGACGACGCGACCGCGCTGTTGACCGTCGCGATGGCGCGCTCGCTGTCCGACGACGTGGAGATTCTGGTCCGCGTGACGGACACAGAGAAGGCGACGGCGGCGTTCCGCGCGGGCGCAGACTACGTGCTCTCCGTCCAGCGCGTGAGCGCGCGCCTCGTCGCCGCGGAAGTCCACGGGGAGCGCGTGATGGACCCGGTGAGCCAAATTCGGCTGGTGCGCGCGGACGCGTCGCCGTTCGCCGGGCAGACGGTCGCGACGGCCAGCGACCCACAGAAGGGCTGGACGGTCGTCGGCGTCGTCCACGACGGCGCGGTGAGCACGAATCAGGCCGCCGCAATCGAGGCCGGCGACGAGGTGTTCGTCGCGGGCAGCGACAGCGCCATCCGCGGATTCGAGCAGTCCGTGGACTGACTACGCGAGCCGCGCCGGGTCGCCCGCGTAGTCGGCGACGCCCGGGTAGTCGGCGATGACGCCGTCCACGCCGGCGTCGGCGCAGGCGACGGCGTCCTGCCAGTCCGTGACGGTCCACGCGTTGACAGTGCGGCCGTCGCGGTGCGCGTGGTCGACGACGGACTCGGTGAGGCCGTCGACGGGCGCGTGGAGCGCGCGGCAGTCGAACTCGCTGGCGCGCGTGAGCCCGCGGTCCGTGTCCAGACACAGCGCCGCGCGCGGGGTGTCCGGCAGGACTTCGGTGGCGGCTTCGAGCGCACCGTCGAAGAAGGAGGAGAGCACGACCGGCGCGTCGCAGTCCCCGAGCGCGTCCGCGACGGCCTCGACGAACGGCCGCCACGCCGCCGCGTCTGGTCCGGCGAGGCCGAGGCGGGCGTCCTCGTTGCCGGGGTTCTTCAGTTCGACGTGGAACTCCACGCCCGCCGGCACGAGGGCGACGACGTCGGCCAGCGTCGGCACGCCCTCGCCGCTCCCGAACACGTCCGCGGCCGCGAGCGTCTCGGGGTCGGCGTCCCAGACGAACCCCTCGGCGTCGGTGACGCCCCGGGAGTCCCCCTCGCCGTCGAGGCGCTGGTCGTGGAACACGACCGGCGTACCGTCGGCCGCGGGCTGGACGTCCACCTCGATGCCGTCGGCGTGCTCGCGGGCGACGCGGACCGCCGCCGCGGTGTTCTCGGGCGCGACGCCGGCGAACCCGCGGTGGGCGATGGTGAACATCAGCCGCCGCTCACCGGCGGGAACAGCGCGAGCTCGTCGCCCGAGTCCAGTTCCGTGTCGAGGCCGTCGTCGTGGGCGACGTTCTCGCCGTTTCGCAGGACGTTGATGTGCTCGTGGACGTCGCCGTCGTCGGTCAGCACGCGGTCCCGGAGGGCGGGGCGGTCGGCGAGCAACGCGTCGAGGGCGTCGCCGACCGTCTGGGCCGACTCGTCGACGGTGATTCGGCGGTCGCCGCCGACCTCCGCGAGGTCCGCGAACAGCTTCCACTCCATGCACGACAGTGGGCGGCGGCGACGCATAGGTGCTACGGGGTCGGCAGGGCGTGCTACTGGCTCGGCGACTCGTCGTCCGACTCCTCGGCGACGGCCGCGGCGGCGTCCACGCGACGCGCGACGTCCGGCCGCGCGACCACGTAGAGCGTGTCGCCGGCGGCCAGCACCCGGGACGCGCTCGGGATGGCGTCCACGCCCGCGTCGCCGCGGACCGCGACGACGGTGCCCTCGACGGTCTCGACGGCCGTGCCGTCGAGCGCGCTCCCCGCGGCGACCGTGACGACGACCATCGTCTCGTCGGCGGCCCGCAGCAGGGACGCGAACTGGCGGTCCGCGCCCGGCTCGTACGGCAGCGTGAGCAGCCGGTAGTCGCCGCCCGCGAGATTGCGAGCGTCGTACTCGTCCAGCGACAGCGTCACGGTGTCCTCGTGGGTCGCGCGAATCTCGGCGGTGGCGACGCGCTCGGCCGGCTGCTCGTCGGTGCGCGGCCGCCACACCTGCACGAGGTCGCCGGGACCGGCGGCGTTCGGCGGGTCCGCGCGCACCGCGACGGCCGCGGTTCCGGGCGGGAGCGTCGGCCCGATGCCGGCAGTGCGGCTGCCGAGCGCGAGGTAGGTCGCCGTGCCGTCGTCGGCGAGTTCGACGTCCACGTAGCCGACGTCGTAGTCGTCCTTGAGGCGGGTGACGACGCGCTCGCGGAGCTCCTCGACGGTGAGCCGGCGCGGGAAGATGAGTGTCTTCCCGGCCAGCTCCGCTTTGACGTCGTCGCCGACCGGGTCGTAGCCCTCGATGTCGGCGATGTCCTCGGGGAGTTCGACCGCGACCACGCGGCCGACGGCCTTGACGAGCCGGCCGACCTCGCCTTCGAGTTCGCGGACCCCGGTCGCGGCCAGAATCTGGACGCCGGCGCGGTCGCCGGCGCGGCGCGCGGCGGGCGCGACCAGCACCGCCGCGCCGAACACGGCGAGGTTGAACACGACCGCTTCCAGCGACAGCACGTCCATCTCGCCCGCGATGGCCTGCCCGAGCGCGACCCGTGTGTTGAGGTAGAACGCGACCACGGAGACGTCCACGAGCATCGCCACGCCGAACGGGAGCTCCTGCCGGAAGTACCACCGGAACGCCACCGCGAGGACGCCGACCGCCAGCCCCGCCGCGAGGATGACGCCGCCGCCCTGCGCCAGTTCGGTCGGCGACACCGGCATCACTTCGCCACCTCCTCGAAGGCGTCGAGTTCGCGGCGCGGACCGGCGACGAACAGCTCGTCACCGGCCGCCAGCGCCACGTCGCCGCTCGGGGCGACCGTCCACGAGCCGTCGTGGCGGACCGCCAGCACGGTGACACCGTACGTCTCCCGGAGGTTCGCGTCCGCGAGCGTGGTGTCCACGACGGGCGCGTCCGCGCGCAGCGTGAGCCGGCGGACGCGCTGGCCGCCGCGGCGCAACAGCCCGAGCAGTTCGTACTCGCGGCGGGTGCCGCGGGCGCGCACGACGATGCGCGTGCGGTCGGCGGCGAGCAGCGCCTCCGCGTCCGGGCGCTGGACGGCGACGGTGACCCGTCCCTCCCCGCCGGTCGTCGTCGGCGCGGGCTTCGCGGACGGCTCGGCGTCCTCGGATTCGTCGTCGTCCGCGGGCGCGGTCGGTTCCGCCGCGGGCTTCCCGCCGGACTTCGCGGAGACGACGGTGCCGTCCACGCGGGAGTCGCCCGCTAGCACCGATACTTCGTCGCCGCGCGCGATGCCCGTGGGGACGAGCGCGGGCACCGACACCGCGCGCTTCCCGACGGGCGTGCGCTTGGAGACGCCGGCGGCGGGCGGCGCCGCGGCGACGGTCGCGCGGCCGTGCTCGTCGACGGTGACGGACGCCTCCTCGACGTCGAAGTCCGAGCGCAGGCGATCGACGAACCGCCCCTCCAGCTCCGAGAGCGGGAGGTCCGCGGGGAAGCGCCACTCGGCGTCCCGAATCGACGTGCGCAGCGACTCCGGGAGCGGCGGGTAGCCTTCGAGGTCGCGGACGCCGCCGACGACGCTCACCGCGACCTCGTCGCGGCCGCCGACGAGTTCGATGGCGTCGGTGTGGAGCGTGCGCTCGCGCAGCGACTTCAGGCTGATGCGGCGCGGGAGCGTCGCGCCCATCTTGTCGCCGACCGAGTGCGTGTAGAAGGTCAGCATCGCGACCACCAGCAGCGCTACGACCAGCGTCGTGGAGTTCGCGGCCTGCGTGATGGTGGGGTCCGCGAACGCGAGGAAGCCGCCGTTGACGCCGGCGAGCGCGACGCCCAGCACGACGACACCGAACGCGGGCACGGAGAGACCGGTGACGTACCGGAAGATGAACCCGAACCCGAACGACACCAGCGCGGGAATCACGCCGGCCAGCAGTCCGAGGTAGATGCCGTGCAGCGCTTGCACGGGAGCGGAGGTCATACCTCCCGGCACTCCCGCCCGGGACAAAACGCTACCGACGCGTGCCGCCGTATTTAAGGCGGGCGACCACGCCCGTGGTGACATGGACGTACCGGGCGCGAAGCGGGTGACCGGCCGGGTTGCCGTCGCGTTGACCCTCGCGGTCGCCGCGCTGTCGGTCGGCGTCGGCATCCTCGGCATCGTGGACCCGACCGCGAACTTCGGGCCGGTGGCGCAGTACATCCCTCCCGCAATCAGTCAGACCGCGGGGTTCACGGGCTCGCTGACCGGGTTCCTGATGGTGATGAGCGCGTTCGGGCTGCGCCGCGGCCTCCGGGTGGCGTGGTACTCGACGCTGGTGTTGCTCCCGATTACCGCCGGCCAGGGGCTCGTGCAGGCGACGCCGTACTCGGTGCCGCTGGTGGTGCTGTCGGTCGTCGCGTTCCCCGTGCTGGCGGTCGCGCGCAGCCGCTTCGACGAGCCGATTTCGCTGTCCACGAGCCAACTGGCGGCGGGCGGCGCGCTCGCCGGCGTGCAGGCGTACGGCACCATCGGCACGTGGGCGCTCCGCGGCGAACGCGGGTTCACGGGCGTGAACACGATGCTGGACGCGTTCTACTACACGCTCGTCACGTCCAGCACCGTCGGCTACGGCGACGTCACCCCGGTCACGCAGGAGGCGCGGCTGTTCTCGCTGTCCGTGCTCGTGCTCGGCACCGCGAGTTTCGCCGTCGCGCTCGGCGCGCTGCTCGGCCCCGCGCTGGAAGCCCGGTTCGCGAGCGCACTCGGACGCATGACACAGAGCGACCTAGAGTCCCTCGACGGCCACGTCGTCGTCGCGGGCTACGGCGACCTGACGGAACCGATTCTGACCGAACTCGCGGCCAGCGGCCGACAGTTCCTCGTGGTGGCGCGCGGCGGCACCGACACGTCGGAGCTCCGCGACCGCGACATCGACGTGCTCGCCGGCGACCCGACCGACGAGAAGACGCTGGACCGCGCCGGCATCGAGCGCGCGCGAGCGGTCGTCACCGCCACGAACGACGACGGCGAGGACGCGCTCGCGATACTCACGGTCCGCGAGACCTACCCGGACGTGCGCGTGGTCGCCGCCGCCACCGAGCAGGAGAACGAGCCGAAGCTCCGCCGCGCGGGCGCGGACACGGTCATCAGTCCCGCGGTCATCGGCGGGCGGCTGCTCGCGCGCTCCGCGCTCGGCGACGAGCACGCCGAGGAAGAGGCCGCCGACCTCGAATAGGCGGCGCGTCGGGTCACGCCGTATGGACGATGGCGATGTCCGTGTCGAGGTCGCGGACGCGCTCGTAGGTCGGCCGCGAGAGGAACTTCGAGGCGGCCGAGCGGTCGGTGCTCGCGCCGAGGAACACGAGGTCGTAGTGGGCGTCGTTGCGCTCGACGAACTCCTCGATGGACGACCGCGAGACCCGCGTCTCGCAGCGCGTGCCCACGGTTTCGGTGAGGTTCGCGAGCATCGACTCGGTGCGGCGGCGCTCGCGCTCGGCGTCGATACACGAGCAGACGCTGATGGAGCCGTTGCCGCCGGCGAGGCGCTCGGCGTAGTCCAGCATCGCGTGGGCCACGTCGGAGGCGCTGCGCACGGGGACCATGATGCGCTTCCAGCGCGTGCGCTCGCCCGTGGACTGGAGCGCGACCACGTCGACATCGCTGCCGAACAGCGTCCGCAGGAACGGCGTCAGCGCGTCGTCCTCGTCGCACTCGAACGGCGTCACGACGAGGTCGCAGTTCGCCTCCTCGGCGGTCGAGAGCACCGTCCCCGCGGGGTTGCCGTTCTCGACGGCGACGGCCACGTCGCAGGGGACGCCGACGGTCGTCTCGATGCGCGCGGCCTGCCGTTCGAGTTCGCGCGCGGCCGCGTCGGCCGCCCGCTCCTCCGCCGTCGAGTCGGCGTTCTCGCCCTCGCCCGCGATGCACTCGCGCTCGGCGGCCGCGATTTCCTCGTCGTCCACGACGTCCAGCAGGACGACCTTCCCGGCGTCGTGGGCGGCCGCGATGCGCGCGCCCAGCATCGCGGTCTGCTCGGCCGTCTCCCCGCGCATCGGCACGACGACGTGGTCGTCGGCCTCCGTGGTGCGGTAGAGGTAGCGGGCGCGCTCCTCGTAGACCTCGCGGCGCCACACCGCGAACACGATGGCGACCAGCGACGACGACAGCGCGACGCCGGCGACGTACGCGAACTGCGCGGTGCCCGTGATGAGCACGAGCAGCGCCGTCGAGAACGCGGTCGGGAGTTCGAGGTCCAGCGCCCACGTCGCGCCGCCGGTGAGGAAGACGCCGAGCGCGGCCGCGCCGGCGTTCACCCCCAGAGACGCCGTCGGGACGCCGTAGGCGTAGGCGGCGACCTCGACGGCCGCCCAGCCGCAGAGCGCGCCGACGGTCAGCCCGCCGACGAACGTGCGCGGGTCAGAGTACCGGCCTTCGGGCTCGGAGAACAGCGTGTACGTGCCCGAGGCCAGCGGCGGGAACAGCAGGAACGACACCGCGCCGACCGTGTTCGCCAACAGGGTCACGAGCCCGACGAGCAGCGGGACGAACAGCAGAACCGACGCGTGGAGGAGGTTGTTCGTCGTCTCCAGCCACTTCCGGAACGACCGGAGTTCGCGGCGCTCGACGCGGGCGGCTCGCCGTCGGGCCGCCGCGAGCCGCCGGCGCAACTCCGAGAACATGTCCACCGAGTCGGCGGCCCCGGCAGTTGGGTGTTTCGGCTGTCCTACGCCAGCCGCGTCACGGCGTCCAGCGAGATGTCGATGGCGCGCGCGACGTTGTTCTTCGCCTTCTCGGGGAGTTCGTCGTCGCTGTCCGCGCCCTTCTGGGTGCCGGCGACGAGGTTGCCGTCCACGGTGCAGATGGCGCCCGCGGCGAGGCCCTTGCGGCGCGCCAGCGAGAACACGGTCGCGGCCTCCATCTCGACGGCGAGCAGGCCGGCGTCGTTCCAGTCCTCGACGAAGTCCTCGTCCTCGTTGTAGAACGCGTCGTCGCTGACGATGGGGCCGACGTGGACCTCCTCGTCGTTGTCCTCGGCTGACTGGACGAGGCTGGTGAGCGCGCCGTAGTCCGGGACCGCGGGGTAGACTTCGGACTCGTAGCGCTTGCTCGTTCCCTCCTCTTTGGCGGCGCCGGTGGCGACAATCATGTCCCCGACCTCGATGTCCTCCTGGAGCGCGCCGATGGTGCCGACGCGGAGGAACGTCTCCACGCCGACGCGGGAGAGCTCTTCGACGGCGATGGCCGCCGAGGGGCAGCCGATGCCGGTCGAGGAGATGGTGAGGTCGACGCCCTCGTAGGTGGCGTTGACGACCTTGTACTCGCGGTTCTGCGCGACGACCTCGCTGTCGTCGCAGTGGTCGGCGATGCGGTCCACGCGGCCCGGGTCGCCGGGCAGCAACGCGATGTCGTGGACGTCGCCTTCCTCGACGAGCAAGTGGGGCTGTTTTGCCATGCCCGGAGCTTCGACGCTCGCGGAGAAAAAGAGCGGGGATTGCGGTCAGCGCGCGACTAGCCCACGCGGGCGCTCAGATTCCAATTTAGCCGGCCACTCGGTGTCGATTTCGGTCCACGACGCGCCCCAGTCGTCGGTCTCGAACAGCCCGCGGTTCGTCGCCGCGACGGCTTCCCCGGGCCCGGTCGCTGCGAGGGCGGACGCGAGCAGGCCGTTCGGTCCCGGGAGGCCGTCACAGCGCTCCCAGTCGGCGTCCACGCCCGCTTTGCGGAAGACCGCACTGCTGGCGGTGCCGGTGTCGTGTGCGCTGCGCGGCCCGTCGGCGGCGGAGACGAGCACGCGCTCGGGGTCGCCGGGGTCGCAGGCGACGCTCCAGCAGTACGTGCGGTCCAGTTCCGCTTCTTCGGTGCGCCACGAGTCGCCGCCGTCCTCGGTGACGTAGAAGCCGTCGCCGGCCGCCGCGTACGCGAGGTCCGGCCTGTCGCCGTGCGTCGCCATCGAGTGCGTGTCGTACGGCCCCGCCGGCACGCGGTCCCGCCACGTCTCGCCGCGGTCCGGCGACCGGACGAGCGCGCCGGCTTCGACGGCGACGTAGAGGGCGTTGGCCGTGGGTTCGAGCCAGCGGACGTGGTGGGTGGAGGGACGGGGCGGGAACGCCCAGTCGTCGCTGGAGGGGAGGTCGGTGAGACCGCCGCACTCCGCGAACGTCTCGCCGTCGGGCGCGTGGAAGACCGCGCTCGGCTCGGTCCCCGCCCAGACACCCGACTCGTGGACGGCGAATGCGGTCACGTCGCCGACGTCGGCGACGCGCGTCCACTCTGTCGGGTCGGCGTCGGACTGGCGGTAGACGCCGTTGCCGGTCCCGCAGTAGACGCCGAAGGGGCCGGCGTCGAGACACTGCACGGCGCCGGAGCGAACCGTCTGGAGGGAGCCGTCGAACGAGAGCACGCGGTCGGGGAACGCCGCGAGGAGTGGCATGACGCGACCTACGGAAGCCACCCACCTAAACGTGGGTCAGAACTGCCGGTCGAGGAACGCCTCGACTTCGGGGTACGTGGGCGCGGTGCGGGCGCCCTCGGCTCGCGCCGCGAGCGCGCCGCAGGCGTTGGCGAACTCCAGCGCGCGCTCGTAGTCGTCGGGGTGGTCGAGGAGGACGGCGATGAAGGCGGCGGCGAAGGCGTCGCCGGCGCCCGTGGTGTCCACGGGGTCGACGTCGAAGCCGGGGTGTTCGAAGGAGGCGTCGGGCGTGTGGACGGTCGCGCCCGCCGCGCCGTGTTTCACGACGACGACGCGGTCGCCGACCTCGGACTCGGCGTACGTGGCGTCCTCCTCCAGTACTTCGAGGGCTTCGCGGTCGTTGACGAAGAGGACGTCGCAGCGCTCGATGGTCGCCGCGTAGTCGCGCTCGTCGAGGCGGCGGCCGGGGTCGAACGAGACCGTGGCGCCGGCCTCGGTGGCGAGTTCGGCGAGGCGGGTGGCGGTCTCGGGGCGCTGGCTGGTGAGGTGGACGTGGTCGGCGTCGCGGACGTAGTCGGCGTCGACGTCCGCGGGCGCGACGGCCTCGTTGGCGCCGTCGTTGCCCAAGACCATCACCTCGCCGTCGCCGTCCACGACGAGGTACTTCACGCTCGTCTCGGCGTCCTCGACGACGCGGAGGCCGTCGAGATCGACGCCGACGCGGTCGAGTTCGCGGCGCGCGAGCAGGCCGTTCTCGTCGTCCCCGACGCTCCCGACGAGCCCGGTGTCGACGTCGAAGCCCGCGAGCGCGACCGCGGCGTTGGCGGCGCTCCCGCCCCCGGAGCGGCGCTGGGAGACGATGCGGGCTTCGCCGTCGGGCTCGGGGAGGGCGTCGACGCGGAGCGTGACGTCCCAGTTGACGTGGCCGGCGGCGACGACACGAACCATACGTGGGTCGTCAGTGGGGCCGCGCTAAAACCCTGCGGGATTCGCGGCGACGAACAGCAAGACGTTGTGCGCGCCGGGGCCGAGCCCGACCGCGGTGACCACGGCGAGCAGGAGGTTGCCCTCGGCGGGGTCCTCGCGGACGTACTCGGCGAGCAGGAGGACGACGGCGGCGCCGAGGACGGTCTTCACGAGGACGAACAGCCAGCCGACGCCGAGCACCGAGGCGGTCGGGAGGTCGGCGGCGAAGTGCATGATGGCGGCCGACAGCGGTGTCTGCTCGCCGAACCCGAGTACGTCCACGCCGACGGCGGTGGAGGTGCCGTCGAGGACGTGCGCGAACACCGCGAGCGCGCCGGCGCCGCCGACCGCGGCGGCGTCTGTAGGCCGCAGTCGCTCGACGACCCACCACGCGACGCGCCCGAGAACCGCGGCGGCGGCGACGGCGGCCAGCGGCCACGCCAGCGTCAGCGTGCCGTTCGCGAGACCGTAGTTGACTGCCGCGGCCGCGGGGAAAACGGTGAGCGCACCGCCGACGCTCGCGAGCGCGACCAGCGGGCGGGCGGTGCGGCGCGCGACGAGCCACGTCACGCCCGCGGCGGCGAACGTCGAGGCGTAGACGGTCGGCGAGCCGAAGAAGGGCGCGACGGCGTCCGGGAAGACGCCGAGCTGGAAGCAGACGTACAGTGTCGAGCCGAACGCCATCCACGGCGCGAACGCCAGCACCGTGCGGTCGGTGACGGGGGGCGACTCGCGGACGAGCAGCCACCCGACCGCCAGCACCGCGGCAGCGACGGCGACCAGGTACGGGAGCGGCGGCGGCGCGAACCCCGAGGGCAAGACCATACCGGGAGGGTGGACGCGCCGACGGAAAACCTTGTTATTCCTCCGCCCACGGCTCGCTGGTGCCCTCGCCGTACTGCTCGCGCATCAGCGTGACGACGCTCTCGGGCGGGAACTGCCCGCGCTCCGTGACGATGGCATCGACGTACCGCGGTGGCGTCACGTCGAACGCGGGGTTCTCGACGTCCACGTCGCCGACCTCGGCGCGCTCCTCGTCACTGAGGACTTCTGTCTCGTCGCGCATCTCGATTTCGACGGTGTGGCCGGTGAGCGTGTCCGGGTGGAGCTTCAGCGTCTGCGCGGCGACCATCACGGGGACGCCGCGCTCGCGGGCGGAGACCGCGAGCATGCTGGTGCCGATCTTGTTGACGACGGAGCCGTCGGCGGCGATGGAGTCCGCGCCGACGAGCACGTGGTCGACGTCGTCGAGGTAGCGCCGCGCGGCGTTGTCCACGACCATCGTCACCGGGACGTCCCACTCGCGGAGCTGCTTGGCGGTGATGTGGCCCTGCTTTCGGGGACGGGTCTCCTTGACGACGGCCTCGATTTCCTTGCCGTCGTCGAGGGCGGCCTCGACGCACGCCAGCGCGTCCGTGGAGTGGCAGTGCGTCATGATGGTGTCGCCGTCCCGCAGGCGGTTTGCGCCGATGGCGCCGAGGTCGTCCTGGGCGCGGTCCAGTTGGTCGCGGAACCGCTCGGCGGCCTCAATAGTGGACGCGCGGAGGGCTGCCACGGTGTCCCCCTCGACCTCGTTGAGCACGTAGCGGAGCGCGTTCGGCAGGCTGACCGCCGTGGGGCGGGTGTTCCGCAGGCGGCGCGCGGCCGCCCGCAGTTCCTCGCGGAACTGTGCGGGCGCGTCGGCGTCGCTGTCGCGGGCCTGCGCCTCCAGCGCCTCCGCGGCGGCGCGCGCGATGGTCGCGGCACCCCGGACTTCCATCTCCGCGATGTCCTCGGCGGTCGTCTCGACCTCCGGTGCGAGCATGGCCGGGACGAGGCGCCGCGGCCACCTAAGCGTTGGCGAAGCCGGCTACTCGCCGCGCACCTCGAACTGGCCGAGGAGGTCGTTGAGCTCTTCGACGCGGTCTTCGAGGTCGCTGGCGCGGTCCGCGACCTGCGTGACCGAGGCGGTCTGCTCCTCGGCCGCGGCGGAGACGTCCTGTGCTTCCTCGGCGGTCTGGTCGCTGAGGTCCTTGACCTCGTCGGTCATCGTGACGACCTCCTCCGTGGAGGCGGCCTGCTCGTCGGTCGCCTCGTTGATGGACTGCACGCTCGTGTTCGCGGTCTCGACGCGCTCGACGATGTCGTCGAGCGATGACAGCGCGTCGTCGATGGTCTCGCTGCCCGTGTTCACGCGCTCGCCGAGCTCGTGCATGTCCTCGACGGTGTCGTCGACCTCGCCGCGGACGGACTCTACGAGGTCCGCGATTTCCGCGGCGGAGTCTTTGGTCTCCTCCGCGAGGCTCTTGACCTCGTCGGCGACCACCGCGAACCCGTCGCCGTCGGTGTCGGCGTGGCTGGCCTCGATGTTCGCGTTCAGCGCGAGCATGTTCGTCTGGTCGGCGATGTCCGTGATGACGTCGGTCACCTCGCCGATGGAGGAGACGGCGTCCTCCAGCGCCTCCACGCGTTCGATGGCGTCGTCGGCGGTCGCCTCGATGCGGTCCAGTTCCGCCATCGCGGCTTCGGCCTGCTCGGCGCCGCGCTCGCCCTCCGCGGCCGCCTCGTCGACGGTCGCGGCGACGTCGTCGGCGCTGGCGGCGATTTCCTCGACGGTCGCGGACAGCGACGTCACCTCGTCGCCGACCTCGTCGAGATTCTCGCGTTGCGTCTCGGCGCTCGCGGAGATGCCCTGCACGCTGTCGCTGACCTGCTCGCTCGCGTTCCGAATCTCGCCCGCGCTCGTCGCGACGTCCCGGCTGGAGTCGTCGACGGCGTCCGCGATGTCCCGCACGCGCTGGATGGTGCCCTCGAGGTCGTCCATCATCTCGTTGAACGCGTCCGCGATGGCCTGCATCTCCTCGCTGTCGGCGTCCGGGTCGAGGCGCCGCGTGAGGTCGCCGTCCGCCGCGGCCGCCATCTCCTCGCTGAACGCGTCGGCGGTCGCCTCCAGTTCGTCGTTGAGGCGCTCGGCCTCCTCGCGGGTCTGCTCGGCGTCGGCGCGCGCGGTCTCGATGTCCGTGATGAGCGTCTTCAGGCGCTCGTGCATCTCCGAGAGGGAGTTGCCGAACGACCCCGGGAGGTCCTCGTCGAGGACGTCGTCGTCGAACTTCTGTGCGGCGAGCGCGTCCGCCTGGTCGGCGGCCGTCCGCAAGTACGACCGCATCGAGCGGAACGACCCGACGAGCTGGCCGACCTCGTCGACGCGGCGGGTCTCGGGGAGGTCGGCGTCGAGGCGGCCGGCCGCGATGGCGTTCGCGCGGTCGGCGACCGCTTCGAGCGCGTTCGACGTGCGGCGCCCGACGGTCAGCCCGACGGCGGCGACGCCGACGAGCGCGATGACGACCAGCGCCGCGACGCTCGTGGTGACCTGCGACTGGAGCGCGTACGCGTCGCCGCGCGGCACGTGGTACGCGAGCACCCAGTTCGTGCCGACGACGGGCGTGTACGCGGTGGCGTAGTTGCCGTCGTCCATGCCGGTGCGCTCGCTCACGACGGCGAACGTGGTGTCGCCCTCGCGGGCGGTCTCGACGCCGCTCGGGAGCGTGCCGTCGCTGGTCGTGTACGGCTCCAGCAGCGCGCGGTTGCGGTTGTCGAAGACGACGTCGCCGTCCCCGCCGACGACTTTCACGTCACCGGTCGCCTCGGGGGAGTTGAACGACTGCGAGCGGTCGGCCAGCGACGCGGTCAGCACGACCGCGCGCCCGGACTCCCCGACGGGCGTCGAGAACGCGACAACGGGCTCGCTGCCCGCCTCGTAGGGCTCGGAGAGCGCCACGTCGCCGACGCCCTCGCGGAGCGTGGACAGCCACGGCGCGTCGTCGGGCGAGACCGTCGAGCCGGCGAGGTCGTCGTCCGTGCTGGCGAGGACGTCGCCGGCCGCCGAGTCGACGTAGTGGATGGAGTAGACGTCCGTCGGGAGCGTCGCGAACGTGCGTTCGAGGCGCGCGCTGGCGTTCGCGTCGTCGCCCTCGAAGTCGTTGGCGATGAACCGCGTGGTCGCCTGCTTCTGACTCACCCAGTCGTTGAGCGCGGCGGCCTGCTGGTCGGCGATGCCGGAGACGTCGGCCTCCGTGTCGGCGCCGACGGTCTCCTGGGTCTGGAGGTGGACGACGCCGCCGGCGGCCGCGAGCACGAGGACGACCGCCAGCAGGAGGGCGTTGAACTTCAGCGAGTAGCTGCGGCGCAGCCGGTCGGGGAGGAAGCGTTCGAGGCGGCCGTCGATGCGGTCGCTCACTCGCCGTCACCCCCGAAGTACGACCGCTGGAGCAACTCCAGCGTCTGGACGCTCCCGGACTGGACGCGCTCGACGAGGTACGACGACAGCGGTTCGAGGTTCGGCTGGAGGTCGACGCCGCCGGAGGCGCCGCGGTAGTTCACCTCGCGGCCGGCGTCGAACAGCGTGCTCGCGCGGTCGAACTGGCCGACGCTCACGGAGTGGCCGGTGCCGCCGGCGACCGCGCGCAGCGACTGCGCGATGGCCGTCGAGGAGACGTCGTCGGCGCGCTCGCCGGCCAGCGCCGCGAGCATCGCGGCGTCGTAGGCGTTGGTCGTGTACGCCATCAGCGGCTGGAGGTCCGAGAGCTCGCGCTGGAGCCGCTGGGTGCCAACGGTGCGCGCGGACGCCACCGACGGCGTGTAGACGCCGGCGTAGTCGTCGTCGGTCGCGTCCACGGACATGCCGGCGCTGACGACGACGTCGCCGTCGTAGTCCGCGCTCACGAGTTCGTCCAGCACGGCGGCCGACGGGCCGGGCGTCCCGACGAAGACGACCGCGTCGGGGTCGCCGCTGAGTGCGGCGCTGACGCGGGTCTCGGGGCTCGGGTCAGAGGGCGCGAACGGGACCGTCGCGCGGACGGTGGTGTCGGTCGCGCTCTCGAGGCCCTCGACGAGCGCGCCGCCGAACGCGTCGTCGACGTAGAGGACGGTGGCGTCGTCGGCGTCGGCGTACCGGGCGTCGTCGAGAATCTTCGCCATCGCGGCGGCCTGCTGGCGGTCGTTCGGGCACGTCCGGCCGAAGAACTTGGCGTCGTCGGTGCGGCCGGCGGACGCCAGCGAGGGGCTGGTGCTGGACGGACTGAGCATCAGCACGCCGTCCTCGGCGGGGCGGTCGGCCAGCGACGTGGTGACGCTGCTGAGGACCGCGCCGACGATGGCGACCGCGCCGTCGTCGACCAGCGACTGGTAGGCGTCCGCGGCGGTCTCGGGGTCCGCGGCGGTGTCGGCTGGCTGGTGGACGACGGTGCGCCCGTGGATGCCGCCCGCCGCGTTGACGTCTGCGACGGCGGCGTCGATTGCGCGCTCGTGGTGGGACGCGAACGTCGCGAGCGTTCCTTCGCCGGAGAGCGGGAGCAACGAGCCGACGGTCACGGGCTCGTCGCTGCCGCCGAGGCCGAGACAGCCCGCGCCGCCGGTCAGCGCGGTGGCCGTCGCGGCGAGCCACCCGCGCCTACTGACTTGGTGCATACCACCGACAGCCGAATTCCCTTACTTAAGGTTTGAGGCCGCGTTATCAGAAGCGACAACTCAGCGCCCGTCAGTCGAACTCATCGCCAATATTTTAACGAAAGATGCTTTTTATTACCACATGAACCGCGAGGACCTCGCCGCGCGCATCGACCACACCGTGCTCGGCCCCGAGACGACCCCAGCCGACGTCGAGCGCGTCGTCGAGGAAGCCGACGAGTACGGGATGAACGTCTGCATCCCGCCGTGTTACGTCGCCGACGTGCGCAGCTACGCCCCCGACGACCTCACGGTCGCGACCGTCGTCGGGTTCCCGCACGGCCAGCACGCCACCGAGGCGAAAGCTGACGAGGCGCGCGTCGCCCACGAGGACGGCGCGGACGAACTCGACGTCGTGACGAACGTCGGCCGCCTGAAGGCCGGCGAACTGGACGCCGTGCGCGAGGACCTCGAAGCGGTCGTGGACGCCACGCCGCTCCCGGTGAAGGTCATCATCGAGACGCCGCTGCTCGACGACGCGGAGAAACGCGACGCGTGTCAGGCCGCGAAGGACGCGGGCGCGGACATGGTGAAGACCGCGACCGGGTTCTCCGACGGCGGCGCGACCGTGCCGGACGTGGAGCTGATGAGCGAGTACCTCCCCGTGAAGGCCAGCGGCGGCGTCGGCGACTACGCGGACGCGCAGGCGATGTTCGACGCGGGCGCCGAGCGCATCGGCGCCTCGTCGGGCGTGAACGTCGTGGAGACGTTCGACGAGTAGGCGGGGCTCGCCGGGAGCGTCGCCGGCTATCGTCGTACTTTTGCCCGCGGGCGGCCAACGATTGGGTCAACGCATGGCCCAGTACCACATCGAGACGTACGGGTGTACCTCGAACCGCGGCGAGAGCCGCGAAATCGAGCGGCGCCTCCGCGACGCCGGCCACCACAAGGTCGAGGGGGCCGACGAGGCGGACGTCGCCATCCTCAACACCTGTACGGTCGTGGAGAAGACGGAGCGCAACATGCTCCGGCGGGCCGAGGAACTCGAGGACGAGACGGCCGACCTCATCGTCACGGGCTGCATGGCGCTCGCGCAGGGCGAGGAGTTCGCGCAAGCGGACGTGGACGCCCAAGTCCTGCACTGGGACGACGTGCCCGAGGCCGTGACGAACGGCGAGTGCCCGACGACGACGCCGGACGCCGAGCCGATTCTGGACGGCGTCATCGGCATCCTCCCCATCGCCCGCGGCTGCATGAGCAACTGCTCGTACTGCATCACGAAGCAGGCGACCGGGCGCGTGGACTCCCCGCCCGTCGAGGAGAACGTCGAGAAGGCGCGCGCGCTCGTCCACGCCGGCGCGAAGGAGATTCGCATCACCGGCCAGGACACCGGCGTCTACGGCTGGGACGACGGCGAGCGCAAGCTCCCCGAGCTACTGGAGCGCATCGCCACCGAAATCGAGGGCGACTTCCGCGTCCGCGTCGGGATGGCGAACCCGGGCGGCGTCCACGGCATCCGCGAGGAACTCGCGGCAGTGTTCGCCGAGCACGACGAGATTTACAACTTCCTGCACGGGCCCGTGCAGTCCGGCAGCGACGACGTGCTCGAAGACATGCGCCGTCAGCACGAGGTCGAGCAGTACGTCGACATCGTGGAGACCTTCGACGACTACTTGGAGGAGTGGACGCTCTCGACGGACTTCATCGTCGGCTTCCCCACCGAGACCGACCACGACCACGAGCAGTCGATGGCGCTCCTGCGGGAGACGCGCCCGGAGAAAATCAACGTCACGCGGTTCTCCAAGCGCCCCGGCACCGACGCCGCCGAGCTGAAGGGACTCGGCGGCCAGACGAAGAAGGACCGCTCGAAGGCGATGACCGACCTGAAGATGGACGTGGTCGGCGACGCCCACGAGGAGATGGTCGGCACCGAGCGGAACGTCCTCGTCACCGAGGAAGGGACCGGCGACTCCGTGAAGTGCTACGACGACAGCTACCGACAGATTATCGTCCAGAACGCCAGCGAGCACGGGCTCGAACCCGGGGACTTCGCGACCGTCGAGGTCACCGGCCACCAGACCGTCTACGCGTTCGGCGAGCCCGTCTGATTCTCAGGCCTCGACCTGTCCCGCGGCCCGGCGCGCGCCGTACTCGATGCCGACGGTGAGCGCGGTCGCAGCCAGCAGCACGGGAGCGGCGAGCGCCGCCCACAGCCACAGGACGTCCGTCTCGCCGCCGATTCGGAGGAAGTAGTACCACGTCGCGGTGACGGCGGCGAACGCGGCGACCGGGCCGGCGACGAGCTGCCACCGCGCGAACGCGTACGCGGCGAGGCCGACCTGCGCGGCGAGGACGACGAACGCGAGCGCGAGCCAGCCGGCGAGCACGTGCAGACCGCCGTAGTCGGGGAACGGGTACGCCGCCGAGTACCGGGCGACCCACCACAGGGCGAGCGACGCGACGGCGACGGGAACGCCGACGAGCGCGGCGGCCCGCCGAGGCGGCTTGTCGGCGGCGCGGAAAGTGGCGAGTGCGGCGACGAGACCGGCGCTGGCCGCGACGGCGAGTGTCAGGGCGGTGCTGCCGAGTACCGGCCACGGCTGTCCGGGCATACGCGAGCGGTCGCGCCGGCGTCACTTGACGGTGCGGGAACGCTCGCAGCCGCCGCGAGCACTCACCGCTTCGTCTGGACGTTCGTGCTCCCGCAGCCGGGGCACTTCGTCATCGACCCGAGCGTCGGGTGCGTGCCGGACTCCCAGTCGCCGTTCGGCGGGGCGGTGCGACCGCACTCGAGACACTGGAGCTGTCGGGCCTCGCTCATGAGCGGCGCTTCGGCGCGCGCCCTGAAAGAAGTTCCTGCCGTTCCGGCGGCGAGCGCGCGGGCTACGCGGGCCCGTCGTCTTTCCACTCGCCGAGCTCCTTCGGGTCCACGTGGACGAACACGTCGTCGACCTCGGGAATCTCGCGCACCGACTGGATGATTTCGGTCTCGATGTCGTGGGCCTCGTACAGCGTCATCTCGCCCTCAACCTCGACGTGGAGGCTGACGTCGACCTCCGGGCCGACGTAGTGGGCGACGACGTCGTGGGCGCCCTCCACCTTGGGGTGGGTGAGCGCGCGGTCGAGAATCTCCCGCCGGAGGTCTTCGGGGGGTGCGGCCCCCACGAGGTAGTTGACGTTGTCGCGGACGATTTCGTAGCCCGTGTAGAGGATGCCGAGCGCGACCACGAGCGCCGCCAGCGGGTCCAAAATCGGGTAGCCGGCGGCCGAACCGAGCACGCCCGCCAGCGCCGCGCCCGCGGTGAGGATGTCGTTGCGGTTGTCGAGCGCGGTCGCGCGAATCGCCGGCGAGTGGTGGCGCTCCGCGACGTCCAGACAGTAGTAGTAGAGCGCGTACTTCCCGAGCGCGGTCCCGGCGAGCACGACGACGCCCGCGATGCCGGCGCTGCGGCCGTACGACCCCGCCATCAGGGACGTGGACGCCGACCAGATGACGCCCGCGCCGGCCGCGAGCACGCCGACCGCGACGAACAGCGAGACGAACGGCTCGATGCGCTCGTGGCCGTGCGGGTGCTCGAAGTCCGGCGGCTGCGTCGTGAGGTAGAGGCCGCCGAGCACGACCAGCGAGTACGCCACGTCAGCGAGGCTGTTGACGGCCTCGGAGCCGACGGCGATGCTGCCCGTCGTCCACCAGACGACGCCCTTCGCGGCGACGAGCGCGAGGTTCGCCGCGAAGACGACGCCGCCGACGCGTCGGACCGCGGAACGCCGCTCCATCACTCCGACGTATCCGACCCGGGCGGTTCGGTGTTTCGATTCAGTCGAAATCGAGGAACGGGGCGCCCGAGTCGGTGGGTTCGGCGGCCTCGTGGGCGGCGAACGCCTCGTGGAGGCGGTCGTAGGACTCGTCGAGCGCCTCCACGATGACTTTCGTGTCGCCGATGACGGGCATGAAGTTCGTGTCGCCGCTCCAGCGCGGCACGACGTGCGTGTGGAGGTGGTCGTCGATGCTGCCGCCCGCGGCGTCCCCGCCGAGGTTGAGGCCGGCGTTGAACCCCGCCGGCCCGAACGCGTCCTCGATGGCGTCGAACGTCGCCTGCTTGAGGCGGGCGTGACTGAGCAGCGTCTCGTCGTCGAGGTCGGTGTAGTCGCCGGTGTGGGCGTGCGGGATGACCATGCAGTGGCCGGGGCTGTAGGGGTAGTTGTTCAGCATCACGAACGCGTGCTCGGCGCGCGCGACCACGAGGTGTTCGCGGTCGTCGCCGCGCTCGGGGTACTCGCAGAACACGCAGTCGACGTCCTCGTTCTTGTCCTCGCGTTCCACCCACTCGATGCGCCACGGCGCGAACACCTGGTCCATACCGGGGCGTCGGCGGCCCGCGTCAGGTGCTTTTCGGTGGCGAGTATGTCAACTGTTCACATTCACCGCTTTGGGGGGTTACTTACGTCCGGCGTCCGTTATTGGAAACGAGTGGTACCGATGGCCAGCAAGACCCCACAGGCGGACGCCATGACCGAGCCGTGCGAGACCTGCGGTCGCGAGACCCCGCACACGGTCACCGTCGAACTCCGGACGGAGAGTGCCGACGACCAGAACGCGGCGTTCTCCCGGGAGCCGTATCGCGTCACGACCTGCCGGGAGTGCGGCGACGTGCGCGCCAAGCGCATGAACAACGCGTGACACCCTCATTTTCGCCCTGCAATCGAAGCAAACGCGGGAGGCGGACTCGAACGCCGCAGTCGCCGGTCCGTCCTCCGGTCGCTGGCTAACCGCGGCGGTCAGTTCGTCGTGACTTCACAGCCGTCCTCGGTGACGACGAGCGTGTGCTCGTCCTGACTGACGAGCGCGCCCTCGCGCTCCTTCAGCACCGGGTACGACCGCACCACGTCCGCCATTTCGAGGCGCCGCAGGCTCATCTCCGCGCGCGGCGCGTCCAGCCACCGCGCCGCGAACGGCAGGCCGTCGAACTGTTCGAGGTCGTCCAGCAGCTGGCGCGCGCGGCGGTCCCGGACGCTGCCCTCGCCGACGACTTCGTAGATTTCGGTGGCCGAGCCCTCCGAGACCTTCCCCGTCCCGTCGGTCGCGAACGGCTCGATGGCGAGCACGTCCCCGACCTCCAGTTCGGTGCCCGACTCCAGTTCGCGGTTCGGGACGTTCGGCCCCGTGTGCGCGTCGAAGACGTCCACGCCGTGGCCGGTCAGATTCACCACGGGGTTGTAGCCGTACGCCTCGATGACGTCCTGAATCTCGGCGCCGATTTCGCCCGTGTGGACGCCCGGCTCGACGGCGTCCACGGCGGCGTCGAGGGCTTCCTCGGCGGCCTCCACGAGTTCGGGGTTCCCGGAGAGGTCGACGGTCGTCGCGGCGTCCGCGATGTGGCCGTCCACGTGCACGCCGACGTCCAGACACACCATCTCCTCGCCGAACTCCGTGTCGTCGTCCGCACCCGGCGCCGCGTGGCTCGCCTCCTCGTCCACGCTGATGTTCACGGGGAACGCCGGCTCCCCGCCGAGCTCGCGGATGCGCTCCTCCGCGAACTCCGCGACCTCCAGTTGCGTGACGCCGACCTCCACGCGGTCGGCCGCCTCCTCCATCACTTCGGTCAGAATCTCGCCGGCCTCGACGTACTTCTCGTAGGCCTCGGAACCGACTTCCACGCTGTCTGCCATACCACGGAGTTGGCCCGAACGCGGGAAAGAGGTTGCGGGACTAGGCGCGCGACGCCCGAAACGAACGCTCGTGACCGAACGCGAGAGGTGCTTCCCGTCCCGTAACGCGGGTCTCCGCTCACTTCCGCGCCGCTCGCGGGTCGCTTCGCTCCCCGCTCGCAATAACGAGGACCCTCACTTCGTTCGGCTCCTCGCTGCTCACGGCTCCCTGCGGTCGCCGTTCGCGATACCGAGGGCTCTCACTCCGTTCGAGCCCTCGCCGCTCACGCGTCGCTACGCTCCGCGTTCGCAGTTCCGAGACGCTTCGCTTCGCTCAGCGTCTCGCTGTCTGCATCTGCTCGGAGTTGAACGCCTCCCCGACCGTCCCGTCGCTCCCGAGCACGATGACGCCCGCCGACGACCCGGTGAGCTCGCCGAACTCCTCAATTGCGCGGTCGGCGGCGGCCTGCGCGTCCAGCCCGGATTCGAGGTGCCGGACCGCGCGCCGCGTCAGCGTCGCCTTCGCGATGTCCTCGCCGGCGCCCGTCGCGGACGCCGCACCCGCGGGCGCGGCGTAGAACCCCGAGCCGATTTGCGGGACGTCGCCGACGCGGCCCGCGAGCGCGAGCCAGCGGCCGCCGGTCGAGGTCGCCGCGGCGAGGTCGTCGCCGTCGAACGCGACCGCGCCGACCGTGTCGTGGTCCTTCTGGTCGCGGCCCTCGGGGTCCGTGGAACCGAACTTGTCCTGAATCCACTCCAGGTGGTCGAGCGGGCTCCCCTCGAGGTGGTCGTCGAGGTCGTCCCAGCGCTCTCGGGTGTCCTCGCTCCAGAGGTCGCACGCCACGTCCACGCCCACGTCGTCGGCGAAATCGACCGCGTGGACGCCGTTCAACAGGACGTGGGGTGTTTCCTCCATCACGGCGCGCGCGACCGAGATAGCGGCCTCGACGCCGGGCATCGACGCCGCCGCGCCCGCGTCGCGGTCGGATGTCATCACGCCCGCGTCGGTGCGAATCACGCCGTCGGACTGGACCGCGCCCCCCGTCCCGGCGTTGAATCGGGTGTCGGCTTCGAGGACGCGAATCGCGGCTTCGACCGCGTCCACGGGGTCGTTCTCGCTCGCGCCGGCGTCGGCCGCCTCGTCGAGCGTCGCCTGTCGCGGCACCGGCTCCTCGACGGTCGTGCCCGCGCCGCCGTGTACGATGACTTGCATACGGCGACCTGCCGGGGCCGGACGCTTAGTGTGTGCGGATTCCCGTCACGTCGCGGGCGGAGCGTCGCGCTACGTGGCGTGTTGACGTGCCTGCGCGAAACAGCAGTCCTTTTAGGCGCATCGGGTGACCTTCATACGACTATGAGCTACGAGAACGTCGACATCCCCGAGAGCGGGGAGAAGATTACCTACGACGAGGAAACCGACGAAATCGAGGTCCCCGACAACCCCATCATCCCCATCATCTTCGGGGACGGCATCGGGAAAGACGTCGCGCCCGCCGCGCAGAAAGTACTGGACGCCGCCGCTGAGGCGACAGGACGCAACATCGAGTGGGCGCGCGTGCTCGCCGGCGGCTCCGCACGCGACGAGTACGACGAGAACCTCCCCGAGGACACCGTCGAGGCCATCCGCGAGCACCGCGTCGCCATCAAGGGCCCGCTGACGACGCCCGTCGGCGCCGGCTTCCGCAGTCTCAACGTCGCGCTCCGCAAGAAGCTCGACCTCTACGCGAACGTCCGACCGACCTACTACCTCGACGGCGTCCCGTCCCCCGTGAAGAACCCCGAGGAGATGGACATGGTGAACTTCCGGGAGAACACCGAGGACGTCTACGCCGGCATCGAGTGGGAGGCCGGCACCGACGACGTCGAGGAGGTACGCGACTTCGTCGAGGACGACATGGGCTTCGACGAGACCATCCACCAGGGCGACGTCGGCATCGGCATCAAGCCCATCTCGGAGTTCGGCACGAAGCGCCTCGTTCGCCGCGCCATCGAGTACGCCATCGAGAACGACCGTGACTCGGTGACGCTCGTCCACAAGGGCAACATCATGAAGTTCACCGAGGGCGCGTTCCGCGACTGGGGCTACGAGGTCGCCGAGGAGGACTTCCCCGAGGAGACCATCGACGAGGACACCCTCTGGGAGGAGTACGACGGCGAAGCCCCCGAGGACAAGGTCGTCGTCAAGGACCGCATCGCCGACAACATGCTCCAGCAGCTGCTGACGCGCACGGACAACTACGACGTCCTCGCGATGCCGAACCTCAACGGCGACTACCTCAGCGACGCCGCGGGCGCCCAGATCGGCGGCCTCGGCATCGCGCCCGGTGCGAACTTCGGCGACGGCCGCGTGCTCGCCGAGCCCGTCCACGGCTCCGCGCCCAAGCACGCCGGCAAGGACAAGGCGAACCCGACCGCGATGATTCTCTCCGGCAAGCTCATGCTGGAGTACATCGGCTGGGACGACGCCGCGGACCTCGTCCACGAGGCCGTCGAAGCCCAGATTAGCGAGCACCGCGTCACCTACGACCTCGAACGGCAGGTCGAGGGCGGCGTCAAGCTCTCCACCTCCGAGTACGCCGAGGAGGTCGTCGAGCGCATCGAAGACCTCGCGTAACTCGGTCTTCTCGCCCTCGGCTCGCGCCGAGGACTTCGCGTAACGCACCACCGACGTCCCGTTCTTCTTTCGCGCGCTACCGGCCAGCGCCGCGGCGGCCACGACGCATATGCGTCCCGACAGCGTACGTGCTGGCGTGCCAGAGGACGACGACTTCGGCGGCATCGACGTACCGGGAATGGAGGACATCGCGCGCGCCGAACAGGAGCTGTCCGTGCGCGTCGAGCGCCGAACCTACGACAAGCCGGTCACGGTCGTCGAGGGGTTCGACCCGGACGTCACCGACGTCGGGGACGTGGCGACGACGCTAAAGAAGCGCCTCGGCGCCGGCGGCACGGCCAAGGAGACCAGCGTCGAAGTGCAGGGCGACCACACCGACCGCGTGAAAGACATTCTCGAAGAAGAAGAAGGCTTCAACGTCGAGCGGTAGCTCAGTCCTGCCAGTCGGGGTTCTCCCGGGGCGGCGAGAAGATGTCGACGCCGCGAGCGACTTCGTCGCCCTCGTTGAGTGCGGCGTGGGGCTCCCCGCCCGGAATCGTGTAGCCGTCGCCGGCGCCGACCGTGAACTCCTCGCCGTCCACGAGGAACGTGAGTTCGCCCTCGTAGACGAAGCCGGCCTGCTCGTGGTGGTGGTCGTGCTCGGGGACGTCCGCACCGGGCTCGATTTCGAAGTGCTGGACGCTCATGTTCTCGCTGACCGCCAGTTCCGCGAGGTAGACGCCGTCGACTGCTTCCACGGGGTCGTGGGTCGCGAGGGAGCCTGTCTCCATGCGCGAGCCGACGGCGCGCGCCCGCAAAAAGCTCCGCGTGGCGGCGACGCTTAGAGCGGGGTCGCGGGCACGCCGACGCGCCGGTGGCGCTGGTAGACGTAGGCCGCGGCGACGAACGGCGCGACGGCGGGGACGACCATCACGTAGTACAGCACGGACGGCGTCCACGAGCGCTCTGCGGCGAGGTACTGCCGGTCGAAGTGGACGAACGCCGGCGAGCACAGCGCGAGCGCGAACCCGACGAGGATGACCGCGAGCAACGGGAGCATCGAGAACACGTCGGGCGGGAGGACGAGACTGAGCGCGAGCGCGACGGGGAACGTGGCGGCGAGGGCGGCAATCGGCTGCCACCAGCGGTCGCCGCGGTGAGAGGCGGTCACGTCGGGAGCGACGACGCGGACCGCAATCAAGGTTGCCCGCGTTCGCGGCCCGCGCGGACGGGACGTTTATCAGCGACGCCGCCCGACTCGGAGGTGATGACGTACGCCGTCGTCGGCTGCTCGGACTGCGGCGCGCTGTGGGTCGTGGAGGGCCGCCCCGACACCTCGGGGTGTCCGCGCTGCGAGACCCGCCACCAGTTCTCGAAGCTCCGGAAGTTCGTGGAGACCGACGACGAGGACCACGCCCGCGAGGTGCGGGCGTCGATGCTCGCGAACCGCGCTGGCCACGGCGAGGCGTTCGCGGAGCTGGACGACTTCACGACGCTCGGCGACTTCGCCGAGGACGCGGGGATGAGCGACGACGAGTTCCTCGACGCGGCGGGCGTGGACACCGAGGAGGTGTCGGCCGTCGAGGAGCGCGTCGAGCAGTCCGGGCGGAGTCTCGGGAAGCGGGAGGCCGTGCGGACGGCGCTCCGGGAGCTCGACGAACCCACGGAGTCAGAGGTGAAGGCGTTCGCCGCGGAGCACGGCGTCGGCGGCGACTACGTCGAGCGCGCGCTCGACAAACTCCGGCGCGCCGGCGACGTCACCGAGACCGACGGCGGCTTGCGGTTGTTGTAGCCGGCGACCCACACGTTCTTGCCGGTGGCTGTGCACCGTTCCGACGATGGACGGACGGACGGCGCGCGTCTGGCAGGTCGTCGTGGGGGTAGCGCTCGTGAGCGGCGCCGCGGTCGTCGTGCTGGCGAGCACGGACCCGTCGTGGCCGGTGCCGGGCGCGTCCACGCTCGCGGTACTGGCTGGCGTGGGGGCGGCCGGGTTCGCGCTCGCGGCCGTCGTGCGCGTGCTCGCCGGCGACCACCAGCACGGCGTCGGCCACCTGCTCGCGGTGTGCGGCTGGCTGCTCTTGCTCGTGGGCGAGGCCGTCGAGAGCGAGGCGACGACCGTCGGCGGCGTCGCAGTCGTGCTCGCGGCGGGAGCGTACCTCGTCTGGCTGGCGGTAGATTAGAGCGGGCCGCCGGAGAGCGCGCGCAGCAGCGTCAGCGCGAGCACGAGCACGGTGAGCAGGAGCTTCAGCACGCGGAGCACGCTCACCACCCGCGACCGGCCGTCCGGCTCGTCGTCGGTGTGGGCGTTCATATTCTACTCGACGACCACCGGGAAAATAACTCCGCGTCTGCCGCGGACTGAAACTGAAAGTGGCCCCGTCAGCGCCCGAGTTCCTCGTGGGCCGAGGAGAGGTGGCGGGACGCCAGCGCCGAGAGCAGGCTGAGTTCCCCGGCGAGCGCGCCCGCCGCGATGATTTCCGCGAGCGCGTCCGCGTTCGAACCGGCTGGGTCGCCGCCGCCGCGCACGCCCAGCACGTCCAAGGCTTCGCGCTGGGTCGGGAGCTTCGTGCCGCCGCCGACGGTGCCGACTTCGAGGCTCGCGAGGTTCACCGAGGCGTACAGCTCGTCCCCGCGGTCCTCGACGGTCGTGATGGCGTTCGACCCCTCGACGACCTGCGCGGCGTCCTGCCCGGTCGCGAGGAAGACGGCCGCGACGGTGTTCGCGGCGTGCGCGTTGAACCCGAGGCTGCCGGCCTTCGCGGAGCCAATCAGGTTCTTCCGCGTGTTCGCCTCCTCGATGGCCTCGGGGGTGGTGTCGAAGCGCTCCTCGACGACCTCGCGAGGGATGGTGACGTCCGCGGTGACGGTGCGGCCGCGGCCCTCCACGGCGTTGATGGCGGCGGGCTTCTTGTCCGAGCAGAGGTTCCCGGAGAGCGCGACGAGTTCCGCGGGCGACTCCGCCTCCACCACGTCCGCCGCCGCTTCGGTGGCGATGGTGGCCATGTTCATCCCCATCGCGTCCTTCGTGTCGTAGGCGAACCGGAGGTAGACGCTGTCCCCGACGACGTACGGCGTGACCTCGGTGAGTTCGCCGTGACTCGTCGTGCCCTCGGCGGCCTCGCGGAGCGCGTCGAAGTTCTCTTCGACCCACTCCGCGACCTCGGCGCCCTCGGTGACGTCTTCGACGCGGAAGACCGGCGCGCGCGTCATCCCGACTTTCGTCACGCGGGCGTTCGCGCCGCCCGCCGCGGTAATCGCCGAGCAGCCGCGGTTGACCGAGGCGACGAGCGCGCCCTCCGTGGTCGCCAGCGGGAGGTAGAACTCGCCGTCCGCAGCGCCGCCCGAGACGGACAGCGGGCCGGCGACGCCCAGCGGGAGCTGGGTGCCGCCCGCGAGGTTCTCGACGTTCGGGTCCACCTCGTCGGCGTCGAACGCGAACGCGCCCGACGCGTCGAGGGTGGCGTCCGTCTCGCGTTCGAGGAGTTCGCGGCGCGCCGCGGCCGCGGTGTCGGCGTCCGCGTGGTCTTCGAGCTCGTAGAGCCGGAGGTCGCCGGCCTGCACGCGGTCGGCGAGGTCGCTGGCGTCGGTCATACCCGTGGGTACTCGCGCGGCGCCCTGAAGGTTGCCCTTTCGGCCGGTGTGCGGCGCCGCCGGCCGCTTCCCGAACGTCTAAGCGGCCGGCCGCCCGCCTTCGAGACATGACTGCGGCAGCCGACCTCGTGCTGCGAAACGGCGAGGTCCACACGCTCGGCGACTCCGAGGAGACCTACGACGCGGTGGCGGTCCGGGACGGTCGCGTCGTCCGACTCGCCAACGACTACGACGCGGAGTTCCTCGTCGGCACGGGCACCGAGGTCATCGACCTCGACGGCGGCGTCGTCCTCCCCGGGTTCGTGGACGCGCACACGCACATGGAGACGGTCGGCCAGCACGGCGTCCACGCGGACCTCCGCGGCGCCAGCGGGCCCGAGGAAGTCACGGAGCGCCTCCGAGCGCGGGCCGCGGAGACGGACGACGAGTGGGTGCTGGGCTACGGCTACGACGAGTCCGCGTGGGACGCCGACGACCTCCACCAGTCCGACCTCGACGCCGTCAGCGACGAGCGCCCGGTGGCGGCCATCCGCGAGGACATGCACACCGCGACCGTGAACGCCGCCGCGCTCGACGCGTACGGCGACGAGATGCCCGACGGCGACGTGCTCGGCGACGGCCGCATCGTGGAGAACGCCGTCGAAGTCGTGTACGCGGCGACCGAGCCCGACCCCGAGGAGACCGAGGACCTACTGCGCGCGGCCCAGCGGGAGGCCAACGAGCGGGGCGTCACCGCCGTCCACGACATGGTGCGGCAGTCGCACTCGCCGCGGGCGTTCCGCGAGTTGGACCTCGCAGGCGAACTGACCGTGCGCGTGCGCTTGAACTACTGGAGCGACCACCTCGACGCGCTCCTCGAAACCGGCCTCCGCACGAACCACGGCTCCGAGATGGTCGAAGTCGGCGGCGTGAAGACGTACACCGACGGGAGCCTCGGCGGCCACACCGCGAAGCTCTCCGAGCCGTACGCCGACACCCCCGACGAGACCGGGCAGTGGGTCGTCGAGCCCGACGAACTCCGGGAGTTCGTGGCGCGCGCGGACGACGCCGGCCTGCAGGTGACCGCGCACGCAATCGGCGACGAGGCCATCGACGCGGTGCTGGACGCTTACGAGGACTGCGCGGACGCCGGCGCGAGCCGCCACCGCATCGAGCACGTCGAACTCGCCAGCGACGACGCCATCGAGCGGATGAGTGAGTTGGACGTGGTGGCGTCGATGCAGCCGAACTTCCTGAAGTGGGCGGGTAGCGAAGGGCTCTACGAGGACCGCCTCGGCACGGAGCGCCGCGAGGCAAGCAATCGCTTCCCCGCCTACCGCGACGCGGACGTGCCGCTGGCGTTCGGCAGCGACTGCATGCCCCTCGACCCCCTCTTGGGCGTTCACTACGCCGTGAACCCGCCCGCGGAGTCGCAGGCGCTCTCGGTCACGGACGCCCTGCGCGCGTACACCGCCGGCGGCGCGTACGCCGGCTTCCGCGAGGACGAACAGGGAACAATCGAGGAGGGCGCGCTCGCGGACTTCGTGGTGCTGGACGAGTCGCCGTGGGAGCAGCCCGAGGCGATTCGGGACATCGACGTGACGGCGACCGTCGTGGACGGCAAGGTCGTCTACCGCGCGGACTGACACAACGACTACGGGGCTGGGCGGGCTACGGCCGGGCATGGCCGAAGCCGCCCTGTTCGTGCTGTTCGCCCTCTTCGCCGTCGCCGCGCCGCTCGTGCTCTACTCGCTGGTGCGCTCGGAGGCGGAGGACACCGACCGGATGAGCCGCGAGGAGGCCCGCGAGCGCGTGTCCCGCGAACGGGACGACCGCCGGTAGCTACTCCAGCAGCGACTCGCCGGTCATCGCCGTCGGTTTCTCGACGCCGAGCAGGTCCAACAGCGTCGGCGACACGTCCCGGAGCGCGCCGTCGTCGCGGACGTCGGTGGCGCCCTCGTCGCCCTCCTCCGCGGGGAGGTGGACGAACGGGACGGGGTTGAACGTGTGCGCGGTGTGGGGGTCGTCGCGGGTACCCATGTCGTCGGCGTTCCCGTGGTCGGCGGTGAGGAGGACGTCGGCGCCGGCCTCGCGGAGCGCGGGGACGAGCCTGGCGAGCTGGCTATCGACGGTCTCGACGGCCTCGATGGCGGCCTCGTAGTCGCCGGTGTGGCCGACCATGTCGGGGTTCGCGTAGTTCAACACGAGCACGTCCGGGTCGTCGGCGTCGAGCACGTCGAGCGCGACGTCGGTGACGCCCGCGGCGCTCATCTCGGGCGCGAGGTCGTACGTCGGGACGTCCGGGCTCTCGACGATTTCCCGGCGCTCGCCCGCGAACTCCACCTCGCGGCCGCCGTTCAGGAAGTACGTCACGTGGGGGTACTTCTCGGACTCGGCGACCCGCAGTTGGGTCAGGGAGTGCTCGGCGAGCACTTCACCGAGTGTGTCCGCGGGGCGCTCGGACTCGAAGGCGACCGGGAGGTCGAACGTCTCGTCGTAGTCGGTCATTGTCGCCACCGGCACCGCCGGCGGCTCGGTCGTGACGCCCTCGGCCTCCCAGTCCTCGGGGCGGATGTCGGCGAGCATCCGGACGAGCTGGCGCGCGCGGTCCGCGCGGAAGTTGCAGAACACGACCGCGTCGCCCTCGTTGAGCGCGTCACCTCCCCGGACAATCGTCGGCTCGACAAATTCGTCCGTGTCGCCGCGGTCGTAGCTCTCCTGAACTGCTTCGACCGCGGAGTCGGCGCGGTGGTCGCCGTCCCGGTTCACGATGGCGTCGTAGGCGCGCTTCGTGCGCTCCCAGTTCTGGTCGCGGTCCATCGCGTAGTACCGCCCGGTGACGGTGGCGACGTCGCCGGTGCCGTACTCGTCGGCGACCTCCTGGAGCGTCTGGAGGTAGTCTTCGCCGCCGTGGGGCGCGGTGTCGCGGCCGTCCGTGAACGCGTGCGTGGTCGCCGGGAGGTCGCGTCTCGCCGCGCATTCGAGGAGCGCGTGGAGATGTTCGTGGTCGGAGTGAACGCCGCCGTCGCTGACCAGACCCATCACGTGGAGGCGCCCGCCGGTGCGTTCGACGTGGTCGAGCGCGCCGCTGATGGCGTCGTTCTGACAGAGTTCGCCGTCCGCGATGGCGTCGTTGATGCGGGTGTACTCTTGGAGGACGACCCGGCCGGAGCCGATGGTAAGGTGGCCGACCTCGCTGTTGCCCATCTGACCGCGCGGGAGCCCGACCTCGCGGCCGTGAGTGGTCAGCGTGCCGGAGCCGCCGCGGCGCGAGTACTCGTCGAAGGTCGGCGTGTCCGCGGCTTCGACTGCGTTCAGGTGGTCGTGGTCGGCGAGCCCCCAGCCGTCGAGAATCACCAGCGCGGCCTGCATGGTCGGGAGTCCGCAGGCCGCCCGTATTTACGTGTCGCCTGCGGCCGGCGTCAGTCGCCGTCGGGCGCGCGGGCGTCCGGCGTCTCGCCGACGTCGAACTCGGCGCCGCAGTCCGCGCACACCATGTGGCGGCCGGGGACGGTGCGCTGTGCGGCGACGAGCCCGCACTCGGGGCAGACGCTGTACGGTCGCTCCTCGGCGGGTGCGCCGGGCTCTACGGCCATCCGAATCCAGGCGTCGGAGTCGGCCTCGTCGTAGAGTTCCACGCCGTCGTCGGTGCGTCGCCAGTTGACCGTGGAGTCGTCCCGCGACATCTACTTCGCCCTCTCTCCCGCGACCATTTAACTATTCTGACAAAAGTTAGCTCGCCCGCGAGTAAACGCCGCCATCCGGCGGTTAGCGCGAGTAAAGAAATCGCGGGTCGGGGCCGCGCGAACGGCGGGGTATTTGGCGCTCCGCGCCCGAGGGGAGTCCATGACCCTCGACCCCGTCCACTTCGACGGCATCGCGGACCTCGCGAGCCGCATCCGCCACGAGGTGGACGCCGAGGAGCACCGCGACGTCGCCGAGGAGACGTGGGCGAACTACCTCGACCCGCTGTACGGCGACGACGGCCCCGTGCTCGAACCGCTCGACGAACAGCGCCGCTCCGCCGCGGATGTCGAGGAACTGGCGCTCCAGCCGTCGCCGTTCGACACCGCCCACGGCCTCGACTCCGGCACCATCAACCCGAAGACGTTCAAGAACGGGCTCGTGTTGGACCTCGCGCAGGCCGCGATGAGCGCGACGCCCAGCGACCTCGACCTCCACCGCTCGCGCACCGTCATCACGAGCGTCCACTCCAACGACGCCACCGTCCGCACCGACACCGACTGGCGCAAGTGGGACGAGGGGTACAGCCGCGGCCGCATCGTCCACACCACGCCGCTGGCCCGCGACCAGGAGCGCGTCGTCCACGGGCTCGCGCTCTACCTCGCGGAGAGCCACCACGCCCTCGAACACGCCGACGCCGTGGACGACCTCCTCCTCCTAGATGGCCCGGTCTACCCGAAGCAGCTCGTGAACTGGGCGGACCGCCACGCCAGCCTCGCGGACCTCGTCACCGAGAACGAGCTCGTCGGCGAAGTGCTGGAGAACTACGTGCGCCTCGTCGAGCGCCTCGCCGAGAAGGACGTGCCGCTGGCGGGCTTCGTGAAGAGTCCGGCGAGCCAGGCGCTCGTGCGCGCGCTCCGCGACCGCGGCCGGCCGACCCCGTGGGCCAGCGACGCCGCGTTCTTCGGGCAGGTGCTGGAGCGCCGCGAGTTCGACGGCCAGGAGTACCACCGCATCACGGACGAACTCGCGTGGACGGGGTGGTTCACGTCCACGCTCGGCGCCGACGGCGTGTTCGCGGACGCGAGCGAACTCGGCGTCGAACGCGAACTCCCCGCGGAGTGCTACGAGGTCGCGTTCTTCGTTGTCTACGACCCCCGCACGGACCTCGTGCACAAGGTCGAGTTGCCGCGCGCGTTCGCCGACAGCGAGGACTGCCGGGACGCCGTCGAGCGCTACGTCACCAGTCAGGTCGCCGCGGAAGCCGGGCCGCCGAAGCCCGTCGGGAAGGCCGACGAGCTCGCGCGCATCGGCGCCACCGAGAAGGAGGAACTCGTGCGCAAGCTCGAACGCTCCTTCGACAGCCGCCGCGACGAGAACTACGACGACCAGCGCTGGCCCGACGCCTGATTGCGCGGTCCGCGAACCCGCGTCCATCTTTAAGCACGGGCAGCCAGCAGTTCCCGGCAATGACCGACCGCGCCATCGAGACGCGCAATCTCACGAAGCGGTACGGCGACGAGACCGCCGTCGAGGGACTGGAGCTGGCCATCCCCGCTGGCAGCGTCTACGGCTTCCTCGGGCCGAACGGCGCCGGGAAGACGACCACGATGCGGATGCTCACGACGCTCACGAGACCCACCGACGGTACCGCGACGGTCGCGGGCGCGAACGTCGCGGACCGCGACGCCGTCGTCTCGAACGTCGGTTACCTCCCCGAGGAGCCGCCGCTGCACGCCGAACTCACGGGCCGCGAGCAACTCCGCTACATCGCCGGTCTCCGCGACCTCCCCGAGAGCGAGGCCGAGGCGCGCATCGACGACCTGCTCGACCGCTTCTCGCTGGCCGGCGACGCCGACAAGCGCATCTCCGCGTACTCCAAGGGGATGAAACAGAAGGTCGGCATCATCCAGGCGATGCTCCACGACCCGGACGTGCTGTTCCTCGACGAGCCCACGTCCGGGCTGGACCCGCGGGCCGCCCGCACCGTCCGCGACACCATCGCCGACCTCACCGAGGGCGACGCGACCGTCTTCCTCTCGACGCACATCCTCCCGGTGGTGGACGAACTCGCGGACACCGTCGGCGTCCTCTACGACGGCCGCCTCGTCACCGAGGGCTCCCCCGACCACCTCAAGACCCGCGCGGAAGCCGGCGACGAGCGCACGCTCGAAGACGTCTTCCTCGAAGTCACCGGCGGCATCGGCGACGCCGCCGAGGAGGGCTGAGATGCCGGCGTTCCCGGACCCCGACCACGCCGTCCGCATCGCCGCGAACGAGCTCCGCATCGCGTGGCGGAAGCTCCGCGGGAAGAGCACCGCCCAGCTCGCGTCCGTCGGCATCGTCGTCCTCTTCGGCGTCGCGTTCACCGCAGCGGCCGCCTACGGCGCGTACCTCGGCGGTCGCGGCGTCGCGACCGACCCCGGCGACGTGAGTTCGCTCCTCGGCCTCGTGCCCGCCGCGCTCGCCACCCTCACGCTGTTCATGGCAGCGTACATGACCGTCATCCAGCTCGGCGACGTCGACGCCCGCGACGGCTACCTCACGACGGTCCCCGCGCGAGACGTGGTCGGCGGGCTGCTGCTCGCTGGCTACGTGCGCGCGTCCGGTCTGTTCGTCGCGCCGCTGCTGGTCGCGTCGGTCGCGTTCGCGGTCGGCGCGGGCTCGCCGCTATCGCTCCCGCTTGCCGCGCTCGCCGTGCTCGCACTCACCGCCACCGCGTTCCTCGTCGGCTTCCCGGTCGGCGCCGCGATAGCTTACCTCGGCAGCCGGTCGGCGCTCGTCGCGCGATTCAAGACCGTCATCGGCGCCGTCGTCTTCCTCGCGTACTTCTGGCTCATCGTCTCCGGCACGTTCGACGAGGTCGTCGACCCGATCCTCGACGTCGCGGAAGCCTCGCCGGTGTCGTGGTACGCCGACCTCGCCACCCTCGCCGTCGTCCCGGGCGCGAGCGCGGCGAAAGCCGGAGCCGTCGTCGTCGGCTCGGTCGTCCTCGGCGCGGGCGGCGTGCTCGCGAGCGTCCGGCTCTCCGAGCGCCGCTGGTACACCGAGAGCGTCGAAGCCGGCGAGCGCGAGACCGACTCCGTCGCCGGCGGTCGGCTCGACCGCCTCGTCGGCCGACGCCCCGCGTGGGTCGCGCGCAAGAGCTGGCTGCGCGCCCGCCGCGCCCCCATCCGACTCGTCTTCGTCGCGTACCCGGCGTTCCTGCTCGTGACGCCAGTGCAGGCCAGCGTCGAAGCCGGCCGCGTCACCGCGTCGCTCCCGCCGTCGGTCGCGCTGTACGGCGCGTGGATGACCGGCGCCGCGTTCACGCTCAACCCCCTCGGCGACGAGGGCGCGGTGCTCCCGGTCACCGCGATTTCCGGCGTCTCCGGCCGCGAGTTCGTCGGCGGGCTCGTCGTCGCCAGCGCCGTCTTCGGCGCCCCCCTCACGCTCGCGGTCGCCGGCGGGCTCGCGCTCGCCAGCCCGCTCCCGCCCGTCGCGCTCGCGTGCACGGTCGTCGCTGCCGTCGTCCTCCCGGTCCTCGCCGCCGCGCTCGCGGCCGGCGTCGGCACGACCTACCCGAAGTACGACGCCACCAACGTCAGCCGCAGCCGCGAGGTCGTCGTCCCGTCGATGTGGGCGTTCGGCGTCTACACGCTCGCGTTCCTGCTCACCGCCGGCATCGCTACCGCCGTCCAAGTCCCCGCGGCCGCCGGCGCGCTCGCGAACGCGGTCGGCGTCACCGACGCCGCTGCCCACGTCGGCGCGCTCGCTGTCGGCGTGCTCCTCACGGGCGTACTGGCGACCGTCTCGGTCAGAATCGCGGTGCGCGCGTTCGACGACTACACCGCCTAGAGTTGGGCCTCGTGCTCGGGCTCGACCTCGATAGCGACGTCCTCGGGGTCGACGCCGATGCGCGCGAACTGCGTGCGGACGTGCTCGCGGGCCGCCTCCAGCGCCTTCTCGCGCGTGTCGAACCCGCGCGGCATCGGCGACTCGAAGGCGACGTTGACGTCCTGCCCGCCGACTTCCTGGGTGCTCCCGCCGCTCTCGACGGCGTAGAACTCGTCGCAGACCCAGACGTACGGCGCCGCCTCGTCGGGCGCGCCCTTGAACGACGGGGCGTCCTCGCCGCGCTCGTACAGCGTCCCCGTCAGCGTCGTCCCGGCCGCCGAACCGCGCACCAGCAACATGGCCCGTCGTACGGGCGCGAGCGGCATAAGCCCGCGGACGCCCGCGAGGGAAAGCGGTTAGTGCGCGCGCCGCCACGACCGGAGCATGAGCGACCTCGGGGACTTCGCGGACCACGACGGCGGCGACGACGCGGCCGACGCCGACAGCGACGACGACTTCCAGCGCCCGGAGCTCGACGACACCGGCAGCGACGACGGCCTCGGCGCGCTGGCGGTCTCCGAAGGCCTGCGCATCCACGAGGACGGCCAGGAGACCGCGCTGAAGGCGTACGTCACCGCGGGCAACCGGTCGTCGGTCCGACTGGGCTCCTACCTCGTCGCGCCGTACCCCGGCGGCGAGAAGCTGTTCTGCAAGATTACTGGCCTGGAGTACGTGCAGGCGTTCCAGAGCGACGACGCCACCGAGATTCACGCCCGGCGCGCGATGCGCTCCGAAAGCGTCGACGAGCAGGACTACAAGTTCCTCGCGGAGCTGGACCCCGTCGCCGTCCTCTACCGCGATGGGGACGACCTCAAGCGCCGGATGGCCGACCGCGTGCCCAAGCCGGAGACGGTCGTCCGGGAAGCCGACGACGCCACCGAAATCAAGACCGGGCTCAAAATCCCGGAGGACGGCGTGTTCCTCGGCCACCTCTCCGTGGGCGGCGAGAAGGTCCGGACTGCCGCGGAGCCGCCGACCATCGACTACCGCGTGAAAGACGACTACGAAGCCGGCGACCCGCTCGTGTTCCGACACACGCTGGTCGCGGGCGGTACCGGCTCCGGGAAGACCCACTCCGCGAAGAACGTGCTCCGGCAGTACCTCCACGAGGACCGCCGCTACCCCGTTGACGCGGGCGGCGCGGAGCGCCGGATGGCGGTCGTCCAGTTCGACCCGCAGGACGAGTACGCGCAGATGCACGACGACAACCCCGACGCCGACGCCAACGACGAGCGCCGCTGGGAGACGCAGGGACTGGCGCACGGCGGCCACGACGACACGGTCGCGTTCGTGCCGAAGGTCGGGTCGGCGTCGTACGCCGCCGACCACCACGACGCCGAGCGCGTCGAGTTCACGGTGCCGTTCTCGATGGTGCGGGACAACCCGTGGCTGGTGGCGTCCAGCGGCCTCAACGACAACCAGTACGGCGCGCTCCGGCTGCTGTTAGACCGGTTCTTCGGACAGTACGGGCAGGGCGGCACGTACGAGGAGTTCTGCTCGTTCCTCGACGACCCCGCGCTCAAGGAGGAGCTCGACGAGTCCGGGCGCGTCCACGAGGCGACCTACGAGGCCGTGCTGCGGCGCGTCCACGGAATGCCCTCGGGACTGTTCGACCAGGACGCGCGCCCGATTACGGAGCTCGTGGAGAACCGCCAGTTCGTCCGCCCGGGCCGGCTGTCGGTAGTGCCGACCTACCACATCAGTAACTCGCGGGCCGCGGAGACGGTGGTGCTGGCGGTGTCGAGCCTGCTCGTCGACCAGAAGCTCTCGAACGACCCCGACTACGAGTCCATCAAGGAGACGCCGCTGGTGGTCGGGATGGACGAGGCGCACAACTTCCTCGCGGACGCCGACAGCGTGCAGGCGAACCAGGTCGTCGGGAAGTTCACGGAGGCCGCCAAGCAGGGCCGCAAGGAGCGCCTCGGCCTGTTCCTCATCACGCAGGACCCGCAGGACATCGCCGACCCCGTGTTCAAGCAGGTGAACACGACGGTCGTGTTGAACCTCGGGGACGAGGACGCCATCAACGCCGTGAACATTCCGGCGTCGCTGCAGTCGAAAGTCCCCTACATGGAGAAGGGGCAGATGGTCGTCTACTCGCCGGACAACTCCGAACCGGTCGAGATTCAGGGACTGCCGACGTGTCTGACGCGACACGGCCGGGACTGACCACCGCCCCGTCGGGCGGTCCGCGGCCCATAGAACTTTCACCCGGGCTGGTCAATTTCGAGGCGACACCATGACGAAGATTCTCGTTCCCGTCGACGGCTCCGAGCAGTCCAAAGAAGCACTCGAATACGCCCTCGAACACTTCAAGGACGCCGAAATCACGGCTATCAACGTCATCGACCCCATCGAGGCCGGCTACACGGCGCAGGCGACCGTGCCGGGCTACTCCGAGGAGTGGTTCGAGCAGGCGAAAGACGCCGCCGAGGAGCTGTTCGACGAGGCCGAAGAGACCGCCGGCGAGTACGACACGGACATCGACACGACCACCGAAGTCGGGCGACCGAGCCGCGCCATCGTCGAGTACGCCGAGGAGAACGACTTCGACCACGTCGTGATGGGGAGCCACGGCCGCTCGGGCGTCTCCCGCATCCTCCTCGGCAGCGTCGCCGAGAGCGTCGTGCGGCGTTCGCCGGTGCCGGTGACAATCGTCCGCTAGAGCTGACAGGCGGCGCGAAGTACGCAGGCTGGTTCGCCGCACTCCCGCCTCAACCGACCTGCGCTGGATTCAGGTCACGGCCCGGGTTGGTCCCGCTCTCCTACTTGAACCTACGCAGCAGGTAGGCTTCTGCCAATCGAACAACCGACGAGCTAGCATCCGCGAGCGAGCGGCTTGAAAAGCCCGAGCGAAGCGGTTCACTGCACGAGCGAACGAAGTGAGCGAGTGCAGGCCGACGACTGAGCGGAACGTAGTGGAGCAAAGGAGGAGTGCTTTTGGTGTCGGTTTTGCCGAGCGCGCCGAAGGCGCGCGCAGCGCAAAAGCGCCCTCAGAAGATATTCGCCTGCCGATACACGGAGATACCCTGGTGGGTAATCTCGTAGGGCTTGGTCTCGCGGGAGTGGTTGGCGTCCCGAATCTTCTGAATCTCGACGGCGAGCCGCGTCTCCCGGAAGTCCTCGGGGCGGATGTAGCGGAGGACGACGACGGCGTCGGTGAGGTACTCGATGATGCCGTGGCGGGAGGCGAAGGGGTTGTCCTCTGAGGCTTCGCTGGTGAGCATCGTGGTGACGCCGGCGTCCTTGAGCGCTTTCGTGAAGTCGTAGATTTCGGTGCGGCGCACGGATTGGTCGTCGTACATCATCTCCAGCAGGGAGACGGAGTCGAGGACGAGGCGGCTGGCGCCGAACTCCTCGACGAGCCGCGGGAGCTCGTTGCGGATGCTGGTGAGGGAGTTGGCCATCTCGATCGGGTCGATGTCGATGACGGCGAGGTTGCCTTCCTCGGTGTGGCGGTCGAACTCCCAGCCCTTCTCGGTGGCGCTCTGGACGACGCGCTGGCGGGACTCCTCTAAGGTGATGTAGACGGCGCGCTCGCCGTTCTGGATGGCTTCGTGGAGGAACTGGAGGCCGAACGTGGTCTTCCCGGTGCCGGCGCCGCCGATGGCGACGATGAGCGAGCGCTCGGGGACGCCGCCCTGCACCATCTCGTCGAGCCCCTCGATGCCGAAGTCGATGCGCGGGATGTCCGAGTCGTACTCTTCTTCCTCCTCGAAGCCGCCGGGACCGCCCGCGCCGACGTCGCCGTCGAGGTCGAACCCGAAGTCGTCCTCACCGCCTGGTGCGGCAGCACCGGCGCCGCCACCGCCGCCGAACGCCGCCGCGAAGTCGTCCTCGAAGAGGTCGTCGTCCTCGCTGCCTCCGCCCGAGGGCTCACCGCCACCGCCGAACGCCGCCGCGAAGTCGTCGACCTCGCTCTCGGGACCCGGCTCGACTCCGTCCTCGGGCTCGGCCGGCGTCGGCGACCCCGCGGTCGGCTCGTCGGACTCCGACGCTGCCTCGCCGAACGATTCCGGCGGCTCGGCTGTCTCCTCACCGGATTTGGACTCCAGCGGCTCGGCTGTCGGCGCCTCCGATTCGGCGTCGGACGGCTCCTCGTCGCTGTCCGTCTCGGTCTCCTCCGCGAAGGCTTTCTCGAACCAGTCTTCGTCGTCCTCGTCAGCCACGATGACGCCTCCGTACCGCGGCGCACTGCGCCGTCGGCTCCATATCGGGGTGGTCGGGTCACAGCGAAAAGTAGTTTCCGCCGCCCGCGGGTTTTTCAAGTGCGGCACCCCGAGTGGGCGTATGCGCGTTGGAATCGTCGCACAGCGGGGGAACTCGCGGGCCGCGTATCTCGCCGCGGACGTCCGCGAGATGCTCGCTGGCGAGGACGCGGAAGTGTGGCTGGACACGGCGACGGCGGACGCACTCGACGGCGACGGCCACGAGGTCGCGGAGTTCGACGCCTGCGACCTCGTGGTGAGCATCGGCGGGGACGGCACGTTCCTGTTCGCGGCGCGGGGCGCGAGGTCGACGCCGGTGCTGGGCGTGAACCTCGGGGAGGTCGGCTTCCTGAACGCGGTCGCGCCGGAGGACGCCGTCGCGGCAGTCCGTCGGGAGGTCGAGCGCTACCGGGAGACCGACGAAGTACGCCACCGCGAGGTGCCGCGGGCGGCGGCGTCGGGGGAGCGCGAGTGGTCGCTGACGCCGGCACTCAACGAGGTCGTGATTCAGGGCGACCAGCGCGGCCACGGCCGCGGCATCGACCTCGAAGTGCGCGTGGACGGGTCGCTGTTCGAGGCGACGCACGCCGACGGCGTCCTGATTGCGACGCCCACCGGGAGCACCGCGTACAATCTCAGCGAGGGCGGCCCGCTCGTACAGCCGGGCGTGGACGCGTTCGTCGTCACCGGAATGTGCGCCGAGGAGGCGATGCCGCCGCTGTTGACACCGGTCGGCGGCGAGGTGACGGTGCGCGTGGACGGCCCGGAGTACGCGGTCGTCTCCAGCGACGGGTCGAACCGACAGCGCGTGCAGACGCCGGAAGTCATCACCGTGGAGGCGGCCGACGAGCCCGCGCGCGTCGCCGGCCCGGACTCGGATTTCTTCCAGGCGCTGAACAAGCTCAAGTAGCGGCTCGGCGAACGAGAGCGGGTCGCCGGAACGGAAAGGGTTAGTGAGCTACCAGCCTTATCGCGGGTCAATGAGCAAGCAGCTGCCGGACGTGCAGGCGACGGAGCCGGAGGTTGCAGTGGGGTTGAGTCAGGTCGGCGTGACGGGCGTCGAGAAGCTCGTGAAAATCGCCCGCGAGGACAAGCGCCCCATCGTGTTGACCGCGGAGTTCGAGGTGTACGTGGACCTCCCGCAGGGCCGGAAGGGCATCGACATGAGCCGGAACATGGAGGTCATCGACGAGACCCTCGAGGACGCCGTCTCCGAGCCGGTCTACCGGGTCGAGGAGATGTGCGGGGAGACCGCCGAGCGCCTGCTGGAGAAGCACGAGTATACGACGACGGCCACCGTCGAGATGGAGGCGGAGCTGATGATTCAGGACGAGACGCCCGCGAGCGGCCTGCCGACGCAGGGCACCGTGGACATCGTCGCGTCCGCGACCGCCGAGGAGGGCGAGCCGACCCGCGAGGAGATCGGCGCGCGCGTCGTCGGCATGACCGTCTGCCCGTGCAGTCAGCAGATGATGAGTCAGACCGCCCGCGAGAAGCTCGCTGACCTCGGCGTCGGCGAGGACGACGTCCGGGAGTTCCTGCAGGAGGTCCCGCAGGCCGGGCACAGCCAGCGCGGGCACGCAACGCTCACCATCGAGACCTCCGGCGACCCCGACGTGGACCTGATGGACGTCGTGGACGTCGCGCGGGACTCGATGAGCGCGCGCATCTACAACCTCGCGAAGCGCCCCGACGAGGACCACATGACCTACGCCGCGCACGCGAACGCGAAGTTCGTGGAGGACTGCGTGCGCTCGATGGCGGAGGGCGTCGTCGCGGAGTTCGACCACCTCGACGACGACGCGGTGGTGACGATGAAGCAGTCCAACGACGAGTCCATCCACCAGCACAACGCCCACGCCGAGCGCGTCGCGGAGTTCGGCGCGCTCGAACAGGAAGTCAACGGGGAGTGAGCCGCGGCGGTCAGTCTGTTCTCTCGGTCCGAGTGAGTCGCGCGACGAACCCCGCGGCGAGCGGGTACGACCACGCGGTCCCGCGGGCGGCCTGCACCGCGGCGACGACGGCGAACGCGACAGTCACCGCCCAACTGAGCGCCGACAGCGCGAACAGCGCGAGGCCCAGGAGGGCGACCGCGGTGGCGTACGGTTCGGGGACCAGCGGCCCGGAGACGGCGTAGCCGAGGACGTGGCCGTCGTCGGCGCCCGCGGCGAGCGTGAGCGTCGACGCGACGTTGAACGCCAGCACGGAGAGATACCAGTCGAGGGCGTGACCGGCGTTCGCTCGCGTGAACGACTGCTCGCTGGCGACGTACGCCAGCGCCGCGGCGACGGCGGCCGCGGCGAGACCGACCCTCGGGGAGCCCGAGAGCGCAATCGCGGCGCCGAACGCGGCGAGCACGACGACGTGGACCGCGACGCCGGCGACGGACTGCTCGGCTCGGCCGTCGCTCGCGGCGGGCGTCTCGGCGGCCTCGGCGACGGCGTGCTCCGGGCTGTAGAGGGAGGCGACGCGAGCGCGCTTGAGGAGGTACGCGGCGCCGACCACACCGGTGAGAAGCGAGTGGACTGTCACGTACGCGGCCGCGACGAGGAGGACGCCGCCGCCGACCCAGAGCCGGCGGTCCGGCGACCACGGCGCGCCGCTGGCCGCGACGGCACCCGCGTCGACGTACAGCGCGGCGAAGAAGACCGGGACGAGCACGAACAGGAGCGCGCCGACGACCGCGACGCCCGCCAGCGACCACGGGCTCGCGAGCAGCGATTCTGGGGACGCGACCGCCAGCCACGTGGCCCACGCGAGGTGAACGAGCGTGATACCGGCGACGACGTACAACGACCGCGTAGTTTGCACGTGCGGCACTCGTCAACAGTCACGGATACGTATTTCGTCTGTTACGCGAGCGGCGAAAAGAAACGGGGCGGCGGTCAGTCCAGCGTCGCGGCGTCGGTCCACGTCTCCGCAAACACCTCGTAGACGTCGGCGGCGAACGTGGAGTCGTGGAGGTCTATCATCGCGAACGACTCGTCGGGCTCGACGGGATTGGTCACTTCCAGACAGACTTCGGCGTCGTCGACGATGGTGACGTTGCCCTCGACGGTGGGACCGATGCGGACCTCGTAGCCGGGGTGTTCGGCGAGCACGGCGACGTAGCGCTCGTTGACCGCCTCCGGGATGTTCGAGGACAGCTCCTGTGAGATGAGCACGGAGACGTCCACGCCGCGTTCGAGCGCGTCTTCGAGGTGGTCGACGATGCGGCTGGTGGTGTCCGCGACCTCGAAGCTCGTGGACTCGAAGCCCGCGACCAGCCGGACGGAGTCGTCGGCGGCGTCGATGCGCTCCAGCAGGAGGTCGAGCGAGTCGTCGGGGCCGAGCGCGGCCGTCCAGAACCCCTCCTCGGGCTCGGAGGGCGTGCGGAGGTCGGCTTCGAGCTCGTCGACGACGGCCTCGTACTGGTCGGCCTTCTCGCGGAGCTCGCGCTTGCGGTCCTCCAGCAGGCGGTCGAGGGCGGTGTCGGGCTCGACGGCGACGTACTTCTTCGGGCGGCTGGCGGCCTGACTGCGCACGAGGTGCTGTGACTCGATGCTCCCGAGCACGTCGTAGATGCGGCCCATCGGGACGCCGCTCTCCTCGGACAACTCCTTGGCGGTTGCCGGCCCGGTTCGGAGGAGCGCGCGGTACGCGCTGGCTTCGTACTCCGAGAGGCCGAGGTCCCTCAAGTCAGCCATCTCGTCGTCGGTTCGAGAGCCGGCGTGAAAAACACTGCGCCAGTTTACGGGCGGACAGTCACTCGGGCGGGTCCGGCGGCCGCGCCTCGATGTACGGGAGTTCGTCGAGCAGTTCGTCGAGGGGGACCGTGGCGTCGGATTGCTCGCGAGCCATCACCAAAAGCAAGGGCGCGAACCACCTTGAAACCCGATTTAGAGGGGTTCAGTGGGTGGTGGTGGCCTCCCGAGCGCTATTGAGTGCTCGCGACGAGGTCCGCCAGCGCTTCCGGGGAGTCGACGGCGTCGCTGGTGCCGTCGGCTTCGACGAGCCACGCGGTCCCAGCCTCGCCGTCGGCGTTCGGGACGACGACCTTCTCGTGGTCGGCCATGCGGAGCGCGGCGCGGTGGAGGTCGCTACCGGCCTCGTCGGCGACTTCGACTACGAGCGGGTCACTGACGACGCGGGAGGCCGCGGTGCCGTACGCCGCGACCTGCGGCCCCATGCGCTCGGCGGCGCCCGCGAACGCGCCGACGGCGTCCGACGCGGCCTCGTGGTAGCGGGCGTCCCGCGTGAGGTAGTGGAGGTCCACGAGCGCGTCCGCCATCACGGCAGTGTCGTCGATTGGGCGGAGCGGCTGGTCGAGCAGGCCGGCGCCCTCCAGCGGGCCGTCGAGGAACGCGCCCGTCGCGTCCTGCAGGTCGTCGATGGTGGCGTCGGCGACGGTGACGGCGGTGTCGAGGTAGTCGCCGCCCAACACCTGCGCGGCCGTCGCGAACGCCTGCACGACGCGCGCGCGGTCCGCGAGCAAGCCCGTGGGGGCGTCCGGCTCGTCGAAGTGCCGGACGGTCGCGCCGTCCACGAGCGCCTCCCGGAGGTAGTCGAGCGTGCGCTCGGCGTACCGGGTCGCGGTGTCGTCGTCGGTGTACGCCGCGAACGACAGGAGGGCGTCCGCGGTGAGCGCGTTCACGTCCGCGTACGCCGTCTCGTCCACGGGAGGTTCGGCGTGGCTCGCGCGCTCGTCGGCGGACTGCTCGAAGTACTCGCCGGCGGCCTGACTCCCGCCGAACGCCTCGCCCGTCCACAGCGTGCCCGTCGCGTAGTCGATGGTGTGCTCGGCGGGCTCGCGGTAGTCCTCGCTGCCCGTGTGCAGGTACGCCGACGCGAACGCCCGCAGGAGGCTGGCGTTCTCCGCGAGCACCTTCTCGCGCTGGGGGTCCGACCAGTCGCGGCCGTGCGCGAACCGGAAGAACCCGCCGTCCACGTCGTCCGCGAGGTTGCGTCGGACCGCATCGAGCGTGCGCAGCGCCTGGTCGCGCTCGCGCTTCAGCGCGAACTCGACTGTGGCGGGGAGCGGGAACTTCTCGTCGGTCCCCCAGCCGCCGTGCTCGCCGTCGAACTGCTCGCCGAGCTGGCCCGCGAGCAGGCGCTCGATGTCGGCGTTCACGGGGCCGACTGGCGGCTCGCCGCCGCGGAGTGCGCGCGGCTCGCTCCCCGCGTCCTCGCCCTTTTCGTCGTACGTCTCGCGGACGCGCTGGAGCACCTGCCGGAACCCCTCCGGTTCGAGGAACGTCGCGCCCGCAATGTGGTCGCCCGCGGGCGTCACGAACACCGTCGAGGGGAACCCGCCCATGTTGTACCGCTCCCGCACGCGCGGGTGGCGGTCGGCGTCCACGCGCACCGGCACGAAGTCGTCGTTGACGTTCGCGGCGATGCGCGGCTCCGCGTACGTGCGCTCGTCCATCTGCCGGCACCAGTCGCTCCACGACGCTACCAGCGACACCAGCAGCGGCACGTCGCGGTCGGCGGCCTCCGCGAAGGCCTCCTCGCCCCACTCGCGCCACTCCACGCGCGTCGCGTCGGCGGACTCGTCCATACGTTCGCTGCGCGGCGAACCCGGGAAACCGTTTCGACACGGGCGAGCGCCGCCCCGCCCAACAGAAAGGCTATGAATCGCCGTCGGCTACCCCGGCGTATGCCCCGAGTCCGGTGGCTGTTCCTCGCGCTGCTCGTCGTCCCGCTGGCGGACGCCCTCTTCCTGGTGTTCGTCGCGGGGCAGGTCGGCTGGCAGGTGACGGTCGCGCTCGTCGTCCTGACCGCCCTGCTCGGCACGCTGTTCGTGCGCGCGGAAGGCCGCCACACCCTCCGACGCATCCAGCGCGCGCTCGCGCAAAGGAAGACGCCGACCGACGAACTCGTCGACGGCGGCCTGCTCATCGCCGCCGGCGCGTTCCTCCTCACGCCCGGCCTCCTGACGGACGCGCTGGGCTTCCTGCTGGTGTTCCCGCTGACGCGCCACCCGTTCCGGTACGCCGTCAAGGAGTGGGTCATCAAGCCCAAGCTCGACTCGAAGACCGGCGGGTTCGCCACCGGGAACGTCTACACGTTCGGCTTCCCCGGCGGCGACGACGGCGACGCCGGGCCGTTCGCCGGCGCGGGCGGCAACGGCGGCGGCGGTGGGCCGTTCGGCCCGGGCGCAGCGGGCGGCAGCGGCGACGACGACACCATCGACCTCGACGAGGACGCCTACGACGTGGAATTCGAGGACGGCGACGACGCCGACACCCGGTAACGCACGACGGCGCGCTGTAGAAAGGAAACCCTTAATTGTACCAGCGGCAAACGTCGGGATGCGTTCGGGCCAGTAGCTCAATTAGGTAGAGCGCCACTCTGATAAGGTGGAAGCTTCCGGTTCAAATCCGGACTGGCCCACTCCAATTCCTCCGCGATACCACCCGCGTAGGAGTGGCTGTTCTCCCGAACCGTTTTGCGCTCTGACCGCCACTACCCACGCATGACCGACGACGTATCCGAGATCGTGGACGACCTCCACGAGCGGGCGGCGGCGTTGAGCGAGGACGACGCGGCGCTCGGGGAGCTGTTCACGCCGAACTTCATGCGGCGGCACACGGAGGCGGCGACGTTCCGGGGGTTCCTCGACGACAGCGAGTGGGAGGTGGCGACGCGGTCGGACTTCGCGGCCATCGACGAGGCGGCGTTCGACGAGTACGTCGCGGCGCGCACGTCGTTCGCCGACTGGGAGGCGATGCTCGGGCAGGCCAGCGAGGAGTGGATGGCGCGCCAGCTCGTCGAGTAGGGTTTTTGCACGCGCTGCGACTGCGCGCCGCTTTGAGTAGGGGTGGGCGGGTACGGGAAGGTGGGCGCCGACCCCACCCCGGTGCCCGTTGGTCCCCTCCCCCGCTGGTCGTCGAGGCCGACTTCCCCCGAACGCCCCCACTTCGTTCGGCCTCGACGACGCGGGTTACAGTGTCCCCGCTGGCGCGTCGCGACGCACGTCGCAGCCAGCACCTTCGTTCCGTGAACGCCGCGTAGCCGTCGGCACGGGGAGTGTCCGGCGACGTGAGACCGCCCAGCGGTGCGAGCGCGGAACCGGGGCTTTGACGCGGCCGGAGCGCGAACCCCGGCGTATGGATTCACGCGTGGCGCTCGGACTCGTCATCGCCGCGGGGGTCGTGCTCCCCGGGGTCGCGGACTACTTCCTGCATCAGGCCGGCTTCGAGACGGCGGGCGCGGTCGTGTGGGGCGTCGGCTACGCGTCGATGGCGCTGGTCGTGTGGTACGGCTGGATTCGCCCGCTGGACCTCACCGGTCCGGGCGGCGGAACGGAACCTTAAAGGGGATTTCGCGGCGAAATCCAGCCAGCAATGGCGTTCACACCGCTGCCCCTCGTCGACGACTTCCTCGTGAGCTACCACGTCGGGCACGCGCTCCTCGTCCTGTTCGCGTTGTCCATCGTCGGCAGCATCCCACTCGGCTCCCGGAAGGTCGTGGCTCTGAACGCGTCGCTTTTCGGCGTCATCTTCTTCGTGACGCCCGCCTCCCAGCTCGGCGGCGACCCGTTCACGTACCGGTTCCTCGGCGTCGCGCTGCTCGTCGTCGCGCCGATTCTGTTCACGACCGCGCGCGAGTAGCCGCGGAACCACCGGCCGCGCCGCCGCCGGACGCCATCGGATTCTCTCTGCGCTCCCGCGCGAGCAGCTCCTACTCGCCGACGAGGTCGTCGTAGCGCGCGCCCGTCTGCTTCAGCGTTTCTTCAGAGTAGAGGCGCTCGTGGTCGAACGGCAGGTAGTCGGCGGCGAGTTCGTCGATTTTCTCGTCGACGGCGTCGCTCTCGCGGCCGTGAATCATCGTGAAGAGGTTGTACGGCCAGTCCTGTTCGGGGCGGCGCGGGCGGTGGTAGCAGAGCGTCACGTAGGGGAGCTGGCCGACCTCGACGCCGCGCTCGTCGAGTTCGTCGTCTGGGACGTCCCAGACGACCATGCAGTTGGCGTCGAAGCCGGTGACGACGTGGTTGACGACGCAGCCGACGCGCTTGATGCAGCCGTCCGCGAGCAGGCGCTCGGTGGCGTCGAGGACGTCTTCGACCGGCGCGCCGATGGCGTCCGCGACGTCCCGGTACGGCGTCCGCGACAGCGGGAAGCCGTCCTGAATCGCGAGCAGGAGGTCGGCGTCCAGCGTCGAGAGGTCGCCCGCCGCGCTCTCGCTGATGCGGGTCGCGGAGACGTCCGTGCTGTCGAGGCTCTCCCGAGCGAACCGGTCGCCGTTCACGACCGGGAACTCCAAGTCGATGTAGTAGTCGGTGAGCATCGGGAGGTTCAGCACCTCGCAGCCGGTCCGGGCCTCGATTTCCGCGAGAATCTCGTCGCGCTTCTCGCGGCTGCCGGCGGTGACGACGAACCACTGGTTGTACGCGTGGGCGCGGCGGTAGTTGTGGTTGACCTGCCGGTAGCCGTTGATGACCTCCGCGACCTCGTCGTAACGGTCGGCTGGCGCGCGCACCGCGGCGAGCGTCGACGACCCGATGACCGGGGGGTTGAGGACGGCGCCGAACCGCCGGAAGACGCCGTCGTCGTAGAGGCGTTCGACGCGTTCGAGCGCGTCGGCTTCCGTGACGCCGAGGTCGTCGGCGACGGCTTCGAACGGGCGCTCCCGAATCGGGAACCCGCTCTGGTACTCGTCGATGAGGCGTGCGTCCACGTCGTCGACGCGTTCGCGCCAGTCGGCGGCAGCCATTACCCGTCGGTTGGCACTGCGTCGGCTACTGTTTACCGGTTCGCGGCCGCCGGAATCGGGTGGATTTACGCCGGTGGAGACGCAACGATTCGACATGAGCGATTCGCACGGCGAGTGGCCGCTGCAGCGCCTGATGACGGAAGTCGTCGGCTCCGGGCCGAAGTCCGCCGAGGACATGACCCGCGAGCAAGCGACGGAGGCCTTCGAGCGCATCCTCGACCTGACGCCCGACCAGACGACGCTGGGCGCGTTCTGGCTGGCGAACCGCTGGAAGCGCAACAACGGCGAGGAACTCGGCGCGTACGTGGACGTGATGCGCCGCGAGAGCGTCGTCGCCGCCGAGCCCGACGCCGACCCCGTGGACTGCGGCGCGAACTACGACGGGAAAGGCGACTCCGCAATCTTGGGCGTCGCCGCGGGCGTCGTCGCCGCGGCCGCCGGCACGCCGGTCGTCGTCCACTCCGGCGACCGCGTCCCCACGCAGAAACAGGACGCCTACAAGCACGTCCTCGACGAACTCGGCGTGCGCACCGACCTCGAACCCGAGGAGTCCGCCGAGATGGTCGACGAGCACGGCTTCGGCTTCTACTACCAGCCGAACTTCAACCCCGTCGTGGACGCGCTGTGGGACCGCCGCGACAACATGGGCGTGCGGACGTTCGTGAACACCGTCGAGACGCTCGCGAACCCCGCGAACGCCGACACCCACCTCGGCTCGTTCTACCATCTCGCGTTCGCGAAGAAGGTCGTCGAGACCGCCCGCGAGAGCGAGGACGTCGGCTTCGACCGCGTGCTGATGTTCCAGGGGATGGAGGGCTACGACGACGTCCGCCCCGGCTCCACGACGGTCGCGGAGTGGTCCGAGGGCGAGGAGCTGGAGGACTTCACCATCGAGACCGACGAGTACGGCATGGACATCGAGAGCGCGGACCTCGAAGTCGAGGACGTCGCCGCTGACTCCGCGGAAATCACGGCGGACGTGCTGGCGGGCGACCGCCGCGACCAGTTCGCGGACGCCGTGAAGCTCAACGCCGCGCTCCGCATGTACGCCGGCGAGGACGTCGACTCCCTCGACGAGGGCATCGAGGCGGCCGAGGAAGTAATCACCAACGGCCGCGCGGAGAGCCTGCTCGCGGACCTCTGCTCGTTCTGAGTAGGTAGCGTTATCCGGCGCGACGGCGTTCTCCGTGGTATGACCAAGAAGGCGACCCTCCACACGAGCGAGGGCGACATCGAGGTCGAGCTGTACGACGAGCGAGCGCCGACGACGGTCGAGAACTTCGTCAAGCTCGCGAAGGACGACCCCGCCGCGGGCGCCGACCCCGCGCCCGACACGAAGACGTGGGAGGACCCCGAGAGCGGCGAGATTCGCGGCGACTCGCTGTACCGCGACGTCGCGTTCCACCGCGTCATCGAGGGCTTCATGATTCAGGGCGGCGACCCCACCGAGAGCGGCCGCGGCGGCCCCGGCTACGAGTTCGAGGACGAGTTCCACGACGACCTCCGCCACGACGGCCCCGGCGTGCTGTCGATGGCGAACTCCGGCCCGGACACGAACGGCAGCCAGTTCTTCATCACCCTGGACGCCCAGCCCCACCTCGACGACCGCCACGCGGTCTTCGGGAAGGTCACGGACGGCATGGACGTCGTCGAAGCCATCGGCAGCGTCGAGACCGACCGCAACGACCAGCCCGAGCGCGACGTCGTCCTCGAATCCGTCGAGATTCACGACTGAGCCGGCTCATTCGCTGCGGAGGCTGACGAACGGCGGACTCGGCTGGAGCGTGGCCGCGCGGCTGGCGCTGTCATCGCTCGTCGGTGTCCGGCGGCGCTCGACCGCGAGGGCGTCGGCGTCCTGGGAGACCGCGACCACTTGGTCGGCGGCGCCCGCGTAGAACGCCGCGAGCGTCTCCGGGACGGAGTCGCCGACGACGTTGAGGACGGTGTCGCGGCTGCCGAAGACGCCGTCGTCGTTCTCGTAGCGGGCGGCCCGCGCGTCCGCCTCACCGAGTATCTCCACTTCTCCCGCGATGTTCCCGACGACGAGCAGCGGCGCGTCGCGGCGCGCGGCCGTCGTCTCGTTGGCGGCGGCCAGCGACGACTCCCGGAGGTCGAAGACGTTCCGGCCGTCGGGCCAGCCGCCGAACGGGTCGAGAACGAACAGTCGGTCGTCGCCGAGCGCGTCCACCAGGGAGTCGTCGGCGGCCGCGAACGCGTCCGCGAGCGTTCCGCGGTCGAGCGTCGGCGGCGGCGTCAGCGACACCGCCGTCCCCGAGGCCGCGGCCGTCGCGACGAGTTGGGCGAGCAGGCCGTCGACCGCATCGGTGGCCGCGTCGTATCGGAGCACCGCCTGCCCGCCGACGACGAGGCCACCGCCGAGGAGGTCGTCCAAGCCGGGGACGCCCGTGTCCAGCGTGGGCGCGTCGGCTAGGCGGCTACGGCGGTCGGCGTCGGCGGCGGTGAGCACGCCCTCGACTTCCCCGAGCATCGCGGTCTGCTCGGAGCGCGCGTCGCGGATGGCGGCGACGTCGTCGTCGATGGCGGTCGCGCGCTCTGCGAGCGTCTCGCAGCGCTCTGCAACGGCTTCTGTGGTCTGAGCTTGGTCGTCGGTCGCCGTCGACACCGACGCGATACCGGCCGCGGTCTCCTCGACGGTCTCCGCCACCGCGTCGAGACTCGCCATGGCGTCGGCGGTCTGGTCGGCGCCGCGCTCGATTTCGTCGGCCGCCTCGTCGAGTTGGGCGACGGTCTCCTCGGTGGCCGCCCGGACGGCGTCGAGGGCGTCCTCGATGTCGTCGGCCTGCTCCTGTGACTCGGCCGCCAGCTCCTTGATTTCGTCCGCGACCACCGCGAACCCGTCGTTGTCGCCGTCCGTTCGCGCGGCCTCGATGGACGCGTTCAGCGCGAGCATGTTCGTCTGGTCGGCGATGCGGTCGATGCCGGCGAGCGCGTCCGCGATGCGGTCGATCCGGTCGCGGAGCGCGTCGACCTCCGCGACAACGTTCTCGCTCACCGTGCGGACGTCTTCCATGGTGTCGATGGCGTCCTGGGCGGCGTCGCGGCCGTCGGCTGTCTCGGCGGCCGCGCGCTCGCTCTGCTCACTGACCTCCGTCGCGGTCGCCGCGATCTCCTGGATGGTCGCGGACAGCGACCCGACCTCGTCGACGACCCACTCGGCGTCCGCGACCTGCTCGCTGGTCCGGTCGTCGATAGCGGCGAGCTGGTCGTCGACGGTCGTCGACGCGGCGTGGACGACATCGAGGGCGCCGTGAGCGTTAGCGAGCGACCGGTCCTCGGTCACCGCGACGGACGTGGCGTCGGCTTCGTCAGCCGGCGTGGGCTGGTCAGAACTCATGCGGTCCCCCTGTCGCCGCCGGCCGCGAGGCGACGCTCGCCGGCCGAGTCGTGGTTGTTGGTAACACGGCGTCATCGGAGGAGTTTTTCGCCATCCGACAAAACAGTTCCCACTCGGACAAAATATGCTAATCTACACGTCTTTCGTGGAGGTTTTCCACAGCACCCGAGACAATTGCCGAGATACGTAGACGTTTATCGCATCTTCGTCGAATAACGAGTTGAGCAATCGTGGACGAACACATGGAGCAGTCCAGCGCGGACGCCGCGAGCCGGTACGCCCACCTCATCGAACACATCCAGGACGCCGTGGTCGAGTTCGAGCTCGTCGGCGGCGACCCGGTCGTCCGCCGCGTCAACGAGGCGTTCGTCGACAGCTTCGGCTACGAGCGAGCCGCCATCGTCGACGAACCGCTCAACGACTGGATCGTCCCCGAGTGGCTCCGCGAGGAAGCGCAAGCGCTCGACGAACGCACGTTCTCCGGGGAAATAAACTACCAGCGCGTCCGCCGAGAGACGACCGGCGGACTGCGGGAGTTCCTCTACCGCGGCATCCCGTACGCCGGGGACGGCGCGACCACCGACGGGTTCGCCGTCTACACCGACCTGACGGACATCACGCGAACCGAACGCCGGCTGGAAGTGATGAACCGAGTGCTCCAGCACAACCTGCGGAACAAGGCCAACATCGTCCTCGCGTACACGACCGAGCTGCTCGCGGAGTTCGACGAACAGCGCGCACACCGAACCGAAGCCGCCGCCCGCATCGAGGGGGCCGCCCGCGACCTCGAAACGCTGACCGGAGAAGCCGCAGACATCAATACCGTCCTAAAGTCCACCGCAGACGGCCGGACGACCGACTGCGTGCCCCTGATCCGAGACGTCGTCGACGAACACCGCCGCAACTGGCCGGCAGCGAGCGTCGAGACTGACCTCCCCGCGTCGCTGGTCGTGCGCGCCAACCGTCGGCTCCGGTTCGCCGTCGACGCGCTCGTGGAGAACGCCCTCGAACACAACCCCAGCGACGAACCCAGTGTCCACGTGCGCGCTGCACCCGCCGACTCGGACGGGTGGGTGACCATCCGAGTCGACGACGACGGCCCGACGATTCCCGACGACGAACGCGACGTCGTCACCGGCGACGGCGACATCACCGCCACCCGCCACGGTAGCGGCCTCGGGCTCTGGCTCGTCAAGTGGACGACCGAGCTGTTCGGCGGCGAACTCACGTTCGCGACCAGCGACCTCGGCGGCAACAGCGTCCGCCTTCGCCTCCCCAGCGCGTGACCGCACGCCATCACCGACAAAACCAAACAGGTCGACCACCGATACGTGAACAATGACCGACGACGCCGACGCCGTCGACCCCAGCGACATCGGCGAGAGCGACGCCCCGTCAGTCGAGGAGAAGCCCTACAAGCTCGTCTTCGAGGCGAACAAGTGCTTCGGCGCGGGCAAGTGCGCGGAAGTCTCGGCGAACTGGGAGATGGACATCACCTCCGGCATGGGCAAGCCCGTCTCGTACTTCTTCGACGAGGACGACTTAGACCACAACATCGCCGCCGCCGACGCCTGCCCCGCGAAGAAAGGCGACGGCGTCATCCACGTCGTCGACCGCCGCACCAACGAGGAAATCGCGCCCGACCCCCACGGCGACGGCACGCTCTCCGTCGACTGGTAGCGCGTGCGTCCCGGTCTCACTCGGCGCGCTCTGGACGACCGTCACGCTCGTCGCCATCTCGGCCGTCACCGCGCTCGCGCTCGGCCCCGACTGGACGGTCAGCCACCGCTTCGCCATCATCGGCGCGAGCGTCGGCTGGGGCGCCTCGGTCGCCATCCGCCGCCGCGCCTGACCGTAACCGACTTCTCCCCGCGGCCGCCACGACGTAATGCGAGGGTGGCCGAGCGGCCAAAGGCGGCGGGCTTAAGACCCGCTCCCGTAGGGGTTCGTGGGTTCGAATCCCACCTCTCGCATACGACCTTTTGCGCTGCGGGCGCGCTGCGCGCGCCCTCGGCAAAAGCTCGGCCAAAAGCACAGCGTCGCTCCAGCGCGCCTTCGGCGCTTAGTCGCTCCTCGGCCCGCGAGCCGGAGGCTCGCGGTGAATCGCGACGCTCGGGCTTTGCAAGCCGCTTGCGTTGCGAATGCTAGCAGCGATTCTCGGCTCGGTAGCGTCGAGCTAGCCCACCAGAAGCCAAGCTAAACCAATCGCCACACCAGCGCCGATTAGATTCCCGAGCGCGTGGAACGCGGCCGCGCCGAATCGCTTGTCCTCGACGAGGCCGACGACGTCCACGCTGAACGAGGAGAACGTCGTGAACGCGCCGCAGGCGCCCGTGCCGAGCAGCAGCATCGCGTCGTCGCTCGCGCCGGCGAACGTGAGCGCGGCGAGCGCGAACGACCCGACGACGTTCACGACGAGCGTGCTGGCGGGGTAGTCCTCGGTCTGGACGAGTTCGCCGACGGCGAACCGGAGGACGGCGCCGAGCGCGCCGCCGAGGCCGACGAGCATCGGGGATGGTAACGAGAGGTCCATCACGCGCCACCTCCGTAGCGGACGACGAGTGCGCGGCCGACGGCCACGCCGAGAAAGCCGAGCGCGTAGTTCGCGGCGACGTTCGCAACCATCAGCGCGGGCGGGGCGCCCGCGGTCTGGACGGCGAACGTACTGTACGTCGTCAGCGAGGAGAGGAAACCGGTGCCGAGGAGTCGCCGCGCGCGCTCCCCGAGGGCATCACGCTCGGCGGCGGCGTAGACGAGCGCGCCGAGCGCGAAGCTCCCGACAGCGTTGACGGCGAGCGTGCCGGGCAGACCGGGCGCGAGCAGCGCGACCGCGTACCGGACGTTCGCGCCCGCGAACCCGCCGACGGCGACGAGCGCGACGACGGCAATCGTGGCGCGGGAGTCGTGGCGCATCGGTGCGAGCGAATCACCGGAACGTGCGCGGCAGCGCTACTTACGGGCGTCGAAGTCCCGGAGCGCAACACCCAACTGCGAGCGCCGCCTCCTAGGGCGTAATGACTGACATCGAGCAGGAGCTGGCCGACCACGGGCAGTTCGCCCGCGACGACGGCGCGTTCGTCCCGACGACGAACGACTGGGACGCCACCGTCTCGGCCGACGACGAGACCGTCGAAATCACGGTCGTCGTGCCGACGCTGGACGCCGCGACCAACGACGAGGTGGCCGAGGTCGTCGAAGACGGCTGGTACGACACGTTCGAGCGCCGCGTCGTCGACGCAGACAGCGTCACGCTCGCGAACGACGTCGAGGTCCAGTCCGTCTCCCGCGCGGGTGGCGACATCACTGTCGAAATCACGTTCTCCCCGCGCACCGGGAAGGCGGCCGACGACGCGCTCGCGCTCGTGAACTACGTCGAGGGGACGTGGTTCCAGGGCGTCATCCCCGGCTACGACTACGTCGAGAAGGTCGAACAGATGCGCCAGCAGGCCGCGCAGAACGCCCAGAGCACCGAGGGCACGCCGCTGTAACCCGGCTCAGAACTCCTGTTCCTGCGGGTCGTGGGTTTCGAGGTACGACTCCAGCCACTGCTTCTGGTCGTCGACGCGGGGCGTGCGCTCGGCGTACGCGTAGTCGAACAGCTCGTCGACGTCCGGCTCGCCGACTGATTCGGCGGCGTCGATGGCGGCGTCCAGTTCGGCCTCGGCGTCGTCCCAGCAGGACTCCACGAACGCGTCGTCTATCGCGCCCTGCTCGCGGAGGTACGACTCGAAGCGCTCCAGCGGGTCCGCGGTCCGCCACTCGGGGAGGTCCTCGTCGTCGGGCCGGTAGCGCTCGGGGTCGTCGCTGGTGGTGTGTGCGCCCTGCCGGTACGTGAGGCTCTCGACGAGCACGGGTTCGCCCGCTCGGGCGTCGTCGAGCGCGTCGCCGACGGTCTCGTAGACGGCGACGGGGTCGTTGCCGTCTACCTGCACGCCCTCGAAGCCGTATGCCTCCGCTTTCACCGCGATGGAGTCGCTCGCGGTCTGTTTCTCGCGGGGCAGGGAGATGGCCCAGTTGTTGTTCTCGCAGAGGAAGACGACGGGCGCGTCGAAGACGCCCGCGAAGTTCATCGCCTCGTGGAAGTCGCCCTCGCTGGTCGCGCCGTCCCCGAAGTACGCGACCACCGCGTCCGCGTCCCCGGTGTAGTTCATCGCCATCCCGGCGCCGACGGCGTGCGGGAGCTGGCTGGCGATGGGGACCGCCTGCGGGAAGTTGTTCACGTCGTGGTCGGAGTGGAACTCCGCGTACCCCCGCCGGAACAGGAGGATGTCGCTGGCGGGGACGCCGCGGGCCAACTGCATCGCGTTCGAGCGGTACGTTGGGAACAGCCAGTCGCCGTCGGCCATCGCGTGCGCGGCGCCGACCTGCGAGCCCTCCTGCCCGCGGAACGGCGGGTAGCCCGGCATCCAGCCGCGGCGCTGCAGCGAGAGCGCGCGCTCGTCGAACTCCCGCGCGAGGACCATGTCTCGAAGGAGGTCGCGTGCGGTCGCCTCGTCGACGGCCGTGTCGGCGAGGTCCCGCTCCCCGATAGCGCGGTGCATGTCGGGCTCGTCGCCGCACAGTCACTTACCGATAGCGAAAAACGGCCCGAGCACCAAGCCCGGGTATGGTCTCGGTCGTCACCGCCGCCGGCGTCGGCGTCATCGTGCTCGTGCACACCGCGATTGCCGCCGTCGGCGCGCGCTACTTCCGCATCACCCTCGAGACGCGGTGGGGGTCGGTGCTGTACACCGCAATCCTGATTCCGCTGGTCTACGTCGTCACGACGCTCGCACTCGGCGTGCTCGGGCTCGGCGCCGGTGCGTTCGAGGACCCGGGACAGCTCATCGTCGTGACGTGGGCGTTCCCGTTCTTCCTCGGGTGGTCCATCGACCTGTTCTGGATTCCCGCCCCCGAGGAGCTAGAAGACCTCCCGGAGTGAGTGAACGACGAACAGCGCGCTCAGCGTCGGGACGACCGTGAGTTCGCCGAACCCCGCGAGCGCCGCGACGGCCTCCCAGACGTAGACCGTGCCGAGCGCGCCGAACGTCGTCGCGGCGACGAGCGCGCCGCCGACGACCCTGACTCCCGCGACGGCGCCCGCGTCGGCCGTGAGCGCGAGCGCGGCGTCGGCGAGGTCGAAAACGACGAGCGCCGCGAGGACGACGCGTTTCGAGACGCGGCGCCGCGGCCCCTCGCCGGGCGCCGGCCACAGGAGGCGGAAGTCCTCGGGGAACAGCGGCGGCAGGCGAATCGGCGGCAGGGAGAACGACAGCCGGCCGCCCTCGTCCTGCCGCCCGCGTTCGCGGTCGGCGGCGTCGTCGCGGCTCGCCGCCTCGTCGTCGTCCACCATCAACTACACCGTCGGCGCCAACCCGTTAGGCTTCCCGGACGGCGCCACGTTCGGGCGAACGCTCTTGACGAGGCGCGGACACGTCCCCACGACGGCCCTCCACAGACAGTTCGACGACGCGCTGTTCGCGTCGTCGCCGTCTGGTGGGAGTGACTACTCGGCGAGCAAGCGGTCGAGGACGTTCTCGGCGTCCGCCAGCACTTCCTCCGGGGACTGCGTGGCGTCGATGCGGACGAACCGCTCGGGCTCGTACTCGGCCAGCTGCTCGTAGTTCTCGCGGACCCGGGAGAGGAACTCCACCTGCTCGAACTTGTTCGTCGCGCCGGCGCGGGCGGCGCCGGTCTCGGGGTCCACGTCGAAGAACAGCGTGACGTCCGGCGGGCGCGTCCACGGCTGGTGGACGCCGCGGACGTACTCCATCGGGCGGTCGACGACGCCGTCGAGGGCGACGCCCTGGTACGCGTACCGGGAGTCCGAGTACCGGTCCGAGATGACGACGTCGCCGGCGTCCAGCGCGGGCTCGATGACCCGCGAGAGGTGGTCGGCGTGGTCGGCGGTGTAGAGGAACAGTTCGGCCAGCGGGTCGGCGCCGTCCTCGCCGATGGACCGCCGGACGGCGTCGCCGTACCACGAGTCGGTGGGCTCGCGCGTGAACGTGAAGCCGTCGCCGCGGGCCTCGCGCAGCGCCTCCCAGACAGTGGTCTTGCCGCTGCCGTCGATGCCCTCCAGCGTGACGAGCATGCCCGAACGACGGCGACGGACGTACTAACGGCTTCGGGTTCCACGCCGCCGCGCGCCGGAGCCGGCCGTTCCCGCCGGTAGATTGCCGCCGTCGCCGGGCATAGTTTTAGGGAGTTCCCGGCCGTCTTCGTGGACATGGACGTGCTCGTCACCGGCGGAACGGGATTCATCGGGACGCATCTGTGCCGCGAACTCGACGACCGAGGCCACGAGGTGACTGCGCTCTCGCGGCACCCCGAGGAGGCGGCGCTCCCGGAGTCCGTGGAGACCGTCGTCGGCGACGTGACCGCCTACGACTCGATTCAGTCGGCGGTCGAGGGACAGGACGCGGTCGTGAACCTCGTCGCGCTGTCGCCGCTGTTCAAGCCGAAGGGCGGCGACGACCGCCACTTCGAGGTCCACCTCGGCGGCACCGAGAACGTCGTCGAGGCCGCGGAGGAGGCCGGCGTGGACTACCTCCTCCAGCTGTCCGCGCTGGGCGCGGACCCGGACGGCCCGACGGCGTACATCCGGTCGAAGGGACGCGCCGAGGAGGTCGTGCGCAACTCCGAGCTGGCGTACACCATCGTGCGGCCGTCGGTCGTGTTCGGCGAGGGCGGGGAGTTCGTCTCGTTCACGAAGCAGCTGACGACGCCATACGTCACGGGGCTGCCCGGCGGCGGCAAGACGCGGTTCCAGCCCATCTGGGTCGGCGACCTCGTGGGGCTGCTCGCAGACGCAATCGAGGACGACGAGCACTGGGGGGAGACCTACGAGTTCGGCGGCCCGGACGTGTTGACGCTCGGCGACGTGACGCGGCTGGTCTACCGCTCGGAGGGGAAGTCCGTCCGGATTCTACCCGTGCCGATGCCCCTGGCCGGCATCGGGATGCGGCTGGCGGACCCGCTGCCGTTCATCCCGTTCGGCGGCGACCAGTACCGGTCGCTGAAGTTCGACAACACGGTGAGCACCAACGACGTCTCGGCGTTCGGCGTGGACGAGTCCGAGTTGACGACGCTGTCGGCGTATCTGGAGTGAGCGAAGAGTCAACTGGAACACACTACCCGTCAAACGTAAATACCCCGAAGAATTGCGTCGGCGGCGGTCCGACGAGAACCGGGGGACTGCACGCCGGCTGGCGAAAACGGAGACCGCCACAGAACCGTCGGACACGCGTCTGCAAAAGCCTTATACCCTCGTTTCCACTCTAACTGTGCAAAGGGTTCCGTATGAAACTGGCAATGATCGGGTTCGGCCAGGCGGGCGGTAAAATACTCGACAAGTTCCTCGAGTACGACAAGCGGCACGATTCGAACATCGTGCGTGCCGCTATCGCCGTCAACACCGCTAAAGCCGACCTCATGGGCTTGGAGCACGTTCCACAGGAGAATCGCGTCCTCATCGGACAGTCCCGCGTGAAGGGACACGGCGTCGGCGCCGACAACGAACTCGGCGCCGAAATCGCCGAGGAAGACATCGACGAGGTGCAGGGTGCCATCGACTCCATCCCGGTCCACGAGGTTGACGCGTTCCTCGTCATCTCCGGGCTGGGCGGCGGTACGGGCTCAGGCGGCTCCCCGGTCATCGCCAAACACCTCAAGCGTATCTACACCGAACCCGTATACGGCCTCGGTGTGCTGCCCGGCAGCGACGAGGGCGGCATCTACACGCTGAACGCCGCGCGGTCGTTCCAGACGTTCGTCCGCGAGGTCGACAACCTCCTCGTGTTCGACAACGACGCGTGGCGCAAGTCCGGCGAATCGGTGCAGGGCGGCTACGACGAAATCAACGAGGAGATCGTCACCCGCTTTGGCATCCTCTTCGGCGCCGGCGAGGTCGAGCAGGGCGGCGACGTCGCCGAGTCCGTCGTCGACTCCAGCGAGATCATCAACACGCTCTCGGGCGGCGGCGTCTCCACAGTCGGCTACGCCTCCGAGACCGTCGACAACGAGGACAACGGCAGCAGCCTGCTGTCCCGGTTTACCGGCGGCGACGACGACTCCCTCGAGGACTCGGCGTCGACCACGAACCGCATCACCAGCCTCGTGCGCAAGGCGGCGCTCGGTCGGCTCACGCTCCCCTGCGAGATTGAGGGCTCCGAGCGCGCGCTGCTGGTCACCGCCGGCCCGCCGAAGTACCTCAACCGGAAGGGTATTGAGCGCGGCCGTAAGTGGCTCGAAGAGCAGACCGGCTCGATGGAAGTCCGCGGCGGCGACTACCCCGTGCCGAACTCCCAGCAGGTCGCCTCCGTCGTCCTGCTGTCGGGCGTGAACAACGTCCCGCGCATCAAGGAGCTGCAGGAAGTCGCCATCGAAGCCCAGGACAACATCGACGACATCCGCGAGGAAAGCGAAGAGAACTTGGAAGAATTGGTCGAAGACGACGACGATGAGCTTGAACCGCTGTTCTAAACTCGCGGTCGCTCTCGTCGTCCTCCTCGCGGTCGCCGCCGTCCCGGCAGCCGCCGTCTCAATCGGCGGCGACGCGCCGGACAGCGTGCAGTCCGACGAGCAACAGGAGACGACGTTCACGGTCACCGACCCCTTCGAGAACTACGAGGAGTGGACGCTGCAGGCCAGCACCGACCTCACTGACGTCACGTGGCAGGTCGTCACGTTCGACAACGCCGGCAACCAGATCGACGAGGCGACGCTCACCGGCCAGTCAGTGAGCTACGACTTCGCGGCGTCCAGCGGCGCGGTGCGCGCCGAGGTCACCATCCTCGGCACGGTGCCGTCGTCGAGCGCGTGGTCGTGGAGCTACGAGCCGCCCCAGCGCATCACGTACGCGGAGTTCGTGCAGGCCCAGCCGGGCGGCGCCAGCACCACGCTGGAGACGTACAACACCCGGCCGTACACGACCGCGAGCCAGGACGCACGCACCGCCATCAGTGACGCCGAGGCCGCCATCAGCGACGCTGAAGGCGCCGGCGCGGGCGTCAGCGGCGCGAAAAGCGACCTGCAGGACGCCATCGAGTTCTACAACGGTGGCAACTTCGAGCAGGCGGTCAGCAACGCCGAGCAGGCCGAGTCTGCCGCGAACAGCGCGGCGTCGTCCGCCGAGCGCACCGACCTCATCATCATGGGCGCCGCGGCGCTGGTCGTCCTGCTGTTGATAGCGGGCGGCGTCTACTGGTACCTCCAGCAGCGCGACAGCTACGACAAGCTCGGCTAAGGGATGCAGACCCTCGTCCCGTTCGACCCGACGAACCCGAACACGCGCCTCTCCGCGCTTCTCTCCGAAGACGAACGCCGAGCGTTCGCCACGGAGATGCTCTCGGACGTCCTCGACGCAGTCCGCCGAGCCGGCGGTGAGCCGGTGGTACTGGCGAGCGCACCACTCGACGGCGACGTGGACGCGCCGGTGACTGTCGACGACCGGCCGCTGTCGGTCGCGGTGAACGACGCACTCGCGGCGCTTCCGGCGGCGGTCGTGATGGCGGACCTCGCGCTCGCGACGCCCGAGGCCGTCCAGCGGCTCTACGACGCGGGCGGCGACGTCGTGGTCGCACCGGGACGCGGCGGCGGCACGAACGCGCTCGTCGTCCGTCACCGGGACTTCGACGTGGACTACCACGGCGTCTCGTTCCGCGACCACCTCGCCGCGGCCGACGCCGCGGGCGCGGCCGTCGAAACCGTCGACTCGTTCCGGCTCGCGGTGGACATCGACGAGCCGACCGACCTCCTCGACGTGCTCGTGCACGGCAATCGCGGGGCCGCCGACTGGCTCCGCGACGCGGGCTTCCGGGTCGCCGTCGACGACGGGACGCCGACGGTCGTCCGGGAGTGAGCCGGCTGGGGAACCAATACTGCTAAACGACGGCCAGCCGACTGCACGGGTATGCAGCCGTTACGACTGGCGCGAGCGGTCGCGGCGCTGCTCGGGCTGGCGGTGCTGGCGGCGGCGCTGTTCCAGGGCGTGCTGGCGGTGCTGGCCGAACTCGGCGTGCCGTCGTGGGCGGCGTCGCCGACGGCCGTCGGCGCCGTGCTACCGCCGGTGCTCGCGCTCGCGGACGCGTACACGCCGCTGGGGAGCCACGGCCGGACGGTCGCGCTCCGCGAGCGGCCCGCGACTCGACTCACCGCGGACGCGCTGCTGGCGGCGGTCGTCGGCGGCGTCGTCGGCTACGCGGGCAGCCAACTGCTCCTCTCGGCGAGCGCGGACAGCCTCGCGGAACTGGTCGTGGTGTCGGGCGCGGCGCTCTCGGGGTACGCGACGTTCGTCGCGCGGAACCTCGACGCGTACGGCGGCCGCGACCCCGAGTCGGACGTCGAGGAGGAGGCCCGGCCGTGAGTTCGATTCCCGGCGCCGACGAGTACGGCGTCGACGTCGAGATTCGGGACGCCGACCGGGAGGCCGCCCTCGACGTCCGCCCCGGCGATGTCGAGCCCGCCGAGGAGCTGACGTTCGCGCGGAACGTCTTCGTGCCGCTGACGACCGCGTGCCGGTACACGTGCACGTACTGCACGTACTACGATCCGCCCGGCGAAGCGGAGCTGATGAGCCCCGAGGCCGTCCGGGAGACGTGCCAGCGGGGCGCGGCGGCGGGCTGCACGGAGGCGCTGTTCACGTTCGGCGACGACCCCGACGACCGCTACACCGAAGTCCACGACCAACTGGACGAGTGGGGGTTCGACTCCATCCACGATTACCTCCGGCGCGCCTGCGAAATCGCCCTCGAAGAGGGACTGCTGCCGCACGCGAACCCGGGCGACCAGACGCGCGAGCAGATGGCCCACGTGGCGGACGTGAACGCGTCGATGGGCGTGATGCTGGAGACGACGGCGGACGTGCAGGCCCACGGCGGCCCGCGCGCGAAGAACCCCGGCCAGCGCCTCCACACCATCGAGGTGGCGGGCGACCTCGGCGTCCCGTTCACGACGGGCATCCTCGTGGGCGTCGGCGAGGACTGGGCGGACCGCGCGGACAGCCTGCTCGCGATTCGGGACCTCCACGAGCGCCACGGCCACGTCCAGGAGGTCATCGTCCAGCCCGTCAGCCCGAACGAGCGCTGGACCGAGGACCCGCCCGACCGCGAGACGATGCGGCGCGCGGTGGCGATGGCGCGCGCGGTGCTGCCCGACGAGGTGGCAGTGCAGGTGCCGCCGAACCTGGCGGACGCCCGCGCGCTGCTGGACTGCGGCGTCGAGGACTTGGGCGGCGTCTCCCCGGTGACGAAAGACCACATCAACCCCGACTACGCGTGGCCCGCGCTCCGGGAACTGGAGGACATCGCGGACCACGGCGGCGTCCCGCTGCGCGAACGGCTCCCGGTCTACGAGCGCTTCCTCCCCGACGCCGGCGTCGAGAACGAGTGGGTGAGCGAGCGCGTCGGGCGCGCCATCGAGTCCGGCGAGCGGTATCAGGCGGTGCTGGACGGCGCGGCACCGCGACCGTAGTCAGGTCGGGTCGAACTCGGGGAGGCGCTTCCGAACCACCGTGTAGACGACCGACACCGCCAGCATCGCGAGCGTGAGCCGGCGCACGAGCCCGTCGTACAGCGCGAGCGCCGGCATCGAGAGCACGACGACCGCGAGCAGGTCCTCGGGCGCGCCGTCGTAGCGAATCCAGCGCCGCGGGCGAATCCACTGACCGCGGGTGTGCGAGTAGACGCCGCGCTGGTCGTCGTTCGCCCACGGTCGCGCGCCGAGCCCGCCGCCGAGCGCGTCCGTGACGGAGTGGACGGCCGCCGACAGCAGGAAGAACGCGGCGCCGACCGTGAGCGGGGACGGCGAACCGACGGCGACGCCGAACGCGACGGCGGCCAGCGGCCAGTAGTGTTCGGGGTAGTGCAGGGTCTTGCGGTGTTCGAGCACGCCCAAGTCGAGGTCCGGGAAGACGCCGCCGGCCATCGCGGCGAGCGCGGCCGGCGCTGCGAGTTCGGGCGCGACCCAGAACAGCGGCGTCGCGAGCAGGACGCCCATCGCAGCGTGGGTCGTGGCCATCATGGCTGACCACCCCCTCCCATCAGTCGTCGGCGCTCGCGGCGCCGCGCGAGCCGTCGGCGTCGCGGTCGGGAACCAGTGGCGTGCCGTCCGCCTGCGGGCCGAGCTTGGGGCCGTGCTTGTCGGCGTCTGGGTCGAGGATGCGGCGCTCGGTGTAGTCCGTGGAGCGCTCGACGGGCGTGCGGCCGATGGCGGATATCATGTCGGCGTAGTCGGCGACCGAACGGAACTCGCCGTGCTGGCCGCCCGCGCGCTTCGTAATCTCCTCGCTGAGGATGGTGCCCATGAAGTCGTCGGCGCCGCAGTTCAGGAGTTTCAGCCCCTTCGCGTTCCCGAACTTTACCCACGACGACTGGATGTGCTCGACGTTGTCCAAGTAGAGGCGCGCGACGGCGACCAGCAGTTCGTCCTCGGCGTCGCTGGCGCCGGTCTCGACGACGCCCCGGTCGTAGAGGGGCGTCTCCTGGTGGACGAATGATAGCGGGACGAACTCGGTGATGTTGCCGGTGCGGTCCTGGAGGTCCCGAATCACGTCGAGGTGGCGGACGCGGTGGGCCTCGTTCTCGACGTGGCCGTACATCATCGTGGAGGTCATCGGGAGGCCGACGTCCGCGGCGGCCTCCATCGCGGCGACCCACTCCCCGGTGTCGATTTTCCCCGGGCAGATGACCTCGCGGACCTCGTCCACGAGGATTTCGGCGGCCGTCCCCGGAACGGTGTCGAGGCCGGCGTCGGCGAGTTCGCTGTAGACGTGGCGGTAGTCCCACTCGACGCCGCGTTGGGCGTGGTGGGCTTCCTCGGGGGTCATCGAGTGGACGTGCGCGCCGGCGTCGCTCATCGCCGCGATTTGCTCGACGTACGTGTGGGGGTCGGTGGTGTAGCGCTCGGGCGGCTTGTAGTTGTGCTCCGGATTCTCGGGGTCGAGCGCCTCGCGGTGGTCGTCGTTCAGCCCGAACGCGGGGTGGAGGCCGGAGACGGAGGTGACCTCGTAGACGCCGCGCTCGACGGCGTCTTTCACGACCTCGTGCGACTCCTCCGGCGTCTTCGTGAAGCCGGCGTGGTCGTCCGGTTCGTCGGCCTCGAAGTTGTGGGCGGTGTCCTTGAAGTTGCAGAACAGGCAGCCCGTGTTGCAGGCCGTGGTGACGTTGTTGTTGACGTTCGCGACGAACGTCACCTCCTCACCCACGACCTCGGCGCGGCGGCGGTCGGCGGCTTCGAGGACGAGTTCCTTCCGCCGCGGGTCGATGCCTTCCGTGTCGGTGCCGGTGGTGATGAGTTCGATGCCGTCCGCGACAGAGAGCCGGCGGCCGTCGCGGGCGTTCGCCAGCGCGTTCTCGAACGACTGGTCGGTCTCGGGGACCACGTCGAAGTCGAACTCGCCGGCGGCGTCGGACATGTTCGATTCCAGCGCGCCCACCGCCAAAAAGCCTGCCACAGCGGCCACCCCTTCGGATGGATGCGCGAACGTGAACAACTCCGCGAGAAGTTCGAGGTTTGTGGGCACGAGAGTGAAAGATTGATGGTGGTCGGCGCCGGGCGTACAGCCATGACGAGCGTCAAGACCCTCCGCGTCGAGGCGGCGGCGACCCGGGACGCGCTCGGCCGGGGCGTCTTCGAGTTCAGCGACCGCTACTCCGTGTTCGACTGGGGGGAGATGCCCGACCTGATTCCCGGGAAGGGAGCGAGCCTCTGCACGATGGGCGCGTTCAACTTTGAACTCCTCGAAACCGAGGGCGTCCCGACGCACTACGAAGGCGTCCGGAACAGCGACGGCGAGACCGTCGCGCTGGCGGACGCCGACGAGCCGCCGACGGAGATGGTCATCGCGCTCACGCAGGTCCCGGACCTCCCCTTCGAGGGGCACGACGCCGGCGACGACGACGCCATCTACGGCGGCTACGACTACGGCGCGTACCACGCCGCCGCGGACGGCAACTACCTCGTCCCCCTCGAAGTCGTCTTCCGGAACAGCGTCCCCGTGGGGTCGAGCCTGCGGAAGCGCCGCGACCCGGCGGAGTTCGACCTCGACTGCGACGAGTGGCCCGACGAGCCACTCAACCTCCCCGAGCCGGTCGTGGAGTTCTCCACGAAGTACGAGGAGCAGGACCGCTACCTCTCTCGCGAGGAGGCCGACGCCATCGCGGGCGAGGCGAGCATCGAGGAACTGGAATCGCTCGCGCGCCGCGTGAACGAGGTCGTCACCGAGCGCGCCGAGGACGCCGGCTTCACGCACGAGGACGGGAAAATCGAGTGCCTGTACGTGGACGGCGAGGTTCGGGTCGCGGACGTCGCGGGGACGTTCGACGAGAACCGCTTCGCGTACGAGGGCCGGGAAGTGTCGAAGGAGGTCGTCCGGCAGTACTACAAGCGCACCGACCCCGAGTGGGTCGAGGCCGTCGGCGACGCCAAAGCAGAAGCCGACGAGCGCGGCGTCGCGGACTGGCGCGAACTCTGCGAGGCGTCCCCGGACCCGCTCCCCCCGGAACTCGTGCAGGCGACCGCGGACATGTACGCCGCGGGCGCGAACCGCTACACGGACCACGAGTGGTTCGACGCGCCGCCGCTGGCCGACGCCCTCGACGCCTTCGAGGCGTGACGCCGCGACGCTGGCGCGTCCTCGCCGTCCTCTCGATAGCCGCCGTGCTCGCGGGGTCGCTGGCGCCCGGTTCGACGGGCGGCGGGCTGCCCGCGGGCGCGGACAAGCTCCTGCACGCGGTCGGCTACGCGACCATCGCGGTCTCGCTTTCGGGCGCGCGGCGAGCCGAGACAGGGCGCGCGCTCGTCTCGGTGGTGCTGGCTGCGGCGCTGCTCGGCGTCGGCATCGAAGTCGTGCAGCCGACGGTCGGGCGGACCGCGAGCGTCCTCGACGCGGCCGCGAACCTTCTGGGCGCGTCGGCCGGCGCGGTCGGCTGGTGGGTCGCGACTTGACCGCGCTGGCGGCCGCCGCTACCACGAAGTACATCAACGCGGAGCCGCGAGTAACGGGCATGCTGAAACGTGCCGGCGTCATCGACGCGACGGTCGGGCACAGCTCGCGAATCGGCGTCTCGGTTCCCGACAGCGGCGAAGACGACGACGAGCAGCGCGCGGCGGGGCTCGCCGGGCTGCTGTCGTGGTGCCGTCGCCTCGCGCACTGATTCTCGGAACCCAGCGATTCGACGGCAAGACAGCCTGTTCTCGACGTGCGGGAGCACGACCAGACGAAGCCGCTTTACGCCCGCGACGACACCAACTAGCCATGAGCGAGCCGAGCGCGGAGGTCTACGAGCAGGGGCGGGGGATGGACGCCCACAATCAGGTGATGCGGGAGCTGCGCGACGAGAAGGGCGCGAAAGACTACGCCCCCGACGAGCCCACCCGCGTCTGGCTGGACGAGGACAACACGCCGGACGGCGTCTACCAGAGCCTCACCATCATCCTCAACACCGGCGGGTGTCGGTGGGCGCGCGCCGGCGGCTGTACGATGTGCGGGTACGTCGCCGAGTCCGTGGAGGGCGGGTCGGTCGCCCACGAGGACCTGATGGCCCAGATAGACGCCTGCCTCGAACACGAACAGGAGGAGGCCGACGAGGCCAGCGGCCTGATTAAAATCTACACGAGCGGGTCGTTCCTCGACGAGCGCGAGGTGCCCGCCGAGACGCGGCAGGCCATCGCCGAGACGTTCGCGGACCGCGAGCGCATCGTCGTCGAGAGCCTGCCGGACTTCGTGGACCAGCCGAAAATCGAGGACTTCACCGAGGTCGGGCTGGAGACGGACGTCGCAATCGGCCTGGAGACCGCGACGGACCGCGTGCGCCACGACTGCGTAAACAAGTACTTCGACTTCAGCGACTTCGAGGACGCGTGCGCGGAGGCCCGCGAGGCCGACGCCGGTGTGAAGGCGTACCTCCTGATGAAGCCGCCGTTCCTCTCGGAGTCCGAAGCCGTCGAGGACATGAAGAAGTCCGTCCGCGAGTGCGCCGAGGTCGAGGGCTGTCACACGGTGTCGATGAATCCGACGAACGTCCAGCGGTACACGATGGTCGACCAGCTGCACTTCCGGGGGGGCTACCGGCCGCCGTGGCTCTGGTCGGTCGCTGAGGTACTCGAATCCACCGCGGACGCCGACGCTATCGTCGTCTCGGACCCCGTCGGCCACGGCAGCGACCGCGGCCCGCACAACTGCGGCGAGTGCGACGACCTCGTGCAGGAGGCCATCAAGGACTTCGACCTCCGGCAGGACCCCTCCGTCTTCTCCGAGGTGTCCTGCGAGTGCGAGGCGACGTGGGAGGCGGTAATCGAGCGCGAGACGAGCTACAACCTCCCGCTGGCCGAGTAGCTGTTTCTACGCGAACGCTTCGAGGACGCCCTGCCCGTCCGTCAGCCCGAGTTCGGGGAGCGTCGCGCGCTCGGGGTGGGGCATCAGCACCGCAACGGAGTCGCGCTCGCCGAGCACGCCCGCGACCGCGCCCGTGGAGCCGTTCGGGTTCGCTTCCTCGGACATCTCGCCGTCCTCGTCGCAGTAGCGGAACAGCACGCGGTCCTCGCTGACGAGGTCGTCGTAGCGCTGGTCGTCGATTTCGAAGCGGCCCTCGCCGTGCGCGATGGGGAGCGTGAGCACGTCGCCCTCGTCGTAGGCGGCCGTGAACGGCGTGTCGGCGTTCTCCACGCGGACGTTGACGTGCTCGCACTGGAAGCGCGCGCTCGCGTTCGTCGTGAACGCGCCGGGCGTGAGCTTCGACTCGCAGCCGATTTGGGCGCCGTTGCAGACGCCGAGGACGGGCACGCCGTCGTCCGCGAGGTCGCGCACGTCGTCCATAATCGGGGAGCGGGCGGCCATCGCGCCGGCGCGGAGGTAGTCGCCGTACGAGAACCCGCCGGGGAGGACGACGCCCGTGGTGTCCGCGGGGAGGGCGTCCTCGTGCCAGACGATTTCGGCGTCCACGCCGAGCGCGTCCAGCGCGCGGACGGCGTCCCGGTCGCAGTTCGAGCCGCCGAAGCGAATAACGGAGACAGTCACGCGAGCCACCCCCGGTGGCGAGTGTGACGTCGAAAGTCGCAGCCCGCGCAGCGAAGCGAGCGGGCCCGTCTTTCGGAAGTCATTCGCGCTCCGTGACCGCCACGTCGTAGTCGTGGATGGTCGGGTTCGCGAGCAGGCGGTCGGCCATCTCGCCCGCGCGTTCGGCCGCCTCGTCGCTGTCGGCGGCCTCCAGGTCGATTTCGAAGCGGTCCGCCGAGCGCAGGTCCCCGAGTTCGAAGCCCAGTCGTTTGAGGGCCTTCTGGGTGGTCTCGGCCTCCGGGTCGAGGACCCCGTGCTTGAGTCGGACCGTCACCGTCGCGGTGTACGCGGTCATCGCGCTTATGTGTGCGTTCGTGGTCAAAGACTCTTTTGGAAGCGCACGAAGATACACGAGCGTGCATACTGTCGGCTACGCGGATTCCTGCGCGAAGGACGCCGCTTATGTCCGCCGACGCCCTGGGTGCGTGTATGCCGAAGCCGAACGGCAGTCCGGAGGCGGCAGCGCCGACGAGTGACCTCACCGAAATCACGGTCGTGGGAGCCGACCGCACCGGAATCGTCGCGGAGGTCACCGGACTGCTGTTCGAGCACGGGGTCAACATCGAGGACATCGAGCAGACCGTCCGCGACGGCGTCTTCCGCATGACGCTGCTGGCGGACACGACCCCCATCGACGACGCCGACGACCGCTGGGAGGCCGAGGACGAGGCCGAGCCCGCGGACCTCGCGGGCGACGCGACGACGCGGGCGGCGTTCCGCGAGCGCCTCGCCGACATCGGCGACGAGCTCGGCGTGGACGTCCGTGTACGCTTCCCCGACGAGCGCGACGAGGGCGTCGCCGTCCTCGTCACGAAAGAGGACCACTGCCTGCGCGCGCTCCTCGACGAGGACCTCGACGCCGAGATTCGCGTCGTCGTCGGGAACCACCCCGACCTCGAATCCGTCGCGCGCGAGCACGACGTCCCGTTCTACGACATCGGCGACGACTCCGGGACGCCCGACGAGGAGCGCCTGCTGGACCTGCTCGACGAGTACGACATCGACCTCGTCGTGCTCGCGCGGTACATGCGCATCCTCAGCCCGGACGTCGTCTTCCGGTACGCGGGCCGCATCATCAACATCCACCCGAGCCTGCTGCCCGCGTTCCCCGGCGCGCAGGCGTACCGGCAGGCGGTCGAGGAAGGCGTGCGGGTCGCGGGCGTCACCGCTCACTACGTCACCACGGACCTCGACCAGGGGCCGATTCTCACCCAGCGCGCGTTCGACGTGCCCCCGGAGGCCACCGTCGAGGACGTGAAAGACCGCGGCCAGCCCCTCGAAGCCGACGCGCTCGTGGAGGCCGTCCGCGTCCACCTCGCCGGCGACGCGACGGTGCGCCGCGGCAGCGTCGAGGTCACGGGCGACCACCAGTTCGGGATGCCCGACGAGGCCAGCGCGGCGAACCCCGACGCGCCCGTTGACGCGCCGCCCGCCGACGACTAGTCCTCCCACTCCGTCCTGCGTTCGTCCGTCTCGTGCGCCTCCCTGAGCAGGTCGTCCTGGGCCTCCAGCAGGTCCGTCGCCGTGACGACGCCGACGAGGTCGAGGCCGTCCGCGACCGGGAGGTGGTGGACGCCGTAGTCGAACATCCGCGCGGCCGCCGCGCGAACGGTCGCCGACGGCTCGACGGTAATCAGCGGGTGGCTCGCCGCCGCGTAGACGGGAATCTCGCTGAGCGGGCGGTCGTGTTCGTGGCCCGCGGTCATCACGTCCACCTTCGTCAGAATCCCCGCGGGGTTGCCGTCCTTCTCGACGACGACGCTCCCGGTCTCGCGGTCGAGCATCCGCCCGACGGCGTCGCGGACGCTCTCCTCGGCGTCGATGGCGAGGACGTCCGTGGACATCACGTTGCGGACGCGCATAGAGAAGAGTTCACACACCACGACCGTAGCGCTTTCGCCCGCTACTTCGGGTCGCTGTGCCGCACGTCGACGGCCATCCCGCGCGTCGCGTCGGCCATCGCCGGCCCGGGCATCGACGCGCGCCCGATGGCGAACGCCTCCGGCCCCTCGACGACGACCTCGTCGCCCACGCGAATGTCGTCGTCGGCGTCCACGACCCCCGGCGCGAGCACGCTGCCCTCGGGGACGAACGCGTCGATTTCCACGCGCTTCGTGGGCGCGTCGATGGCGACCCACTTGCGCGCGCCGGCGAGCGTCAGCGACAGCGTCCCGTACTGCGGGACCAGCGCCGCCAACTGCTCGCCGTCGCCGTCCAGCGCCTGCAGTTTCGGGTAGCGGCCCTGCACCGTGAGGTCGCCGAACAGCGCGTCGCCCGCGCCGTCACCGAGGAAGTAGTCCGCGACCGCGCGCAGCGTCGCCTTCTCGCGCTCCTCCACCCAGATCTTGTCCTCGCCGGCGAGCGCGGCGTTCAGCTCCCCGAGGCTCTCGTCGGTCGTCGGGTGGTCCTCGACAGTGAACTCGAAGGGGACGTCCACTTGGGCGGCGACGCGCTCGCAGATGTCGCGGTACCCCTCCTCGGGGACGTGCGCGATGACGCGCGGGTAGTCCGTGCGGTCGATGTAACGCTTGAGGACGCGCGCGACGAAGTCTTTCTCCTCCTCGCTCCACCGCCCCGTCACCACGCTGTCGTAGTGCTGGGCGGGGTAGGTGAGTTCCAGTTCCTGCGGGACGACGCCGATTGGCGAGGTCATCGAGACGACGTGCGCGCGGTAGCTGGCGGCGTCCTGGAACTGGCGGTGGCTCTGACTCTCGCTGTACGGCTTCTTCGCCGAACACGGCACGAGCAGGAGAGGATGGCCGTCGAGGCGCTTCTGGTAGCGCGTGGTGACGCGCTCGGCGAAGCGCTGAATCTCCACGCGCCGGAGCGCGTCCTCGGTCGCCGACAGCAACAGCGAGTCCCGCATCACGGGCGTGCGCTGTTCGAGGTAGCCGTACTGCTGGTCGAACTCGCGGAACGCCGCGGTCACCCACGCCTCGTGGCGGGCCTGTCCCTCCACGTAGTCGCGCAGGCGGCCGTCCCGAATCCGGCGGCGGACGCGCCCGAGCTCGGCCTTCAGCGCGTTCACGTTGTGGTCGACGCAGTCCTCGCGGTCGAACTCCGCGACCGGTTGCTGGCACGCCGGACACGAGCACGGCAGTTCGTCGAGGTCTTCGAGGTCGTAGGCGCCCTCGCTGGTGAGGTAGCGGCCCTGCGTCCCGCGGACGACGGCGCGGTCGGCGTCCACGAGGTCCACGCCCGCGTAGACGAGCACGGCGACGTTCCGCGGCGTCGCCACGCCGGAGAGGTACAGCGCGGTGTCGTCTGGAATCGCCTCGCGGGTGTCGACGACGGCGTCCCGGAACGCCGCGCCGTGCCCGACGACGCCGGGCGCGCCCGAGAGCACGTACGCGTCCGCGCCGTAGTCGTCGGCGGTCTGCGGGGAGACGACCGCCGCGCTCGGGAAGTCCACGTCCGGGTAGTCGGGCGCGAACGACTCCTGCACCTCTTCGGCGGTCCCGGATGGGAAGCCGCGGTACGGCAGTACGGTCAGCGCGGACTCGTCGCCCTCGGGCGGGTCCTGCCGCTGGACCCACTCGCTGCCCGCGTCCTCGACGACGTCGTCCGCGAGCGTCGGCGTCGTCACCGACTCGGCGAGCCGGAGTTCGCCCACGCGCGCCGCGGCGTCGCGCGCGTGCACTTCGAAGTACTCGGTCATACAGCGTCGTGGGGGCCGCGCGCCCAATTGCCTTGCCTTTCGACGGAAAGCACTTGTCGGCGACGCGACAACCACCGGCGATGCGCTCGCCCTCCAGACGCGACGTGCTCGCCGCCAGCGGCGGCCTCCTCGCAGGGCTCGCAGGCGGCTACGTCGCTCGCCCCCGCCTCGAAACCGACTCCCCTCCCGCTCCCGCACCGCTTGCGTGGGCCGACACCGAGTGGCCGTACCCCGACTACGACCCACAGCGAACCCGGAATCCGCCGCCCGAGAGCGCGCCGGACGGCGAGTTCGACGAGCAGTGGCGGCAGTCACTCGAACGCGTATTCGAGCGTGCACTACCTGTAGCGTCGAACGGTAGCGTCTACACCGCGAGTACCGACGCCCGCCACGCTCGGCTCGACGCGTTCGCGCTCCACGACGGCGAGCGAGACTGGAAGCACGAGTCCACCGCCGAGACATCGACGAGACGGCCTCGCGTGCTCGCGCCCGGTGACGGCGCCTACTATCGGTTCGTCCGGACTCAGACCGCCCCGCTTGGGCTGGCGGCAGCGCAGAGCGGCGAAGTCGCGTGGCACGTCTCGGACCCGCCACGGGGCGGCTGGACCGTCGGCGCCGGGCGCCTCTACTATGGAAATCGGAGTGCCGGGAAGCTCCACGTCTACGACGCACGCACCGGAGAGAATCTGTGGACGACGCGTGTGGATGACGAGCGCCTCGTCGTGCGGTCGTTCCACCCGCGGCACGGCGTGTTCGCCACGTCACACGGGACGCTGTACGCCCTCGACCCCGCGGACGGGAGCACGCGCTGGGACTACCGCGTCGACCACCACGTGCAAAACGGCCCCATCGTCACACACGAGCGAGCGTTCGTCGGGACGTGGAACAGCGACAAACGCCGCGTCGCGGCGCTCGACGCGGCTGCCGGCGAGCACCTGTGGACGTACCCGAGGTCCCCCGCGATGGTCGAGTCGAAGGAGGAGAGCACGGTGTACTGGTTCGAGGTCGGCGCCGCCGCCGGCGGCACGCTGCTCGTCAACGAGTACCGCGTCGACTCGCGGCCGGACGCGCTCCACGCCGTCGACGTCGCCTCGGGCGACCGGCGCTGGCGCGTGGAACCACCCGAGGGCGCGAAAGGGCTCTCGAAACCGACGGTCGTGGACCGCGAGGTGTTCGTCTGCACGACCAACGACCGGACGGCACTCTCGGTACTCGACCTCCAAGACGGCTCCGTGAAGCGTTCGCGGCCGCTACCCGGCTACTGTCCGAGTCCGGTCGTGACCGACGGGAAAATCTTCCTGCAGCTGTCCGAAGAACTGCTGGCGTTCGCCTAGTCTTCTGCCGAGATGTCCACAGTCTCGACGCGAGCGGGCACGCGGTCCAGCGCTGAATCCGGCCAGCCGCGGTGCGCGAGCGTGAACTCCGTGTCGGGGTTGGCTTCGGCGAGCGCGGCGACGCCGTCGGCGGCGGCCTCGTAGCCCGCGCGGTCCATGCGGTCGGGCGTCTCGGCGGTCAGCGGGTACGTCGTAGACAGCGACCGCGGGTAGGGGCCGAACGGCGGGAGGACGTTCCACCACTCGTCGAAGCGGTCGTTCCCCGAGCCCTCCGTGAGGAGCACGTCGCCCTCCGGGGAGAGGCGTTCGAGGCGGCGGTGGTGGCGCACGACCTCCGGGCGGCGCGCGCTGTCCGCCGAGGTGTAGAAGAAGGCGTCCTTGCTCGCGGGGTCGGTCTGCTCCAGCTGCTCGCTGTGGTCGAGGAGCGCGCGGAACCCATCGAGGGTGCGGGGATGAGCGTGCGCGCGGGCTTCCACGAGTTCCATCAGGTTCCCGGACTTGATGGCCTGCTTGACGCGCCGGAGTTCGCCGAAGGAGACGTGGAGGTTGTGCTCGGCGAGCAGTTCCTCGCGCGCGGCGTCGCCCATGCGCTCGACCTCGTCGGGCGTGTGGTCGGTGCAGACCGGGCACTCGCAGGGGAAGTAGTGGAGGCTGTCGAGGTGTTCGGTGCCGTGGACGGTGAGGTAGCGGTCGTCGCGGGCGTAGATGGCATACGCCGCCGAGTCGAGGAGGTCGCAGCCCAGCGCGGCGGCGAGCGCGAACATCATCGGATGGCCCGCGCCGAAGAGGTGGACCGGCGCGTCCCGACCGAGCCCGCGCTTCGCCGCCAAGACGGTCTCGGCGACGTCGTCGTAGCGGTACTGGTTCATCATCGGCACGACCGCACCCACGGGGAACAAGTCGAGGTCCGTGTTGTACGCGTGCCGGGCGGCCTCTTCGCGGAGGTCCGGGTACGTCGCGCCCTGCACGGGCGCGTTCACGAGCATGTCGCCGACGTCCACGGTCTCAGCGAGTTCGAGGCGCTCCTGCGTGGTCGCGAGTTCCTCTTCGGCCTGTTCGCGGCTGGCGTCCGGCGGCGTCGGGATGTCCACGGGCGTCCCGATGTCGCTGCCGACGTCGTGCTGGAACTGCAGAATCTCCTCGGTCGTCGTCTCTATCTCGCCGTACTCCGCGAGCTGGAAGCTCCCGGAGTCGGTCATGATGGCGCCGTCGAAGCCCAGCATCTCGTGGAGCCCCTCCTCGCGGGCGCGCTCGTGGAGGTCCGGGTCGTTGTTGATGATATAGGAGTTCGTGATGAGCATCTCCGCGCCGAACTCCGGGAAGCGGGACGGCTCGACGGTTATCAGGTTCGGGTTGACGACCGGCATCAGCGTCGGCGTCTCGACGGTCACGCCCGCCCGCGGCACCTCCAGCTCGCCGATGCGGGCCGCGCCGTCCTGCGCGGTCACCTCGAAGACCTCTCTCATTACCCTCCGGTAGCCAGCGCCCGCGCGTAAGGGTTTCTTCTCACTCGCTGGTCTCGACGTAGAACACGCGCTCGCGGGGGATGCGGCGGACGGTGCGGCCGTCCTCCGTGGTCACCAGCCAGTGGCCGGTGTCGTCGTTGAAGCCGATATTCGAGTCGCTGGTCTGCCAGTCGGTGACCCCGCCCTCGGGGTCCTCGTAGACGATGACGCCCATACCGGGGTGTCGCGGTCGGCCGCGATAAAGACGGCGGCTACCCGAGTTCGTGGTTCAGCACGCCGAGCGCGGTGCGGCCGTCCCGAATCTCGCCGTCGCGGACGGCCGCCAGCAGGTCGTCGTAGGACTGGGTGGTCACGCGAATTGACTCGTTGAAGTCCAAGTCCTGCTCGCCGGTCGGCCGACACCCCTCCGCGAGGAAGTAGTGGTGGACGGCGTCAGCGACGCCGTTGGTCGGCTCGAACTCCGCGAACTTCTCCACGCTGTCCGCCTCGTAGCCGGTCTCCTCCGTGAGTTCGCGGTGGGCGGCCGCCGCGAGGTTCGCGTCCTCGTCCTCGACGCCGCCCGCCGGCAACCCGCGGTTGACGCGGCCGACAGCCTGCCGCCACTCCTCGACGAGCACCACGTCGCCGTCGGGCGTGAACGCCAGCAGGACGACCGCGGGGTCGTCCACGAGGTAGTCGAAGTCCGTCTCCGTGCCGTCCGGCAGTCGGACGTCCTCGTGGGCGATTTCGAACCCCGGGCACTCGTAGGCGACGCTGCGGCTCGTCGTCTCCCACGCCAACGGGTCGGCCGGCGAGTCCTCGTCGGTCACGGACCTGGGTTCGCGCCGCGCGGAAAAAAGGCTGCCGCGAGCGCGCGGGCTACTCGACGATGACCGTGGCGTTGGTCGTCTGCTCGTCGTTGAGCGTCACGCTGACCGTGTAGTTGCCGGGTTCGGCGGGGTTGTTCACGGCCGGGTACTCGACGACGACTACGTCACCGGACGCCAGCGTGTAGCCGGTGTCGAGTTCGACGGTGAACGAGTAGGCGTTGTTGTTGACGCCGCTGATGTGAGTCTCGTTGAACTGCTCGTCGAGTTCGCCGTCACCGTCGGTGTCGACGCCCAGCGAGACGTTCTCGTGCTGGGCGCTCTCGACGGTGAAGTTCTCACGCGGATACTCCACGGAGAGGGAGGTCCACTCGCTGCCCGCGACGGAGTCCCCGACGGACAGCCGGATGGACTGGTTCACGCCCGTCGCGTTCGCCGCGGGGTCGCTCGGTTCCACTACGTCGTCGGTCGGTACCGCGTCGGTGTCGGTGTCGCCGCCGCCGAACGCCGCACAGCCCGCGGTCGCCACGAGGGCCGCGAGCGCTACAGCTACTAGTGTTCGTCGCACGATTCGGCTTCGAGCGAGAACGCGTGAAAGTCTTCTGGCTCAGAACAGCGCCTCTACCTGCTCGCGGGTCGAGGCCAGCCCGCCGGAGTTGTCCACGACGGCGTGCTCGCGCTCGATGCCGTCGAAGGACTCGCGGTACTGCTGGTGGATGGCGAAGTCCGCGTCGCTCTCGTCGTCCGAGCGCTGGCGGATGCGCTCCTCGACGACGGCCTCCTCGCACTCGACTTTCACGAGCGTCGCCGGCACGCCGAGGTCGTCGGCGGTGTGCTCGACGCTGTCCCGGTGCTCGCGGTGCTGGAAGGTGCCGTCGAGGACGACGCTGTCCCCGCGGTGCACGACGGCGGCCGCGCGCTCGAACAGTTCCTCGTAGACCGCGCGGAGTTCCGCGTCAGTGTACTCGGGCTCGGGGAACAAGTCGGTCCGAACGACGTCGGTACGCAGTAGCTCCGCGCCGAGCAACTCGGCGACGTGTTCGGCGACAGTCGTCTTCCCCGCCCCCGGCAGCCCGCAGACCACCACGACGCGCGGCTGCTGTTCGGCGTTCGACTCGTTCGCTGTGGCGCACTCCCCGCTCACAGTAATCGAGTGAGAAACGGTGCGCCCGAGATATGAACCTGTGGAATCCGCGTCGGAACGGTGCTACCGCAGTTCGATGCCGGGCTCCTCGCTGAACTCCTCGGCGCACGCCGGACAGAGCACGAGGTCCATCTCCGTCGGCTCGGCGCTCCCCTGCGTGAACCGGACCGTGTACCCCTGGACGTCTCCCCCGTTACCGCAGTTCGTGCAGGCCATCTGGTCGCTCTACCACGTCGACCCGCGAACCGTTCACGCATTATCAATAATGCTATTTTACGGGCGAGCGCAGCGGCAGTCCCACACTCGACGCTGACGCGACCCGCGAACCCGCCGAGGACGCGACGACGGAGACTCGTCAGCGCGGTACCACTTGGCGATGGAAGTTAAGTGCACGGAGCAGATAGCACCCGCCAGCACGGATTCGGCAACGGAGGGGGCAGCTCCACACGCGGCGACTCGTCGTCGCAGCCGTTCCGGTCGCGTGCAGCACACACCATGAAGAAAATCAGCTTCGAAACCCCGGACTTCGACGAACGCGGCGTGTCGCCGGTCATCGGTGTTATCCTGATGGTCGCAATTACAGTCATTCTGGCCGCCGTCATCGCCAGCTTCGTACTCGGCTTCGGCGACTCAGTCAGCGAAAACGTCCAAGCCGGCGCCGACGTCAGTCAGACCAACGACGGCAACGCCAGCGTCACCTGGATCAGTGAAGGGAACGCCCAAAACGTCAGCGTCACCGCCGGAGACAGCGCCAGCGTGAACATGACGGACGTTGGTCAGTCTGTGAAAATCTTCCACGACGGCACCACCAACACGAACGCTTACCAGGGGAATCAGACCATTCAGGTCGGCAGTAGCTCCGTTCAGGTCACCGTGACTGCCGTCGGAAGCAGCGGCTCTCGGACTGTCGTCACGCAGGAAGAAGTCGAACTGGGCGGCAGCTAGTAACGGCCACCGTTTTTCTGTTATTTCCGTCGGAGAGCGGCTGCACTCGAAGAACCACACACGGTAGACGAACGCTACGCTGAGTGCCCATCACCTCGGAGAACGCGGGAGAAGTGGGCCGGCACGAATATTGGATTACGTCGAGACGTGCTCGCTCCGCTGCGCGCGCCTCGCCTCATTCAAATTCGTACGCCGCACACACTGCCATCGACGGACGAACGACACGCTGGTCGTTCGTCGCGTCGGAGTGCGGGAAAAGTGGGCCGGCACGAATTTGAATCGTGGTTACGGCCACCCGAAGGCCGAAGGATACCAAGCTACCCCACCGGCCCGCAGTCTCACGTTGGTTCGTGGTGTGTTTAACGCTTCCGAATCGGCGAGGCGTGGGTGGTGAGAACACGCGACAGCGCGGCGGTGAGCGGGTCGCTGAAGTTGGCAGATGCCAACGGTACCGTTAACTGGGACGCACGAGTGACTCCGTGTAGGTAGTATCTCGATGAGTGACGACACATCCGAATCCGAGGCGGACCTGCGACCCGACGGGGGAAGCGGGGAGCACTGGGACCCGAAAGGCGTCGACGACTGGTGGCCGAACCTGCTGGACGTCGACGTACTCGACGACAACGACCACGTGGTCGGCCCCTACGACGAGGACTTCGACTACGCGGAGGCCTTCGAGGACATCGACTACGAGGAGCTGAAAAACGACATCCGGAAGGTCATGATGGACTCGAAGGACTGGTGGCCCGCGGACTACGGCACGTACGGCCCGCTGTTCATCCGGATGGCGTGGCACAGCGCCGGTACGTACCGGACGGCTGACGGTCGCGCCGGCGCGTCCGGCGGCCTCCAGCGCCTCCCGCCGGAGAGCAGCTTCCCGGACAACGTCAACCTCGACAAGGCCCGCCGCCTGCTCCAGCCGGTCAAGCAGAAGTACGGCCGCAAGCTCTCGTGGGGCGACCTCATCGTCCTCGCGGGGAACGTCGCCATGGAGACGATGGGCTTCGAGACGTTCGGCTTCGCGGGCGGCCGCGAGGACGAGTTCAAGCCCAACCACGCCGTCGACTGGGGCCCGGAGACCGAGTGGGAGACCACCTCCCCGGAGCGGTTCACGGGCGACAACGAGACCGGCGAACTGGAGGACCCGCTGGCGAACACCGTCATGGGCCTCATCTACGTGAACCCCGAGGGTCCGTACGGCGAGCCCGACGTCGAGGGCTCCGCGGAGAACATCCGCGAGGAGTTCTCGCGGATGGCGATGGACGACGAGGAGACGGTCGCGCTCATCGCGGGCGGCCACACGTTCGGGAAGGTCCACGGCGCCGACGACCCCGAGGAGCACGTCGACGTCGAGCCCGAGGCGGCACCCATCGACCTGCAGGGGCTCGGCTGGGACAACGACCTCGGCGATGGCAAGGGTCCGAACACCATCACGAGCGGCATCGAGGGACCGTGGAACTCCGCGCCGACCCAGTGGGACATGGGGTACATCGACAACCTCCTGAACCACGACTGGACCTCGGTCAAGGGCCCCGGCGGCGCGTGGCAGTGGCGGCCGGTCGGTGACGACGTCGAGGACGCGCCGGCCCCCCACGACCCCGAGGACACCGAGGAGCCGATGATGCTGACGACGGACGTCGCGCTGAAGCACGACGACGACTTCCGGGAGATTCTGGAGCACTTCCAGGACAACCCCGACGACTTCCAGGAGGCGTTCGCGCGGGCGTGGTACAAGCTCATCCACCGCGACATGGGCCCGCCGGAGCGCCTCGTCGGCCCGGAGGTCCCCGAGGAGACGTTCGTCTGGCAGGACCCGATTCCGGACGCCGACTACGAGTTCGTCGGCGACGAGGAGGTCGCCGAACTCAAGGAGCAGCTCCTGAACACGGACCTCTCGCGCCAGCAGCTCGCGAAGACCGCGTGGGCGTCCGCAGTGACGTACCGCGACAGCGACAAGCGCGGCGGCGCCAACGGCGCCCGCATCCGGCTGGAGCCCCAGCGTAGCTGGGAGGTCAACGAGCCCGAGGAACTGGAGACGGTCCTCGAGACGCTCGAAGACGTCCAGATGGACTTCAACAGCTCGCGCGACGACGACGTGCGCGTCTCGCTGGCGGACCTCATCGTGCTCGGCGGGAACGTGGCCGTCGAGCAGGCGGCCGCCGACGCCGGCTACGACGTCGAGGTGCCCTTCGAGCCGGGCCGCACCGACGCCAAGCCCGAGCAGACCGACGCGGAGGCCTTCGAGCCGCTGGAGCCGAAGGCCGACGCGTTCCGGAACTACCTCGGCGGCGGCTACAACGACCGCCCCGAGGACCGGATGATCGACAAGGCGGAGCTGCTGAACCTCTCGCCGTCGGAGCTGACGGTGCTGGTCGGCGGCATGCGCGCGCTCGGCGCGACGTACGGCGACGACGACCGCGGCATCTTCACGGACGAGCCCGGCGCGCTCACGAACGACTTCTTCGCGAACCTCCTCGACATGGACTACGAGTGGGAGGCCGTCGACGAGGACGAGGAAGTCTTCGAGGTGCGCGACCGCGACACCGGAGAGGTCGAGTGGGAAGCCACGCGCTTCGACCTCATCTTCGGCTCGAACGCCCGCCTCCGCGCTATTGCGGACGTCTACGGCGCGGACAACGCCGAACAGAAGTTCGTCGAGGACTTCGTCGAGGCCTGGCACAAGGTCATGACTCTCGACCGCTTCGACCTCGAATAACCGGGTAGCCCGCGGTTCTCTCTATCTCTCTTTCGCGCGCCGCCAGCCCCGCGGCCGTCAATCGACGCGCGCTTCCACGTAATCGACCGCTTCCGCGGGCGTCTCGACGGCTTCGACGTGCGGGGCGTCGGCCGCGCCGAGGCCCGCAATCGGGCGGTCGTACACGGAACTGAGGCCAACCTCCGAGAGCGTACCGCCCGCGCCGTCCACGGCAATCACGGCGTCGCCGTTCAGCACGACGAGCGCGTTCCGCGCGTGCCCGAGGCCGGTCGCAATAGCCGTCGCCACGTACTCGTTGGCCGCGTCGCGGTCCTCGCCCGGGAGGATGCCGATGGTGTGACCGCCGGCCTCACTGGCGCCGCGGCAGGCCGCGCGCATCACGCCGCCGAGGCCGCCGCAGACGACAGTGTGTCCTCGCTCGGCGAGCAGCCGGCCGACTTCATGGGCGTTCTCGGTTGCGTCCGCGGACGGCGCGCTCGCACCAATCACGCTGACGCGCATCAGTACTCCGTGAAGCCGTCGGTGTCGAGGTAGTTGTGCGCGACCGTAATCGTGTGGTCGGCGTGCAGAATCTCGGGGCCGACGCGCACGCGCTGGTCGCTGCGGTCCGCGAGGAAGACCGCCTCCGCCTCGGTGAAGTCCTCGTGGTCCGAGAGCACGAAAATCGGGTCCTCGGGCGGTTCGACGTCGGCGAGCGCGTCGCCGTCCTCGTGGAGCTCCACGACGGTCCCGTCGAGGTCGTCCAGCACCGTCTCGAATCCGCGCTTGGAGACGTGGATGCCCGGAGTCGACTCGGCCTCGCGGTGGCCGATGGCGCGGTCTTTCGCCTCCAGCGCTTGCTTGAGCAGGCCGGCGATGTTGCGCTCGTCGGGGTTCATGTACCGCAACTCGCTGCCGTCGATGCGGACGGTCACCTCGTCGCCGAGCACGAGGTGCACCTTGACGTCCCGCCGGACGTCGTGCGAGAGGAACAGCGCGGCGTTGACGCACCGGCAGAGCACGTCTAGACGCCCCGCGCCGCCCGCGAGGTCGTCCAACGAGAAGTCGGGGTCGGTCGGCGCGTGGTGGCCGAGCACGACGAACTGGCGCATACCGACCCATCGCAGCCTCGCGATTTACGCCTATCGACCGACCACAGCGCAGCCGACCAACCAACCGACATCCTGGCGGTCGCCGGGAGAGCTTCGCTCTCCCGAGGCCTCGGAAATCTCCGATTTCCGGCGGATTGAAAGGGCGAGCGGCGATCGACGACAGCGGACGAAGCAAGCACGCGAGCGGAGCGAGCGCGCACAGCGAGTCCCCCGAGTCGAGCGACGCGAGGGCTTTCTGGAGGAAACGGAGTACATACTGACGGCTGCGAGAAGCCGACACCCGTGGACCGAAGAGTACGTACCAGCGGCCCGCGACACAACACCCATGACAGTCTTGGAGGACGCGCGACGGGTGCTGGCGGAGGACCCGATTTGCGACGCCTGCGTGGGGCGGTGTTTCGCGGAGCGGAGTTTCGGATTGACGAACGCCGAGCGCGGCCGGGCGCTCCGGACGACTATCGCGCTGGAGGACGACGAGCCGTACGAGGGCGTCGAACCCTCGGAGTGCTGGGTGTGTGAGGGCGCGTCGGGGCGCTTCGACGAGTTCGCGGACCTCGTGGTCGAGGCGCTCGCCGACCAGCGCTTCGACACGTACCAGGTGGGGACGCGGGCGCCGCCGCTGGTGGAGGAGAACGAGACGATGCTGCGCGATCTCGCCGATTTGGACGAGGACGCCGGCGAGCTGTTCAAGTCCGAGTGCAACCGCGAGGTCGGCAAGCGCGTCGGGAAGCGGACGGGCGCGGACGTGGACTTCGAGCGCCCGGACGTGCTCGCGGTGCTGGACGTCGAGTCGGAGACGGTGGACGTGACGGTGAACTCGGCGTTCGTCTACGGCCGCTACCGCAAGCTCGAACGCGGGATTCCGCAGACGAAGTGGCCGTGCAGCGACTGCAACGGGACGGGGACGCTAGTCGACTCGCCGTGCCCGCACTGCGACGGCACGGGCTACCTCTACCCGGAGAGCGTCGAGCAGTTGACCGCGCCGCCCGTCATCGACGCCATGGACGGCGAATCGGCGTCGTTCCACGGCGCTGGCCGCGAGGACATCGACGCGCTGATGTTGGGGACGGGCCGGCCGTTCGTCGTCGAGGTGGACGCGCCACAGGAGCGCCACCCGGACCCCGAGAAGCTGGAGGAGGCTATCAACGAGTACGCCGACGGGAAGGTCGAAGTCGAGGGGATCCGGCTGGCGTCCTACGAGATGGTGGCGCGCGTGAAGGAACTGGACGCGCGGAAGCGCTACCGCGCGCAGGTGGAGTTCGACGAATCGGTCACCGAGGACGACTTCGAGGCCGCACTCTTGGAACTGGACGGCGCGACCATCCAGCAGGAGACGCCCCAGCGCGTGCAGCACCGGCGCGCGGAGAAGGTCCGCGAGCGCGAGGTGTACGACATCGAGGGCGAACTCACCGACGACACGCACGCGGTCGTCGAAATCGAGGGCGAGGGCGGGCTCTACATCAAGGAACTCGTCTCCAGCGACGAGGGCCTCACGGAGCCGAGTCTCGCTGGCGTGCTCGGCGTGGACGCGACGGTGACGGCGTTGGACGTCGTGACCGTCGAGGGCGAGCGCGACGAGTTCGAGGACGAGGAGTTCTTCGTGGAATGAGGCACTTCGGCGTCGACGAGGCCGGCAAAGGCCCCGTGCTGGGGTCGATGTTCGCGGCGGCGGTCGTCGGCGACCCCGAGGAGCTCCCGGACGGCGTCGCGGACTCCAAGCGGCTCTCGGCCGCGCGCCGCGAGGAGTTAGACGAGCAAATCCGCGAGGACTTCGAGGTGGGCGTCGCCGAGGTTCCCGTCGAGCGCATCGACGACCCCGAGACGGACATGAACGCGCTCACCGTCGACGCGCAGGCGTGCGCGCTCGACGAAATTGCGGCGGACGGTCTCGCAGGCTACGTGGACGCTGGCGACGTGGACGAGGCGCGGTTCGGGCGCCGGGTCGCGGACGGCGTCACGGCCGACGTGGACGTGACCGCCGAGCACGGCGCCGACGACGAGTACGCGCTCGTCGCGGCGGCGAGCATCGTCGCGAAGGTCGCCCGCGACAGCCACGTCGCGGACCTCGCAGCAGAGTACGGCGACGTGGGCTCGGGGTACCCGAGCGACCCGACGACGCGAGAGTTCTTGCGCGAGTACGTCCGTGAGCACGACGCGATCCCGGCCTGCGCCCGGAAGTCGTGGCAGACGAGCCGGGACGCGCTCGCGGCCGCCGAGCAGTCCGGCTTAGACGAGTTCTAGTCGTTCTCGGGGGTGGGGACGTTGCTCTGCTTGGGGTCGATGCCGCGGCGGCGCGCGTCGAACTCGGAGAGGCCGTAGACGAGCACGACGAGCAGGCCGATACCGACCGGGAGCAACAGCAGCGGCGTGACGCGCGTGAACCCCCAGACGACCAGCAGGAGCGCGGCGACCGCGACCACGGTGACCGCGTAGTACAGCTGCGTTCGTACGTGGTCGATGAGGTCCGCGCCCGTGAACGTCGCCGACAGCACGGTGGTGTCGGAGATGGGGGAGGCGTGGTCGCCGAAGATGGCGCCCGAGAAGACGACGCCGACGGCGGCCGCGACCATCGTGTGGCTGCCCGTGAGGTTCCACGCCACCGGCACCGCGATGGGCGTGACAATGCTCATCGTCCCCCACGAGCTCCCCGTGGAGAACGCGACGAACGCCGCCGTGAACAGCACGACGACGGGCAGCAGTTCGGGCGTGAGGAACTGCTCGACGGCGTTCGCGACGTACGTACCGGTGCCCAGCGCCTCCACGACGTTCCCGATGGACCACGCGAGCACGAGAATCGTCACCGCCGTGAGCATGATGCCGAACCCGTCGATGGTGGTGTCCACGCTCTCCCCCAGCGAGAGCACGCCGTACGCGAGCCCCAGGACGTACGTGGAGACGACCATCGCGAACGACCCGAAGATGAGCGCGAGCGCGTAGTCGGCGTCAACGACCATGTCGTAGAGGCTGGCGCCGGGCGCGTACCCCGTGTAGAGCGCGGAGCCGACGGTGACGGCGACCAGCACCGCGATGGGCGCGAAGAAGGACAGCAGTTTCGGGTTCTCCGTCTCGGGTTCGCCGAGCGTCGCTTCGACGTCCTGCATCGGCCGGGCGTCGTCGCGGGAGACCTTCCCGGTGGTGGACGCGCGGTGTTCGGCGCCGAGCATTTCGCCGTAGTCTCGGCGGGAGAGCACGACGATGGCGACCATCGCGATGGCGAGAATCGCGTACATGTTGAACGGAATCGACTGCAGGAACACCGCAAACGAGTCCGGGCGGTCGGCGGCCGCGACGCCCGCCGTCTGGTAGCCCGACTCTATCATCGACAGCTGGAACGCCACCCACGAGGAGATGGTGAGCGTGGCGACGGGCGCGGCCGTCGAGTCCACGATGTACGAGAGCTTCTCCCGGGAGACGCCGAGGAAGTCGGAGACGTCTTTCATCGTGGAGCCGACGACCGCGGTGTTCGCGTAGTCGTCGAAGAACAACAGCAGGCCCAGCAGCCACGCGACGACGCCCGCGGTGCGCTTGCTGTCGATGTGTTCGAGCGCCCAGTCGCGGACGGCGTGGGAGCCGCCGAGGCGCCAAATCATCGCGACTGCCGACCCCAGCAGGAGCGTGAAGATGATGATTTGCGCGTGGAATATCGAGCCCTTGCCCTCGGCGGACACCTGCGAGATGGAGCGCGCAATCCAGTCGAAGGTCTGCGTGAGACCGACGCCGCCGGTGTAGATGACGGCGCCGGACCACACCCCGAGGAACAGCGACAGCACCGCCTTCCGGGTGACGATGGCGAGCGCGATAGCGAGCAACGGGGGGACGACGGAGAGAGCACCGAACTCGGACATACCTCGACGTTTCGCTCTATCGGCTTAAATGCCACTTTGGCTGGCTGACGCCGCCGGCAGCCGCCGCCAAACCACAGGTTTATCGGTCGGCGCGGCAACCGAGTGGAGACGATGGTCGTACAGCGACTGGACGCGCCCACCCCCGAGGAGGTCGTCGAGGCGGCGAAGGCGGCGGTCCGGGACGGCGCGGTGTTGACCGTACAGGCCCGCTGCGAGGTCGAGTACGAGGGCCGCACCAGCGGCTACCTCGGCGAGGGCGACCGCCTGCTCGTCGCGAAGCCCGACGGCACGTTCCTCGTCCACCAGCCGACCGGCCACAAGCCCGTCAACTGGATGCCGGGCGGCGGCACCGTCGAGGCCCGGGAGAGCGACGGCGACGCGGTGTTGCTCGCGCGCCGCAGCAACCCCAGCGAGCGCGTGGAAGCCCGCATTCTGGAGGCGTACGGCGTCACGCGCTTCGAGGCCGAGGACGGCGCGACCTACGAGGAGTCCGGCACCGAGGCGGAGATGCACGAGTACATCCAGAACAACCCCGAGGAGCTGGAAGCGGGCCTGCGCATCGTCGAGCACGAGCGCGAGACGAAGTACGGGTTCGTGGACTTCTACGCCGTCGACGAGGACGGCACGCCCGTCGTCGTCGAAGTGAAGCGGATTCAGGCGACGCTGAACCACTTCGACCAGCTCAAGCGCTACGTCGAGCTGTATTCCGAGAGCAACGACGAGGTTCGCGGGATGTTGGTCGCGCCGTCGGCCTCCGAGCGCGTGCGGCGCGCGCTCCGCGACAACGACATGGAGTTCGTGGAGCTCGCGGAGTTCGGGCTGGACGCGAAGGGCGCCACCGAGGCAAAGCTCACCGACTTCTAGGGAACGACAGCAGGACCTCGTTGCCGTCCTCGCGGCCGCCGAAGGAGAGGCGGCCGTCGTAGGCATCGACAATCCAGCGCACCAACCAGAGACCGACGCCGCTGCCGTGGCTGAGCTGCGTGATTTCGCGCTCGCCGGTGACGGTCGCGCGCTCGACCTCGGGAATCTCGGGGCCGTCGTCGCGGACCGCGATTTCGACGCGGCCGTCCGCGGTCGCGACCTCGACGCCGACCCACGGCTCGTCGCTGTCGTTGTGCTCGATGGCGTTCTCCACGAGCTCCCGAATCGCGTCCGCGAGGTAGTCGCCGGCGGCGGGCGTCGCGTCCGTGACGGTCACGTCGATGGTCGCGTCGGGGTACTCCTCGCGGAGGTCGGTGACGACGTCGGCGACGGCGCTGCTCACGTCGTAGGGGCGGGGCTCCGGCGGGCTGTCCACGAGGTTGCGGATGGTCGTGATGTGGCCGTGGAGCGCCGCGAGGCGCTCCCCGGAGCCGTGGACGTCGTCGGCGAGGTCGTCCGTCGCCTCGTCGTCGGCCATCCGGACGCGCGTGGCGTAGCTGTAGAGCCGCTGGGCCTCCGTGCGGAGGTTGTGGCGGACGAGCCGGGAGAGCACGTCGAGCTTCTCGCGCTCGCGGGCGAGCTGGCGGGCGCGGATGCGGCGCGCGTCGTTGACGCCGATGAGGACGTGCGCGACGGCGCTGACCGCGACGACGACGGTGCCGGAGAAGACGGGCGCAGCGGGCAGCACGGCGACCGCGGACTGGTAGGCGTACAGGAGGCCGAGCGCGGCGCCGATGACGACGATGCCGAGGACGTTCCAGCCGGCGATGCCGAGCGTCTGCCGGCGCGTGAACTCCGCGCGGTAGACGACGTAGCCGGCGGCGACGAGCGCGGCGCCGACGAGGCCGCCGAAGCCGGCGAGCAGCCAGCCCGACAGCGGCGGCTGCGCGTCGAGGACGTGGCGCACCATGACGGCGACGACGACGACGCCCGTGAGGCTGATGGTGGCGCTGGCGCCGGCGCGCCACGTATCTGTGTGCATAGTCGCTATGCGTCCGTAGCCGGGTTAAGCGTGGTGCTCGCTGCGGGCGGCGGAGAAGACGGCGGCGTCAGTGCTCGCCGGTGAGCAGGCGGCGGAGGATGTCCCCGTACGCCGGCCGGGTGACGAGCACGCCGATGAGCACGCCGAGGATGGTGACGATGGCGAACCCGCGGAGGTCACCGAGGCTGAGCACGGCGAGCGGACTCATCGCGATGATGGTCGTCACCGCGGCGGCGCCGATGACCCACAGCGCCTTCCGGAACCGGCTCTTGAAGACGCGCTGGGAGCCGACCTCCTGGGTCATCACCTCGTCGGCGATGATGACGAGGTCGTCCACCCCCGTCCCGATGACGGCGATGAACCCGGCGATGTGCGAGAGGTCCAACGCGAGCCCGCTCACGGCCGCGAACCCGAGCAGGATGACGACTTCAGACAGCGCGGTGAACACCATCGGTATCGCGACCCGGGGGTCGCCGTACCGCGCGAACACGACCAGCGCCATCGCGATGGCGGCCGCGAGGCCGGTCACCAGCGACAGCGGCTTGTACCGCTCGGCGAAGCTCGGGGAGACGTAGTAGGAGTCCTGGAACTCCAGTTGCGTCGGGAGCGCGCCCGCTTGAAGGTTCACGCGGAGTTCGCGCGCCTCCTCCATGGAGTTGGCCGTGATGACGAACCGCGGGTCCTGCACGAACTCCCCGTTCTCGAAGCTCTGCGCGAGGTTCGCGCGGACGCCCGCGTCGTAGACGACTTCGCCGTCGAGGACGGTCAGCAGGCAGTAGCCGCCGTCCGGGAACTCGCAGTTGCTGACGCCCTGCCCGGACGTGAAGCCGTACTCGCGCATGTCCGCGGCGAACGTCTCGGCGATGTCCTGCGTGAGCGAGACCGGGACCGACGGGCGGCCGTCGATCATCTGCGCGGTGCTGACGTCACTGCGCTGGAGCTGGGAGTGCGTGAGCACCGTCGCGTTCGTCTGGTTGCCGCCCTCTGGGTAGTACGCCCGCATCTCGACCTCGCCGCGGCCCTGAATCAGCGACCGGACCTCGGAAGCGTTCTGTCCGGGGACCTCGACGACGATGTAGCTCTGCCCGGACTGGGTCGTGGTCGGGTACGCTCGCGCCCCGCTGAACCCGGTCGCGTCGATTTTCGTGGAGATTGTGTCCGCGATTTCGTCCCGCGTGGCCTCCGTGACCCCAGAGTCCAGCGACTCGTAGGCGAGACCGAGTTCGTCGAACGCCGCGCCCACTTCGGCGGTCGTGTTGTTCGAGTACACCTCCACGACGTCGGGGTTGTCGCTCGACGTCCGGTCGCGGGCGGTGACGCTTCCGGGTTCCAGCGAGAGCGCGTTCGCAACGTCGGCTTCGAGGGCGTTGCGCTCGGTCTCGTCGCCGGGGACGTCGACGCCGCTGGCGGTGACGCCGACGGCGGTCGCCCGAAGCCGCACGCCACCAGAGAGTTCGAGGCCGTACTGGAGGTTCGTCGGCCGGGACGCGGCTTCCTCGTCCCCGCTGGCGGACGCGCCGATGCCCGGCGCGAACAGCGCGACCGACGATCCGAGCAGCAACACGACGAGGAAGGCGACCCGCCAGTTCTCGCGGAGCCAGCTCATCGGGACACCCCCTCGAACTTGTACCAGCGAAGCAGGGTGACGTTCAACATGTACGTGTTCATGAGGTCAGTGGTGAGGCCGAAGACCAACACCAGCCCGATGGCCGAGAGCAGCTGGATGCCGAAGATGTACGAGACGACGGTCATCACGGCCATCGTGGCGATGGAGGTCACGGTCATCGTGACACCGGTGCGCATCGCGCGGTGGACGCTCTCCCAGAAGTCCCCGGAGCGCCGGAGGACGTGGTTGTTCAACAGGATGTCGGAGTCGACGCTGTAACCGATGAGCATCAGCAGCGCGGCGACGGTCCCCAGCGAGAGCTTGATGCCGAAGAGGTTCATCAGCGCGACGGGGACGACGATGTCGCTGAACGCCGACAGCACCACGGCAATGGAGGGGACGAAGCTCCGGAACAGCAGGAAGACGACGACGCTCATGCCGGCGAACGCGATGCCGACGCCGAGCAGCGCGAGCCGCTGGGTCGAACCGCCGAACGTCGCGGAGGTGCTCTGTGACTGCACCACCTCGTAGCCGGCGTCGGCGGCCTGCTGGGCGAGCGCCTGCTGGTTCTCGGACTGGAAGGTGACGAGGTACTGCGAGCTGTCGGTCCCGATGGGGCGGATGGACTCGTGTTGCTGGTCGAACGCGGCCGTGACCTGTGACTGTGGGGCGTCCGCTTCGACGACGAGCTCCGTTCCGCCGGTGAACTCGATGCCGGGGGTGACCGGTGACCCCGTGAGGGCGAACCACGCGCCGATGACCGCCAGCGCGATTACCAGCACCGCCAGCGGCGGCGCGACGAGCTGCCGCATGGAGTACTGGCTGAGGTCGACCTCGGGGACCTCGAAACTGGGCATGGATTCGGGTCGGGAGCGAGCGAGGTTAAGGCTTCTTATACCCGGCCGGGCGTCACGGAGCGAACCGCTCGGGGACGTGCCGGCGCACGCTGGACGGGACCTGCGCGAACAGCCACGTCGCGACCGCGGGAAGGCGCTTGCGGACGACGACGTAGCCGGCGGAGACAACGAGCGCGGCCGCGGCGACCTGCTGGACGTTCGGCCCGAATGCCAGCGCCGCGGGCACGCCGAAGACGGCGGCGATGGCGAGGTCCTCGGGCGCGCCGTCGTATCGGACGAGCCGGCGCGGCGGCAGCCACCGGCCGTGGAAGTGGCTGTAGACGGCGCGCTCGCTGGTCCCCTCCCACGGTTCGAGTTCGAGGCCGCCGCCGAGCGCGTCGCTGCCGGCGTGGAGCGCGGCGGCCGCGAGGAAGACGGCCGCGGCGACGGTCCACGCGGTCGGCGAGACCACCGCGACGACGGCCGCGACGGCCGCGGCGGCGCCGTAGTAGACCGGGAAGTGGAGCGTACGGCGGTGGCCGGCGTAGAGGTCGAGATCGGGGAAGACGCCGCCAGCGAGGCCGGCAGCGGCCACCGCGACGCCGAACTCGGGCACGACGAGTGAGACGAGCGCAGCGACCGCCAGCCCCACGAGCGCGTGTGTCGTCGCCATCATGGATACCCGCTCTAGGCGGGCGGCGGGCTTGAAGATGTCGCCTCCAGAAGAACAGAATGCGGCGGTGAGCGTAAGACCGCTGGCGGCCGTACACGCGCACATGGCGACCACGGTCACCGTCTCGTACCCGGCGGACGTCGGCGACTGGGTGCGCGACCAGTTGCGGACCGACCACGTGCGGGCGTACCTCAAGCGGTCGAACGACCGCGCCCGCGAGGGTGACGCGTGGTCAGTCTCGGTCAACGAGGGCTGCGGCGTCACCAGTCCGGACATCCCGCTACGCGTCGAAGGCGTCGTCGGGGACGAGTCACTGGACGAAACTGCGGAACTGGCGTTCGTCGAGCGCGACGCCGGACGGAACGGAGCCGGCGGAGAGAACTAGGGGAGGTAGCGGACGCTCACGAAGTCCTCGCCGGAGCGGACTTCGACGCGCTCGATGCCGATGCGGGCGGCGCGCGCGACCGTCTGCTCGTCGGCGAGCACGTCCTCGACGGTCTGATCGACGCCGTCCTCGGGCACGCCGAGGACGTGGACCTCGCCGACGCCCGCGCGCTCGACGGTCTCCAAGTCGCCGGCGTCCAGCCCCTCGGCTATCTCCTTGGACTGGGGAGTCGGCGTCTCGTCGCTTTCCTCGACGGGAATCTGCTTGTGCTCGGCGACCTCGACGACGCTGTACGTCACGTTCATCGGCGGGTCCGGCGCGACCGTCGCCTCCAGCACGTCGCCCTCCGCCAGCCCCGGGTTCTCCGAGAGCGTGTGGACCTGCGCGTCCGTCACGTCCGAGAGCACCGCGGAGCCGTCCGCCGCGCTGGTGACGAGGAACGTCGCGGTCTTCTCGTCTGTCATCGACGGGCCTAGGCCGGCTCGCCGTTTCCGTGTTTCGACGCGTACCGCCGGTGGACGCCGTAGACGACGAGCGCGCCCGCGAGCACGAACAGCGGCGCCGCCACGGACGGCACCGCGTACAGCAGTTCCACGACGGGCGCGAAGATGCCGGACGGCTCCGGGCGCGTGACGACGTTCCCCTCCGACCCGAACTCCGGGGGCATCGACGCCACGAGCGCGACGTACACCGAGAGCACGAAGACGTAGCCGGCGACCGCGAGCGCGGCGTCGTAGCCGTCGGCGACTTCCCGCTCGCGGCGGTGGCGGTTCGCCACGAACAGCACGGGCGCGACGATGGGGACGAACACGAACAGGCCGACGACGACGTAGAACGTCCGGGAGAGCGTCAGCGACCCGCCGCCCCCGCCCGTCGTGTTCCCGATGAGCACGAGCAGTCCGCCGACCGCGAGCGCGACGACCACCGCCGCGACGACGGTGCTGACGACCACGTAGCTCCGGAACAGCAGCGAGTCGGACTGCCGGAACGCGTACGGGTACGCCGTCACCAGCCCGGAGTAGCTGTCGAACCGACCCATTGCCCGAGACTGCGCGCTACCACAGCAAAAGCGCGGCGACTCGCCGCAGCGAGAGGCCAGCGCTTAAGCACGCCGGCGTCCCGGTACTGGACATGCACGTAGACGTGGGCAACGCGCTGGCGGTGGAGGCGTCGCCGGGCGTCCCCGAGGACGCGCTGGAGCGACTCGACGACCGCGTCAGGGACGCGCACGAGCACATCGTCGCGGGGATGACCCGCGAGGAGTTCGGGTACGCGGCGCTGAACCTCCCGAAGACCGCCGACCCCGCGGCGATAGAGCGGGCGGTCGAGCCGTTCGCGGACAGCGAGGTGCTGTTGAACGTCGGCATCGGCGGGAGCGCGCTCGGCGCGGCGACACTCGTGGACGCGCTCGGCGGCGACCTCGACGCGCACTTCCTCGACAACGTCGACCCCGAGCACGTCACCGCGCTCTTGGAGGACATCGACCTCTCGCAGACCGTCGTCCACGTCGTCTCGCGATCGGGGACGACCGCGGAGACGCTTGCGAACTTCCTCGTCGTGCGCGACGCGATGGAGCAAGCGGGCGTGGACTGGACCGAACGCACGTTCGTCACGACCGGTCCGGAGGGGAACCTCCGCGACCTCGCGGACGAGCACGACCTGCCCGCGCTCGACGCGCCCGAAGGCGTCCCCGGGCGGTTCTCCGCGCTCTCGACGGTCGGACTGCCGGCTGCCGCGCTCGCTGGCCACGACGTCGAAGCGATTCTCGCCGGCGCACGCGAGGGCCGGGCGGCGCTCACGGGGTCGCTGTTCGACTGTCCGGCGTACGCGTACGGCGCGACGGCGTACGCCCTCGACGTCCGCGGCGCGGGCATCAACGCGATGATGCCGTACGCCGAGTCGCTGGAGACGTTCGCGGAGTGGTTCGCGCAGCTGTGGGCCGAGAGCTTAGGGAAGGACGGCCTCGGGCAGACGCCCGCGCGGGCGCTCGGCGCGACCGACCAGCACAGCCAACTCCAACTCTACCGCGCCGGCCCCCGGGACAAGCTCGTGACGCTCGTCCGGGCGCGCGAGCGCGAGGACCGCGGGATTCCCGACACCGAACTGGAGGGACTGGACTACCTCGCGGGCGGCAGCCTCGGCGACCTGCTTGACGCGGAGTTCGAGGCCACGGAAGCGAGCCTCGCCGAGTCCGGCGTGCCGAGTGTTCGCGTCGAGATTCCGCGAATCGACGAGCGCTCGCTGGGGCGGCTACTGTACGACTTCGAGGCCGCTTGCGTCCTCGCAGGCGAACTGTACGGCGTGGAGACGTTCACGCAGCCCGCCGTCGAGTGGGGGAAGGACGCCGCGCGCGGCCTGCTCTCGGGGGAACGCGGGCTCCCCGAGAAGACCGAGCTCGTCGTCGAGTAGGCCGGGAGCGGCACGCCTTTGTCCCAGCAGGCCGGATTCGGCGACGTGAACGACCGGTACGCTCAGACCGTCGGCTTCGTCGTCGCGGGCGTCGGGCTGGCCGCCACGTTCCTCGACTGGCCGGCCGGGGCCGCGCTCGCCGCGCGCGCCGCCACCGCGTTCGCGCTGCTCGCGGCCGCCGCGTTCGCCGCGCGCCGCTACGGCGTCGACGCGCCCCGGCTCGACCTCCTCGCGGGCCTCGGCGGCGTCGGACTCGTCGTCGCCGCGGCACTCGGCGTCAACGCCGCGACGGCGGGACTGCCACGCGGCCCCGCGCTCGTACTCCTCGCAGGTCTCGGCGCCGTCGGCGCGGCCGCCGCGGCGCACGCGGGGCTGGAACGGGCCGCGGTGCGCGCCCGCGAGCAGCGGCTCGTCGTCGGCGTCGTCGTCTCGCTGGCCGCGCTCGTGTTCGGGTCGCTGCTCGCGAGCGTCGCCGTCGGCCTCGTCCCCGACACTCCCGTCGTCTCCGTCTCCGTCAACACCGCCGTCGCGAGCGCCGGGTACGGGCTCGCGGGCGTCGCGTTCGTGACGTGGTACGACGGCGGCATCGACGTCTCCCGGCCGTCGCGCCGCGACGTGAAAGTCGCGGCCGTCGGCGTCGCGGCCATCTTCGCGGTCCACTACGCGCTGGTCGGGCTGGTCGTCCTCTTCGACCTCCCGCAGACCACGCACTCGCTCGTCGAGACGGCGCGCGACTACCCCGGGATTCTGCCGCCGCTGGTCGTCCTTTCGTATCTCGCGGTCGGCCCCGGCGAGGAGCTGCTCGCGCGCAACGGCGTCCAGAAGTACCTCTACGGCGCGTTCTCGCGGCGCGGCGCGGTCGTCGTCGGCTGTCTCGTGTTCACCGCCGCGCACGTGCTCGCGTACGCCGGCACGGGCGCGACGCCGGGCGCGGTACTCGTGACGCTCGGCCGGCTGTTCGTCGTCTCGCTGGTGCTTGGCGCGACCTACGAGCGCACCGACGACCTGTTCGCGCCCGTCGTCGTCCACGGCACCTACGACGCCGTCCAGTTCGCGATGGCGTACGTCGCGTTCGCCTGACAGCTCGTCTGACGCCGGGCTGACTAAGTATTACGGTGAGCGCGCTCGAACGAACGGCCATGCCGCGGAAGTACTCCATCGTGTGTGGGGACTCGGTCGCCGCCGAAGTCGAGGCCCTGGCGCGGGAGTACGGACTGTCCGAACAAGAGGTGCTCCGCCAGCTCATCGACAGCGGCCTCGAAGCCGTCGAGAACGAGGCGGAAGTGGTCGAGAGCGACGACTAGCGGGGGCGCTTGCGCGCGAGGTCGCTGCCGCAGACCGGACAGCGCTCCTTCGACTCGTCGAACTCCCGGCCGCAGCCCTGACACTGGAAGTTCCAGTTCCGGCGCTCGCTGATGCCTTCCTGCTCGATGACGTCCACGCCGACGCCGAGTTCGTCCGCCGCATTCTGCACCGCGTAGTCGTCGGTGACGACCGTGCCGTCGAGTTCGTGCGCCGCCGCGAGCAGCCGGAGGTCCGTCTCGGAGAGCACGTCGAGGTCGCCGGTCGCGCGCGCGGCCTCGCGAGCCGAAGCGAGCGCCGCGTCGCCCGGCACCTGCACCTGCATCCCGCCGCCCGCCATCGCGTCGTAGCGGTACGCTGCGGCGTCCTCCAGCTCGTCCCGGACGGCGGGAATCGACGCCGTCTCGCCGTCGGGCTCGTAGTCGTGGATGAACGCGGAGGCGTCTAAGACCTTCACTATCGCTGGACGACGATGTAGTCCTTGACCGCCTGCACGCGCCCGACGGGCACCCGGTAGTGGCCCTCGCCGTCGGTCGGGAAGTTCACGGTGACGTTCGAGTCTTCGAGCGGCTCCACGAGGAGGTCTTCGAGCTTCCCGCTCTTGAGGTCCATCGTGATGTTGTACAGCATGCCCAGCTCCGTGCCGTCCGACCCCATCACGGCTTTCCCGGAGAGGTTCTCTGCGAGGATGTCGGCCATACCCGGGAATCTTGGCTGGTATCCACATAAACCCCGCGGGGTCGTCGGACGCGCGACGCACGAGGCCGGCGGCTCGTGACGATGGAATTATACGCCGCCGCCCGCTCTGTTCGGTCAACAACCGTTCTCTCGGAGGATTCTACTATGTCCGACGCAGACACCACCGAAGACCCCGGGGAGCTGCGGACGCCCATCGTCGCGGTCCTCGGCCACGTCGACCACGGGAAGACCAGTTTGCTGGACAAGATTCGCGGCTCCGCCGTCATCGAGGGCGAAGCCGGCGCCATCACCCAGCACATCGGCGCGACAGCCGTGCCGCTGGACGTCGTCAGCGAAGTGGCGGGGAGCCTCGTCGACCCCACGGAGTTCGACCTCCCGGGCCTGTTGTTCATCGACACGCCCGGCCACCACTCGTTCTCGACGCTGCGCTCGCGCGGGGGTGCGCTCGCGGACATCGCCATCCTCGTCGTGGACGTCAACGACGGCTTCCAGCCCCAGACGGAGGAAGCCATCCGCATCCTCAAGGACACGGGGACGCCGTTCGTCGTCGCCGCGAACAAGATCGACACCATCCCGGGCTGGAACCCCACCGAGGACGCCCCGGTCCAGCAGACCTACGACAACCAGTCCGACCGCGTGCGCAGCCAGCTCGACGAGGCGCTGTACGAGCTCATCGGCGAGCTCTCCGGTGCGGGGTTCTCCTCGGACCTCTACTGGCGCGTGCAGGACTTCCAGTCGAACATCGGCGTCATCCCGGTCTCGGCGGAGACCGGCGAGGGCGTCCCCGACCTCCTCACCGTGCTGATGGGGCTCGCCCAGCGGTACATGAAGTCCGAGATGGAGGTGAACATCGACGGCCCGGGCGCGGGAACCGTCCTCGAAGTCAAGGACGAGCGCGGGTTCGGGACGACGCTGGACGTGATTCTCTACGACGGCACCATCCGGCAGGGCGACCAGATTGTCGTCGGCGGCACCAACGAGACCATCGTCACCGAGGTCCGGGCGCTGTTGAAGCCCCGGGAGCTCGCCGAGATTCGCACGGAGAAGCGCTTCGACGACGTGGAGTCGATGCAGGCGGCGGCCGGCCTCAAGATTGCCGCGCCGGACCTCGACGAGGCGATGGCGGGCGCGCCGGTCCGCGTGGTCGGCGACCGCGACGTCGAGGCCGTCGTCGAGGAGGTCGAGGCGGAGCTCGCGGAGGTCGCCGTCGAGACCGCCGAGGAGGGCGTCGTCGTGAAAGCCGACACGCTCGGCAGCCTCGAAGCGCTCGCGAACGCCATGGAGGAAGCCGAGATTCCCGTGATGGCCGCGGAAGTCGGGGACATCGCGCCCCGGGACGTGGCGATGGCGACCACGGCGGACGACGACAAGCACCGCACCATCCTCGGGTTCAACGTGGACGTGCTCGGTGACGCCGAGCAGAAGGCCGAGGACGAGGACGTCCGCATCTTCGACAGCGACGTCATCTACCAGCTCGTCGACGACTACGAGGAGTTCGTCGAGGAGCGCGAGCGCGCCCAGCAGGAAGCCATCTTCGAGAACATCGTGCGGCCCGCGCGCTTCCGCATCCTCCAGGACCACGTGTTCCGGCAGAACGACCCCGCGGTCGTCGGCGTCGAAGTGGTCTCGGGGACGCTGAAGCGCAACACGCCGGTCGGGCTCATCGAGGGCAACGAGCTGGAGCGCGTCGGCGTCGTGAAGGGCATCCAAGAGCAGGGCGAGGACGTGGACGAGGCGCGCGCGGGCAACCGCGTCAGCGTCTCCATCGACGGCCCGACGGTCGGCCGCGACATCGAGGAGGGCGACGAGCTCTGGGTGGACCTCCCCGAGAAGCACGCGAAGGTGCTCGAACAGGAACTCTCCGAGGAGATTCCGGCCGACGAGCGCGAAGCGCTGAAGGCGTACCTCGAAATCCAGCGGAAGCGCGACCCCTTCTGGGGCAAGTAGCTCAGTTCTTGGCGTCGTCGCGCGCGAGCAACACGACAGCCGCGGCGACGGCGCAGATACCGATACCGAGCGCGGTCGCGCCGGTGACGACCGACAACGGACCGGAGAGCGTGAGCGCGGCGAGCACGCCGAACACGGCGGTCAGCGTGACGCCGAACGTGAGTGCGAGCGCGAGCCGCGTTCGGAACGGAGAGTCGGAGGGCGGACGCTCGGCCATCACGCGTTCCGACGACCCGAGAGGAGAAAAGACCCGGGGCGAGTCGCAGCCGCCGCGACGGAGCCGGTGATTCAGCGAGCGGTCTGCGGGACGTCGTCGCCGAGCGCGTGCTTGACTTGGAGGGCGGCGCTGGCGGCGAGGCCGCGCGCGACCTCCTCGCGGTCGTCGTCCGGGATGAGCTCGTCGTCGGCGACGCCGTCGAACTCCGGGGTGAACCCGGCGCTGACGGGGTTGCCGGCGGGCGGGCGGACGGCGACGGTGACCTGGACGCCGTTCGAGCCGGAGCTAATCTCGGAGCCGACGACGTACTCGTCGGGGAGGAAGTCCCGCGTGCGGGCGGTAATCTGGGAGATGCTGTCCTGGAGCGCGCGCCGCTGCGTTCCCGTGAGCTCGGGGTCGGGTTCCGACGGCTCGGCACCACTGTACGGCGTGTTCCCGTGCATTCGCTGTTAGTAGGGCACCCCCACGTAAAGTCCTTTTAGTCTGGGTGGTATTCACACACTCCGACCGCTCAAAGAATCGGTTCGCTGTCACCGTACGCGGCGACCACGACCGCCGCCGCGTACTCGCCGGCGTCGGCTTCGGTGCTAGTCGTGCGGACTGTCGCGTCGTCGAACGACCAGTCGCGGAGGTCCATGCCCGCGTCGATGCCGGCGCGCACCCGGGACTCGACGTCCGCAGCGTCCGTCTCGTCGGCGACCTCGTAGAACAGGCCCGGCCCCTCGTCGCTCTCCGCCCACGCGAGCGCGGCGCTGACGTGGCGCGGCCCGGCGGCGTTGGCGTGCGCCTCCACGACCGTCAAGCGGTTCCCGGCGGGGCCGAGGTCCGACGCGGTCCCCACCGCTTCGACGTCGGCGTCCGCGGGAATCACCGACGACACCGTGACGAGGTTGTAGTTGTGGACGCCGGCGTCCGCGAGCGCGGCGTCGTACGCCGCCATCTCCGTGGGCGCCGTGCCCGTCCCCCAGACGACTCTGATGGTCATACGAACGCGTCGGGGCGCGCGACACAAGAGCGTTCCAATCCGGAACGGCGAGAGCGGATTACCGGATGTAGCTGGGGTAGTTCGGGCCGACGTCGTCCTCGCCCTCGGCGACGAGCTTCTCGTAGGCGGCGTCGAAGTCCTCGCGGCGGACCTCGTCGCGGTCGTCCCGAATCGCGAACATCCCCGCCTCCGTGGCGAGGCTCGCGAGCTGCGCGCCGGAGAAGCCCTCGGTCTCGCGGGCGAGGTCCGCGAACGCCACGTCGTCGGCGACGTTCATGTCGCCCGCGTGGATTTCGAGGATGCGCTCGCGGGCCTCCTCGGTCGGGTTCGGCACCTCGATGAGGCGGTCGAAGCGGCCCGGGCGGAGAATCGCCGAATCCAGCATGTCGAAGCGGTTCGTGGCGGCGATGATGCGGACGTCCCCGCGCTCGTCGAAGCCGTCCATCTCCGAGAGCAGCTGCATCATCGTCCGCTGGACCTCGGCGTCCCCGCTGGTCTTCGAGTCCGTGCGCTTGGCGGCGACGGCGTCGATCTCGTCGATGAAGATGATGGCGGGCTCCTTCTGGTCGGCGAGCTCGAAGAGGTCCCGGACCAGCCGCGACCCCTCGCCGATGAACTTCCGGACGAGCTCCGAGCCGGCCATCTTGATGAACGTCGCGTCCGTCTGGTTCGCGACGGCCTTCGCCAGCATCGTCTTCCCGGTGCCCGGCGGCCCGTGCAGGAGCACGCCGCTCGGCGGCTCCACGCCGACCTTCTCGAACTTCTCGGGGTTGACGAGGGGGTCCTCGACGGCCTCCCGGACCTCCCGGAGCTGCTCGTCGAGGCCGCCGATGTCGTCGTACTCGACGGTCGGCGACTCGTCGACCTCCATCGCCTGCGCGCGGGCGTCCGTCTCGTCGTCGAGGACGCGCTGCACGCTGAACGAGTCGTTGATGGCGACGCGGTCCCCGACTTCCAGCTCGTCGGCGAGCCGCGGGGACAGCTCGGTGAGGACTTCCTGGTTGTTGCCGTGCTGCTTGATGACGGCGCTGCCGTCCTCGGGCAGGTCCTCGACGGTGGCGAGGTACAGCGACGCGGTCTTCAGCGTCTCGTTCTCCCGCTGGAGGCGGTCGACCTCCTCGCGGAGCTCTTCGCGACGCGACTCGACCTCCTCGAGCTGGGACTGCAGCTGCTCGTGGACGTCGAGAATCTCTCCGTAGTGGTCCTGGAGCGCGTCGAAGTGTTCTTCCGGCGACGACTCGGGGTCGACGTCGAGCGTCGGCCGGTCAGGTAGTGAAGGACTGCGCGACATTCGTTGGTGGTGGTAGGGGCCGCGCGTAGAAGTTCCTTTGGGTAGGCGGAACGCCTACCGGCGTTCGGGCGTCTGACGGGAACGGGGAGAACTGACCGTCCGTGGCGCCCTCAGACGAGTTCCTCGGCTTGTTCGAGGCGCTCGTCGTAGACGTCGAGCGCGCGTTCGATGGGCTCGCTCGTGGACATGTCCACGCCCGCGGCCCGCAGCAGTTCCAGCGGGTACTCGCTGGACCCGCGCTTGAGGAAGTCGAGGTAGCGGTCGGCGGCGGGCTGGCCCTCGTCGAGGATGTCCTGCACGAGTGCGACGGCCGCCGAGATGCCCGTCGAGTACTGGAAGACGTAGAAGTTGTAGTAGAAGTGCGGGATGCGCATCCACTCGCGGCGGATGTGGTCGTCGACGACGGCGTTCGCGTAGTAGGCCTCCTTGCGCTCGCCGTACACCTCGTCCACGCGGTCGGGCGTCAGCGCCTCGCCCTCTTCGGCCAGCGAGTGCAGGCGGTGTTCGACGTCCGCGAACAGCGTCTGCCGGTACAGCGTCGAGCGGAACCGTTCGAGGTACTCGTTGAGGATGTGCTTGCGGAAGTGGTCGTCCTCGACCGTATCGAGGAGGTGGTTGACGAGCAGCGCCTCGTTGACCGTGGAGGCGACCTCCGCCACGAAGATTTCGTAGTCCGAGTAGACGTACGGCTGCTGCTCGCTGGTGTACTGGCTGTGGAGGCTGTGCCCGAGTTCGTGCGCGAGCGTGAACATCGAGGAGATGTCGTCCTGGTAGTTCATCAGGATGAACGGCTGGGTGTCGTAGGTCCCCCCGGAGTACGCGCCCGAGCGCTTCCCGCGGTTCTCGTAGACGTCAACCCAGCGGGACTCCAGCCCTTCGGCGACGCGGTTCTGGTAGTCCTCGCCGAGCGGCGCGACCGCCTCCACGACGTGCTCTTTGGCCTCCTCGTAGGTGACTTCGGGGCTCTCTGAGTCCACGATGGGCATGTAGAGGTCCCACATCTGGACCTCGTCGACGTCGAGCGCCTCGCGCTTGAGGTCGACGTGGCGGTGGAGCTTGTCGAGGTTGTCGTCGACAGTCTCCACGAGGTTGTCGTACACCTCCGTGGGGATGTTCGCGCCGTCGAGCGCGGCCTCGCGGGCGGTGTCGTAGTTCCGGGCTTCCGCGAGCTTGACGTCCTTCTTCACCTGATTCTTCATCGTCGCGCCGATGGTGTTGCGGACGTCGCCGATGGTCTCGAAGAACGACTCGTGGACGGTCTGACGGAACTCCCGGTCGGGCTCCTTGAGGAGCTTCGTGAAGTTCGCCTGCGAGATTTCGACGGCCTCGCCGTCGGGGTCCTCGACGGTCGGGAACTCCAGGTCCGCGTCCGTCAGCATGCTGTACGCGTCACTGGGCGCGCCGAGCACGTCGCCGAGGTCGCTCAGCAGCTCCTCGACCTCCGCCGAGCGCGTGTGCGGCTTCATGCGGAGGACGTCGTCGAAGTAGTGCTCGTAGGTCGCCAGTTCGGGCTCCTCCTCGACGAGCTCCTGGAGTTCCTCGCGCGTGCAGTCCTGGAGTTCCGGACCGAAGAAGGAGGTCGCGCTGGAGACGTCCGCCATCAGGCTGGACGCCCGCGCCCGGAGCGCCTGATACTGCTGGTCGCGGGTGTCCTCGTCGGAGCGCATCCGCGCGTACGCCGACACCTGCTCGGCCTCGCGGTGGATGTCGTCGCGGAGCTGGAGCGCTTCCAGCAAGGTCTCGCCGGACTCGGTGAGCCGCCCCTCGTAGGCTTCGAGTTCGTCCAGTCGGGACGCGACGTCCTCGTAGGCCGCTTCCCAGTCGTCGTCGCTGGCGTAGATGCTCTCCAGGTCCCACGTGTGTCGTTCGTCGAGCTCGCTTCGTTCGGGAACGCTACTCATGCCGCATTCGTTCGGTGCAGACCGGTTAAACGTTGATGAACGACGGGGCGATTGCCGGCGCTCCGGCGCGAAAATAACTCACAGGGAGTCGGCGACGTGACCGGCCGCCCGCGCTCGCGCACGGCGCTGTTCGCGGAGGTCCGCGAACATCGCCCGGGTCGCGGCCAGCGCGTTCGCCTCGACGGCGAAGTCGAGGTCGTAGTCGACGTCGTGGAGCACGAGCGAGCCGGGCGGCGCGGGCGTCACGCCCTCCGGCCCCTCGATCGGCTCGGCGGCGAGCAGGCGGTCGATGCGGTCGAAGTTGTCGCCGCCCGCGACCGCCTGCACGAGCGCGACGACGCGACGCACGAGTTCGCGGCAGAACCCGCTCGCGCGCAGCGTCACCACCAGGAAGTCGCCGTCGCGCTCGATGCCGCCGGAGAGTTCGCGGACGGTGTTGGCGTCGTCGGGCGTGAGGTTGTGGAAGTCGTGCTCGCCGAGCAGCCGGTCGAGCGCCTCGGCCGCTCGGTCGTCCGCGTCTCCAGCGTGGCTCGCGGGTCGTTCCTCCCCGTCTTCTCGCGGGCTTCGCCCGCTCGAATGGTCCGAGGGACCCCGTCCCTCGCTACTCGCTCGTTCCGCGCCCTCGCTACGCTCGGGCGCGAGCCAGAAGTACCGGTACTCCCGCCAGTTCGCGTCGTGGGTCGCGTGGAACTCCGCGGGCGCGTCGGCGGTCGCCCACGCGCGCAGCGGCCCGGAGAGTTCGCTGTTCAGCCCGGACGGCGTCAGCCACGCGGGCGCGTCGAAGGCGATGGTCTGCGCGCGCGCCGACACGCCGGCGTCGGTCCGGCCGGCAGCCGCGTACCCCGGCGGTTTCTCCCCCTCAAAGGCGTCGAGCCGCCGGAGCGCGCCGAACAGTTCGTCCTCGACGGTCGTGACGTCGGGCTGGCGCTGGAAGCCGTAGTAGGGGCGGCCGTCGTAGGCGACGCGGAACGCGCGACGGGGCATAGCAGTACCTCGTAGCCACCCGACCGAGTCAGTATCGAAATTGGACGTATCGTGCAGTGGAGCATCCACGAGCGCCGTCGGCGCTCGTGGTTCACAGCGCGCTTGCGCGCTGGCGCCGAACCCACCGGAGTTCCCGGGAGCGAAGCGAGCGGGAGCACGGCAGAGCTGTGCTCTGCCGGAGGTGGGTAACGGCGCTTTTTCCCCAAGTTTTTGCGAACGAGGACGGCGGAGCCGTCCGAGTGTAGCAAAAAGTGGGTTACTGGAAGTCGGCGAGCGTCGGTGCGTCCCGGTCGCCCGGGAAGTCCTCGAAGGGCGCGGTGGTCTGGTCGCCGCTCTCCATGTCTTTGACGGTGACTTCGCCGTTCGCGAGGTCCTGTTCGCCGACGATGACGACCGTCTCGGCGCCGATGCTGTCGGCGTAGTTCATCTGCGCGCCGAAGCTCCGGTCGGCGACGTCGCTCTCGACGACGTGGCCGCGAGCGCGGAGGTCGCTGGCGACGCGCGCTGCCTCTGCCTCCGTGTCGCCGACCTGCAGGACGTAGTAGTCCGTCGCGAGGTCGCCCTCCGAGCGGACGCCCGCGCGCTCCAGCAGGAGGTTCAGGGGCGCGTGCCCGGGCGCGACGCCGACCGCGGGCGTGGGCTGGCCGCCGAAGGACTCGATGAGGTCGTCGTAGCGGCCGCCGCCGAACACGGAGCGCCCGATGTCGCCGGTGGCGTCGAAGCACTCGAAGACGACGCCCGTGTAGTAGTCCAGCCCGCGGGCCGTCGTCAGCGAAATCTCGCAGTACTCGCGCACGCCGAGGTTCTCGGCGGCGTCCAGCACGGCGCGGAGGTTCTCGACGGCGTCCGCGACGCGCTCGGTGCCCGCGAACTCGACGAGCGCGTCGAGGTCGTCGCCCGCGAGCAGGTCGTCGAAGCGCTCGGCCTGGTCGTAGGAGAGGCCGACCGCCGCGAGGCCGTCGAGGTACTCCGCGCGCTCGATTTTCGCGCGCTTGTCCACGACGCGGATGGCCTCCTCGGTGTCCACGTCGGCGTCGAAGGCGTTCAGGAGGCCGCCGAGGATGTCGCGGTGGGAGACGCGGAACTCGAAGTCCTCGCCCGTGAGACCGAGACTCGTGAGGCCGTCGGCGGCCACGGCGAGCACTTCGGCGTCAGCGCGCGGGTCGCTGGAGCCGAAGATGTCCACGTTCGTCTGGTAGAACTCCCGGAAGCGGCCCTGCTGGGGCTCCTCGTAGCGCCAGAACGCGCGCGTCGAGTACCACTTGATGGGCTTCGAGAGCTCCTGCTGTTTCGCGACGACCATGCGCGCGACCGTCGGCGTCAGCTCGGGCGTGAGCGCGACGTCGCGGCCGCCCTGGTCGGTAAAGGAGTAGAGCTCGTCGACGATGCCCTCGCCGGACTTGTCGACGTACATCTGCGTGCCCTCCAGCGCCGGCGTCCCGATTTCCCGGAAGCCGTAGCGGCGCGCCGCGTCCTCGACGGCGTCCATCGCCTCGCGGCGCGGCCCCATCTCCTCGGGGTAGAAGTCGCGGAATCCCTTGAGTCGGTCGTACATACCCCGTGGTTCGCCCGACGCGCGCTTGAAAGCTTCCGTTCGCGGGGACGCTACGCGGCAATCAGGCCGACGCCGACCACCGCGAGGACGGCGGCGCCGAGCCGCCGGCGCAAGCCGGGTTCACCGAGGAGCACGCAGCCGAGCAGGACGGCGACGATGGCCTGCCCGTTGACGAGCGTCGAGGCGATGCTGGCGGGCGCGCTGGCGAACGCGAGCGCGGTCACGTGCTCTGCGACTGCGACGCCGGCGCCGGTCACCGCGAACTTCCCGAGGAACGGCCGGATGCCGGTCGCGGGCCAGCGGCGGAGCGCGAGCGGGAGCACGACGGCGGCGACGCCCGCGAGGTACACCGGCACCCAGAGCCGCGTCGGGAACGTGAACCCGTCGAGGACGACCCGGCGGCCGACGTCGCTGACGGCGAACAGCGCCGCGGAGACGAGCGCGAGCTGGGCGGCCCGCGAGTGGACGGCGCGCCGGAACGGTTCGAGGACGTCCCCGCCCTCGTAGTTCGCGAGGTAGACCGCGGTGGTGGCGACGACGATGCCGGCGACCGCCGTCGGTTCGAGGTACGCGCCGAGCACGAACACCTCGATGGGCACGACGAACACGGGGACGATTTTCGCGATGGGCGCGACGTAGGAGACGTCGCCGACGGCCAGCGCCTGCACGGAGACGACGAACGCGAGCGCGCCGAAGACGACGGTGCCGGCGAACACCGCAATCGACCACGCGTCCATCGGCGGGAACGCCGGCAGTCCCTCACTACCGGTCGCGACGGCGAACGGGAGGTACCACGCGATGGCCGCCGCGTTCACGAACACCGTGAGGACCGCGCCGTGGACGCCGACGAAGTAGCGCTTCAGGACGAAGAGGTACGTCCCCCACAGGCCCGCGGCGGCGAGCGCGTAGAGTAGCCCGGACTCCATTCACGCGAACGGAATCCGCGACGGGAGAAGAGTGGTTCGATTGCGGGCCGCTACTCGCGGAGGCCGTGGACGTACGTCTGGTCGTGGTCGGGGAACACCTCGCGGATGGCGTCCTCGCCGTGTTCGGCGCGGAGCATCGCGCGCAGTTCGGCCTCGTAGTCGGCGCGCGGAATCTCCTCGCTGGGACCGACTTCGACGTCGAGTTCGGCGTCCACGAGGCGGTCGACCGCGCTCCGGCCGAAGCCCGCCAGCGGCGAGAGGTAGTCCACGTCGTGGCGGTCTTCGAGGCTCTGCGCTTGCGCCCGCGAGACCGTGGGCACGCGGTCGTCGCGACGCGTGCCGTCGGCGACGGCGTCGAAGTCGAGGGCGGCGACGGCTTCCAGCGCCTCCTCGTGGACGTGCTGGATGCCGTTGCGCGGGTAGCCGTCCTCGCGCATCCGCTCGACGGCCTCCTCGGCGACCTCGCGGTCGAGTTCCAGCGCGCGGAACTCGAAGCCCGCGGCGTCGGCCGCCCGCTCGGCGTGCTCGTGCTCGTCGGTGACGCCGAAGTGCGCGGTGACCAGCGTCACGTCGTAGAAGCGGTCGACGAGCAGCGCCGCCAGCGTGGAGTCCTTCCCGCCGCTGTAGAGCAAGCCCAGCCGCATCGCCTACCGGCGGTTGATGTTGAAGCTCTGGGAGTCGGGCTTGAGTTCGCGGAGCAGGTCTTTCATCTGCTCCTCGTCGATCTGGTCCTGCAGGCGGCCGGACTGCGCGAGCGCGAGAATCTGCTGTTCGGCCTGCTCGGCGAACTCCGGCTTGCTCATCTTGATCGTGTTCAGGCGCTTGCGCGCGCCGTCGGTGAGGTGCTGTTTGAGCAGCGCCTGCTTCTGCTGTTCGGCCTGCTCGCGTTGGGCCTGCTGGGCCGCCTCCCGGTCGCCGCCGCCCTGCTGCTGTTGCTGCTGCTTGAGCTGTTCTTTCTTCTGCTGGCGCAGTTCCTCGAGCCGGTCGTCGTCCGGGCTCCCACTCATACGCGAACAGTAGTCGGCGAATCCGGATAATTCTGACGCAACGGGGTGGTAGCGCCGCGGCTACGCGGCCGGAAACGGCGGAGAAACGGGAGCGTTACGCGTAGCGTTCGAGCTCGGGGCGGTCGAGGTTCTCGATGACGTCGCCGGCCGTCTCGTCGAGGAGGCTGCGGCCCTCGGCGGTGACGACGCGGCCGCGGTCGTGTTGCTGCTCGACGAGGTCCTCGTCTTCGAGCTGCTGGAGCGCGGTGCGGACGATGTTCCGGGAGCTGGACGTGCTCGACGGCGGGGAGACGCCGTAGCGGTTGGAGCCGTCGGTAGTGTCGCCGTAGGCCGTCGCGAGGCGCTTGACGCCGATGGGGCCGTCGACGGCGACCTTCCGGAGGAGGCTGGCGGCGCGGCGCGCCCAGAAGTCCTCCTGTTCGGGGGGGAGTTCGCGGCCGACGCCGGTCTTCGCGAACTGCGCCCAGTCGGGTTCGTCGAGTCGGTCTTCGAGCTCGCTCGCGAGCTCGTCGACGAGCTCGTCAGCGGGAGCGTCGTAGAGGGTTGCCATTGGGCGGAATTCACGTCGGATTCGTTTAAAGCCATCGTTAGGGACTCGCGCGGCGTCGTCGGGCCCTCGGACCACCGGCCGCGAGCGCGAGCGCTGACGCATCCGGGGCGTTTTAGGCCGGGACTGCGAACCCGAGGGCATGAACGAACGGGCGGCCCTCGACGTGGTCGGCGGACTCGTCGCGGGCGCCGGCGACGACGCCGCGGTCGTCGACGACACGGTGTTCACCATCGACATGCTCCACGAGACGACCGACTTCCCCGCCGGCACCACCCGGTACACGGCGGGCTGGCGGTCGGTGGGCGCGTCGCTGTCGGACGTCGCCGCGATGGGCGCGGACGCGACGGCGGCGGTCGGCGTCTACGGCGCGCCCGACTTCGACGAGGACGGTCTGCGCGCGTACGTGGAGGGCGCGCTGGACGTCTGCGAGGCCGTGGGCGCGGAGTACGTCGGCGGCGACTTGGACGGCCACGACGAGTTCACGGTGGCGACGGCGGCCATCGGACGCACCGACGACCCGGTCCGCCGAGACGGCGCGAGTCCGGGGGACGCGCTCGTCGTGACGGGGACGCTCGGACGGACCGCCGCCGCGATGGAACGCTTCGATTCCGGAGACGTCGAGCGGGCGAACGAACTGTTCCGGTTCGAGCCGCGCGTCCGAGCGGGCCGCGCGCTCGCCGGCCACGCGACCGCGATGATGGACTCCAGCGACGGACTGGCGCGCTCGCTCCACCAGCTCGCGGAAGCCAGCGACTGCGGGTTCGCGGTGGACGGCGACAGCGTCCCCGTGGCCGAGGAACTCCGCGACGTTGTCGAGGACCCCCTCGATACCGCCGTGACGTACGGCGAGGACTTCGAACTCGTGGCGACTGTCCCCGAGAGCGCCGTCGGAGTGGTGCGTGCGGAGAGCGACGTCCCCCTTTCTATCGTCGGGGAGGTCACAGCGTCGGGCGTCACGCTGGACGGCGAGCCGCTGGCGGACCGCGGCTGGACGCACTAACCGACGATTTCGATGGGGACGGGCATGAAGCAGAGCGCGCCGAGGACGAACGTGAGTACGCCGACGGCGACCCGGCGCGCGTCCAGCGACGAGTCGTCCACGGGGTCGACGCCGCCCGCGAACGTGATGACAGTCGCGATGACGCCCCAGACGACCCAGATGCCCGCGGTGTCGCCGGCGTCCGCAACGAACCACTGGTAGCCCGCGAGCGCGAACAGCGCCGTCGGCACGAGCGGGGCGACGCGGTCGGCGTGCTCGCCGACCAGCGACCGGAGGACGTGGCCGCCGTCGAGCTGGCCGACCGGGATGAGGTTCAGGAACGTGACGAACATCCCGATCCAGCCGCCCATCACGACCGGACTGATGGACTTCGAGGGGTCGCTGTACGAGAGGGGTTCGCCGAGGACGGCGGCGATGGCCTGCAGCAGCGGCGGGTACGCGAACTGGACTTCGACCGCGGACGCGGAGTTGACGATTTCCGGCGGCACCGTCACGGGCGGCAACAGGAGGCCGACTGCGGAGACGGCGACGGCGGCGACCAGACCAGCCAGCGGGCCGGCGGCGCCGATGTCGAAGAGGGCTTTCCGGGAGGGAATCCGGCCGCGCATCCGGATGACCGCGCCCATCGTCCCGAACAGAGACGGGAACGGGATGAAGTACGGGAGGGAGGCGTCGACGTCGTGGTAGCGGCTCATCGCGTAGTGGCCGAACTCGTGGACGGCGAGCACGCCGACGACCGCGACCGTGAACGGGAGCGCCTGCACGACTTCGGGAGAGAACGGGTCCACGTAGTACCAGTTGGCGCCGACGAACAGCGTCGACGCGATGGTCGCGACGAACAGCGCGACGTTCGTCCACGGGACGCCGCCGTCGTCGGCGGCGTCGTGGGGTTCCGCGACGAGGACGAGTTCGCCGGTGCGGCGCGCGAGCCGGACCTCGTAGCCGCGCTCGCGGAACGCCGGCCAGACGGTCTCCATGAGGGTCTCGCGGTCGGTCTCGGGGTCGCCGAAGTAGAGCACGCGGCCGTCGTCGCGGCGGACCTCGTAGACGTCGAAGACCGACGCGAACGAATCCGGGCTCGGGGCGCCGTCGGGCGGCTGTGCCGACATCACCGGTGCTTACCGTTCCAGCGGTTTAAGCACTTAGTCGCCGACACGCGCGGCTACCGGGCGTGAAAATCGAAGGGGGAGGCTGCGGTGTTCAGGGCGGGCGATGCGAGCGCAGCGGGGTTACGCGGACTGCACGCGCCACGTGGTGGCGCTCGTGTACGACCACTTCTCGACTTCGAGATCGGTCGCGGACTTCGAGAGCTTCACCATGAGCGCGCCGATTTCCTTCGGGGAGAGGTCCACGTCGTCGGCGATGAACTTGCTCTTGAAGTACACCTCGCCGTCGTCGGCCTTCTCGCGGAGGTACGCCTTGAGCCGCGTTTCCTTGTCCTGCGGTTCGTCGGCGTCGGTGGAGGGGGATTGGGTTGCGCTCATCTTCGATTGGGCCTACCGGCTCCGGGAGGTTATAAAGGGGTGAACGTTCGGGCAGATTCGGGCGATTTCAGACGTAAATCGAGATTCGCCGACGTTTCACGAACGTTCGAGAATCCGCGAGACATTTTATCGCGCTATTAGAATTGTTATTTCACTCAGTTCGTTGCGGATTCAACGTCGGACGAGCGGCGTCCGAAATCCGCTGCGGAACCGCGGGTAGGCGGCGACAACAGCGGTTGAACGGGCGGCGCGCGCCGACAGCTACTGCTCGTGCTTCCAGAACTCGTCCTCGACGGTGACCTCCTTCTTGAAAATCGGGACCTCCTCCTTGAGTCGGTCGATGCCGTCCGAGACCGCCTCGAAGGCCTCGCCGCGGTGGCCCGCCAGCACCGCCACGAAGACGATGTCCTCGCCGGCCTCGACGCGGCCGACGCGGTGGTGGAGGCGGACGTCGAGGACGCCGTCGCGGGCTTCCAGCTCCTCGCGGATGGTCCGAGTGCGCTCGGCGGCCACGGCGTCGTACTTCTCGAAGGTCAGCGACTCCGTCCACTCGTCGTCCTCGTCTTCGAGCGCGCGGACGCGGCCCGTGAACGTCGCGATGGCGCCGGAGTAGTCCGCGCGCGGCGAGCGCTTCAGCTCCGCGACCAGCGAGGCCAGCGTCTCGAAGGGCTCGGCGGCCTCGACGGCGTCCACGGCAGCGTCGAGGTCCGGGGTCTCGGGGTCGAGGCGGAGTGCGGGGTCCTCGACGGTGGCGTCCCCGACGGCAATCTGGGGGACGCGGGCGTCCGGGAAGCCGACGAGCAGCGCGTAGTCGTGGTCGCGGGCGAGGTCGTCGAGCAGGTGGTCGGGCGAGCGGTCCGCGCCCGCGCCCGTCCAGCCGTCGCCGACGGTGTACGTGGTTCGTTCCGTGGTGTCGGGGTCGCCGGCGCGAACGACGCCGACGCGGCCGCGCTCTGCGAGACGGTCGGCGAGTCGGTCCGCGACGCCGTCGGCGCCGTCGCCGACGATGCCGTGTAGTTGCATACTCGAACGTGGGGGTGCTCGCGGTTTGTAGGTGTCGCCAGCTACCGCGCTCGCCACCACCGCCAGCCAACCGACAGCCCAGCGAGAAAGAGGAGGAGGGCGACCACGTTGAGCACGTCGTCGTAGGGCGGCGAGAGCAGGTCGCCGAGCTGGAGCAGCGAGTACGCCAGCCAGAGGAGCCCGACGGCCGTCAGCGCGAGCGTCCGCAGCGGCGGCAGCGAGCCGAACCGGTAGCGCCACGCGGTCGCGAACAGCACCAGCAGCCACGCCAGCGTCAGGAGGACCGCGGGGTCCGTGACCGAGACCATACCGTGGGTAGGCGTGCCGCCCGGATAACGGTTCGTCGCGGTCGCAGACGCTGCTCTGCAGTTGACAACCCTTAAGGACGCAACAGGGCTATCACGGTGTAGTATGCGTGTCGTTGTTTCTATCGGCGGGAGCGTCCTCGCGCCCGACCTCGCCCACGAGCGGGTCGAGGAGCACGCCGCCGCCATCGAAGAACTCGCCGACGCCGGCTGCGAAGTCGGAGCCGTCGTCGGCGGCGGGGGTGTCGCGCGGGACTACATCACGACGGCGCGGGCGCTCGGCGCCAACGAAATCGAACTGGACGACATCGGCGTCGACGTCACGCGCCTGAACGCCCGCCTGCTCATCGCGGCGCTCGACGGGATGGCGGCGCCCAGTCCCGCTGAGAGCTACGAGAAGGCCGGCGAGGCGATTCGCCGCGGCGACGTCGCGGTGATGGGCGGCGTGGTCGCCGGGCAGACCACGGACGCGGTCAGCGCGGCGCTGGCGGAGTACACTGACGCCGACCTGCTGCTGTACGCGACCAGCGTCCCGGGCGTGTTCAGCGCCGACCCCAACGAGGAGGCCGACGCCGAGCGCTTCGACGAGATGACCGCGGGCGAGCTCGTGGACATCATCGCGGACATCGAGATGAACGCGGGGTCGTCGGCGCCCGTGGACCTGCTCGCCGCGAAGCTCATCGAGCGCTCGGGCGTCCGCACCATCGTCCTCGACGGCACCGACCCCTCCCGCATCGTGGACGCCGTGCTGTACGGCGAACACGACGGGACGGACATCATCCCCGAGGGCACCGCCGACCAGATGACCTACTGGGCGGACGAGAAGTAGCGATGCACCCCGACGACGACCCCTACATTCTCGGCGACGAACGCGGCTTCTGGGCGGACACCGCGGCCGACCGCGTGCTCGACCGCGACCCCGAGGAGCCAATCGTCATCAAGGGCGGCATCTCGCCGTCGGGCGTCCCGCACCTCGGGAACATGAACGAAATCGTCCGCGGCTACTTCGTCGCGGAAGTGCTCCGGGAGCGCGGCTACGACGTCCGGCAGATTTTCACCAGCGACGACCGCGACCCGCTCCGCAAGCTCCCGCGGAAGCTCGCGGACCTCGACGGCGACCTCGTCGATTTGGGGGACGTGAACGCGGGCGCGCTCGGGCAGAATCTCGGTGCGCCCTACACGGCGATTCCCGACCCGTTCGGGTGCTGTGAGTCCTACGGCGCGCACTTCTCGAATCTCATCGAGGAGTCCGCGGAGCTGCTGGGCATCGACGTGGAGATGGTGTCGAACACCGAGCTGTACGAGGACGGCGACCTCGAAGCAGTCACGGAGTTCCTCCTCGAAAACCGGGAGAACGCTCGCGAGGTGCTCGGCGAGTACCAGGAGAAAGTCGACGCCGACTACGTCCCGTTCCGGCCCATCTGCGAGAACTGCGGCCACGTCACCGAGACCGACGCCGTCACCGACATCGACCTCGACGAGGGCGTCGTCCACTACGAGTGCAGCGACGTCGAGGCTGGCGACCGCACCATCGAGGGCTGCGGGCACGAGGGCACCGCGAGCCTGCGCGACGGGAAGCTCCCGTGGCGCTTCGAGTGGCCCGCGCAGTGGCAGGTGCTGGGCGTGGACTTCGAGCCGTTCGGCAAAGACCACGCCGAGGGCTCGTGGCCGTCCGGGACGGACGTCGCGCGCAACGTCCTCGACGACGAACCCCCGGTGCCGATGGTGTACGAGTGGTTCACGCTCGACGGCGAGCCGTTCTCCTCCTCGGAGGGCCACGTCGTCCTCGTGCAGGACGTGCTCCGGCTCCTGGAGCCGGAAGTGGTGCGGTTCTTCTTCAGCAAGGACCCCCAGCGAGCGCGGGACTTCTCCGTCGAACGCCTCGACCAACTGGTCGACGAGTTCGACCGCATGGAAGCCGTCTACTTCGGGGAAATCGACGCCGACGAGGACGAACGCGAGCGCGCCGAACGCGTCTACCCCCTCGTCGTGGACGAGCCCCGCAAAGAGCGCATCCGCATCCCGTACACGTTCGCGGCCGTGCTCGGGATGACCGACGACCCCGCGCTCCGCGAGGAAATCGCACGGCGCGAGGGACACATCCCCGAGGACGCCCCCGACTGGGCAATCGACGCCGCGCTGGAACGCGTCGAGCGCGCCCGCGAGTGGGCACGCCGCACGGACAACGAGTTCAACTACAGCCTCGCGCGCACGGAGATTCCCGACCACGACTTCGACGCCGCCACCGAGGAAGCCCTCGACGAGCTCGCGGACTTCCTCGAAGCCGAGGAGCCCGACGGCGACGAGCTACAGGGCGAAATCTACGAGACCGCCAAGCGCCACGACGTCGACATCGGCGCGTTCTTCTCCGCGGGCTACCGGCTGTTCTTCGACGAGGACCAGGGCCCGAAGCTCGGGCCGTTCCTCGCGAAGCTCGACCGCGAGTTCGTGCTCGGGCGGCTGCGCCGCCGGCGCTGACCCCTTCGGATACCCAACGGCTTTTGCCGCGCGGCCCCTGAATCTCGGGTAATGGATATCTGGACGGTTCTCGGCGTCGCCCTGCTGGCGTACTGGGCCGGCGTGTCGTGGGCGAAGGCCCGCAACCTCCTGCCGTCGTTCGTCTCCGCGACCGGGCCGGTGCTCACCCTCCACACGAAGCGCGGGAAGCGGCTACTGGCGTGGGCCGCGACCCCCAAGCGGTTCTGGCGCGCGTGGGGGAACTTCGGGCTCGGCGTCGCGCTCGTCGTCGCCGCCGGCACGCTGTTCATGCTGGTCACGTCCGCGGCGCAGACGCTCGCGAACCCGCCCGCGCCCACCGCGGTGAACCAGCCGCGGAACGCGCTGGTCATCCCGGGCGTCAGCGACTTCATGCCGCTGTCGGTCGCCCCCGAAATCGTCGCGGGGCTGTTCATCGGGATGGTCGTCCACGAGTTCGGCCACGGCCTGATGTGCTACGTCGAGGACATCGACGTGGACTCGATGGGCGCGGTACTGCTCGCGGTGCTTCCCATCGGCGCGTTCGTCCAGCCCGACGAGGAGAGCCAGCGCCGCGCCGACCGCGGGTCGCAGGCGCGCATGTTCGCGGCGGGCGTGACGAACAACTTCCTCGTGGTCGTCGTGGCGTTCGCACTCCTGTTCGGCCCGGTCGCGGGCGCGGTCGGCGTCGCCAGCGGCGGACTGGTCGGCGACGTCCACGACGACTCGGCGGCCGCCGCGGCCGGCGTCGGCGCGGGCGACCGCGTCACCGCGGTCGGCGGCGTCCCGGTCGCGAACAACACGGAGTTCCAGCGGGCGCTCGACGACGCCGAGAGCCGCGAGGTCACGGTGACGCTGGCCGGCGGCAACGAAGTGCGCGTCGACCGCCACCTCCTCGTGACCGGCGTCGCCACCGACTCGCCGCTGGCCGCGCTCGGAACGGGGAGCGTCCTCGCGGAAGTCAACGGCACGGCGGTCTACACGCAGCGCGGGCTCGAAGCCGCCGTCGAGAACCGGACGGTCGCGACCTTCGAAACGGCCAACGGGTCGAGTGTCACCGCGCCCGCCGGCGCCTTCGTCACCGTCGTCCCCGACACGCCCGCGGACGCCGCCGGCCTCCCCGCGGAGGGGAACGCCATCGTGACGCGAATCGACGACGAGCGCGTCACCAGCGGCAGCGACATGGGCGACGCCCTCGACGCACACGACCCCGGCGAGACGGTGACCGTCGAGGCCTTCGTGAACGGGACCGTCGATACGTACGACGTCGCGCTCGGCGAGCAGAGCGACGGCTCCAGTTACTTCGGCGGCGTCATCGCCACCGGCGTCAGCGGCCTCTCCGCGTCAGGGTTCGGCGCGCAACTGTACCCCGCCGACGCGTTCCTCTCGCTGGCCTCCGGGGACGTCGAGGGGACGGGGCTGGGACTGCTGCTCGGGGGCGGCGCCAGCGGCCTCGTCGGGTTCCTGCAGGGCATCGCGGCCGCGCTGTTCCTCCCGCTTCTGAGCATCATCGACCCGTCGCTGGCGTTCAACTTCCCCGGGTTCGCGGGCGTGAACACGAGCTTCTACGTCGCCGCCGGGCCGCTGCCGGACGCGGTGGTGTTCGTCGTTGCGAACGTCCTGCTGTGGACCGGGTGGATAAACCTCAACCTCGCCTTCTTCAACTGCATCCCCGCGTTCCCGCTGGACGGCGGCCACCTGCTGCGGACGGTCGCGGAAGCGGTCACCTCGCGGCTCCCCATCGGCGACCGGCGAGCGGTCACCCGCGCCATCACCACGAGCATCGGGCTGACGATGCTCGCGGCGCTGGTCGTGATGTTCTTCGGCCCGCAGCTACTGGGCTAGTCGTCGAGGCCCATCCGGTCGGCGAACTCCTCGGGCGTGTCCTCGACGCGCTCGAACTCCTCGAAGTAGTACTCGTGGTGGCGGATGAGCTGCTCGGCGATCCACGCCGAGAACGCCTCGTCGAAGCGCCACCCCTCGCCCTCCTCGGGGTTGTCCACGTCGAAGCGCTCGTCGGTCGCCAGCACCGCGAACACGTGGTAGAACCCGAGGATGACGTCCGTCACGTCGTCGGCGGTCTGCCCGACCTCCTCGCGCTTCTCCGCGAGCTTCTCGCGGCCCGCCTCCGTTATCTCGAAGTACTTGCGGTCGGGCTCGTCCTCGACCTCGATGCGCTCGGCGTACCCCTCCTCCTCGAACTTGTAGAGGATGGGGTAGACGGAGCCGTAGGAGGGCTCCCAGTGGCCGCCGCTGAGGTCGCCGATCTCCTTGAGAATCTCGTACCCGTAGCGCGGGCGTTCCTCCAGCAGTTCCAACACGAGATACGAGACGAGCCCTTTCGGCGGACCGCTCTTGCGCATTCACGCGGACGTTCCGCGGTTCGCCGGGAAAACGTTTCGGTCGCGGCCATCCCTCCGTTTTCCGGGCGTTGACGCGGCCAGCGGGTCCGCCGACAGGACTGGTTAGGAAAACCCTTCTACGGCGAATCCCAACACGCGAACATGGCAGACGCTCCACCGACCGACGAGGGTTGGTTCGTGCTCCACGACTTCTACACCGTGGACTGGGACGCGTGGCGGGACGCCCCCGAACGGGACCGCGACGCGGCCCTCGACGAGGCCGAGTCGTTCCTCGCGCACCGCGAGGCGCTCGCGGACGCCGACGAGGGCGACTCCGCGGTGTTCTCCATCACCGGGCAGGACGCCGACCTCATGTTCGTCCACTTCCGCGAGTCGCTGGACGAACTCGACCGCATCCAGCGCTCGTTCGAGCAGACGGCGTTCGCGGCGTACACGGAGCGCGCGCACTCCTACGTCTCCGTCGTCGAGATCTCGGGGTACACCGCGCCCGACTACTTCGAGGACCCCGAGAGCGTGGACGCGGGCCTCCGGCAGTACTTCGAGAGCAAGCTCACGCCGGAGATTCCCGAGGACACGTACGTCTCCTTCTACCCGATGAGCAAGCGCCGCCAGCCCGAGCAGAACTGGTACGACCTGCCGCTGGAGGAGCGCGCGGAGATGATGGAGGTCCACGGCGAACTCGGCAAGCAGTACGCCGGGCGGGTCAGCCAGGTCATCGCGTCCTCCGTGGGCCTCGACGACTGGGAGTGGGGCGTGACGCTGTTCGCGGACGACCTCACGGACATCAAGGACATCGTCTACGAGATGCGCTTCGACGAGGTCTCCGCGAAGTACGGCGAGTTCGGCGAGTTCTTCGTCGGCCGCCGCTTCCCGCCGAGCGACCTCCCCGCGTTCATGGACGGCGCCGAAGTCCCGACGCCCGAAGACGAGGGCCACGCGCACGGCCACGGCGAGAGCGGGCACGCGCACGGTGAAGGCGGCCACGGCCACGAACACGGTGACAGTCACGGCCACGACGACGGCCACGAACACGGCGACGGCCACCACGACCACGGCGACGAGGAGGAGAGCGACGGCATCCGCGGCGAACTCGAAGACCTCGACATCTACGCGGGTCAGCCCCACGGCGAGGACGTCTACGCGACGGTCCTCTACTCGGAGGCCGACACCGACGAGCTGTTCGAAGAAGTCGAGGGCCTGCGCGGGAACTTCGACCACTACGACACGCACGTCAAGACCGCCGTCTACGACGGCCGCAAGACGGACCGCGCCGCCGTCGTCTCCATCTGGGACACCGCCAGCGCCGCCGACACCGCCGCCGGCTTCCTCTCCGAGCTCCCCGAGGTCGTCTCCCGCGCCGGCGAGGAGTCCGGCTTCGGCACGATGGGGATGTTCTACGAGACCAAGCCCGAACACACCGACGACTTCGTCGAGAAGTTCGATACTGTGGCGGACGTCCTCGCGGAGATGGACGGCCACTTCGAGACCGACCTCATGATGAACGTCGAAGACGAGAACGACATGTTCATCGCCAGCCAGTGGGCGTCCAAGGAGGACGCGATGAGCTTCTTCCGCAGCGACGACTTCGCCGACACCGTCGACTGGGGCCGCGACGTGCTCGCGGACCGGCCGCGGCACGTGTTCCTAGCCTAAATTTTTCGAGGAGGGTGCGCGGAGCGCACCCTCCTCCAAAAAGTCAGATAAAAAGACCGCGCTCACTCCGTTCGCGCGGGGAATCGCCTCGCTACGCTCGGCGAATGCATCATTCACAGTAGTTGCCAGTACTGTTTCTTTATTCAGAGTAAAGAGTGGAACTCCCGTTAAGTGCAGACTGCCCCTCTATCAATATTTAACATAGCCCCCTTCTATTGTTTTTCTGTGCCGAAGTCTGATGACGAAATCAACCGTCTCGGGACGCAGATGATGATTTTGGGTACACAGGTCAGTTTACTTGGTCTCGCTATTGCTCACTACTTCAATCCAGTTGTCGGGCTCACGGTTTTCGCGTCCGGATTCCTCGGAACTATTGGTGTATTCATAGATACTGAGTAGGCGAGTTCGCTCAATCCGTACACTCACTTACCAATTCATCCACTCCAGTTTCAGTCCCCCTCCGAAATGAAGAAAAAGGACTAGCAACGACTGCTAAAATCGACTCGCGAAGCGAGGGCTGGCTGCTTCAGTCCGCGGAGCCGATGAGGCCGGCTTCCTGCAGGTCCTCGCCGTCGACGCTCGTGCGGTAGTCCTCGTGGCTCATGCCGTCGAAACGGTCCACGCCGAAGTTATCCTCGTAGAGGTCCGCGACGCGCTCGCGCTCCTCGTCGCTGAGCGCGGGCGTCTCGGGCGCAGCCGCCCACTCGTCGATGTCTTCTTTCGAGCGGAACGTCGGGGTGACGGTCGCGACCTCGTCGAAGCTCAGGAGCCACTGGATGGCGGCCTGCCCGAGCGTGCGGTCGCCATTCCGTTCGAGGAAGCGGAGGGCTTCGACCTTCTCCCAGCCCGTCTCGTACCACTCGTCGGGGCGGAAGCCGCGGTGGTCGCCCTCGCCGAGTTCGGTGTCGGGGGTGACCTGCTCGTTCAGGAGGCCCGAGGAGTGCGGGACGCGCGGAATCAGGGAGGTCGCGGCGTCCTGCTCGCGGACGTACTCCACGAAGTGGTTGTGGACGTCCTGTTCGAGGACGTTGCCGACGTACTGCACGGAGTCGAACGCCTCCTCGATTGCCGTCTCGCCCTCCGCAAGCCAGCCGATGGAGGGGCCGAGCGCGACGCCGATGGCGTCCGCGCGGCCGTCCTCGCGGAGTTCGTCCAGCAGTTCGACGACGTCCGGGGTGAGTTCGGCGACGTCCGGGTTGTGGAGCTGGAGCACGTCCACGTGGTCGACGCCGAGGCGGTCCATGGACTTCTCGACGGCGTCCCGGAGGTACTCGACGGTCATCTCCTTCGGGAGTTCGCCGTGGCCCGCCTGCGGGTTGTTGTAGAAGTCGTAGCCGACCTTCGTCGCGACGGTCATCTCGTCGCCGCGCTCGTCGAGGACCTTCCCGAGCAGTTCCTCGCTGCGGCCGTGGCCGTAGACGTCGCCCGTGTCGAAGTACGTGATGCCCTGGTCGAGCGCGTACTCGACCATCTCAAGTGCGTCGTCCTCGTCGCGGTCGCCCCACCAGTCGGTGCCGACGACCCACGCGCCGAATCCGACTTCGCTGACCTCGACGCCGGAGTTCCCGAGTTCGCGATGTTGCATACGCGCCAGTTGGGGCGACGCCCACTTAGCGGGTGCGGTTCCGGTGGGGGTTCCCAATAGACGAACTCGACCTTTATGCCGGCTCGCAGCCGGGTTCCGTGGTGGTTCCGGGGCTTGCCGTCGGGACGGAAACCAATATCAGTGCCCACGGCCGAGTAGGGGTATGACCAAGCGCCACGTCTCCCTCCCGGACGACGCGGAGGCGACCCTCCGCGGGTTCGTCTCGGAGGTGGACGACCGACTCGCGGCCGCGAGCGGACCCGAGGAACTCGCGGACGCCGTCACGGAAACGCTCGTGGACCTCCACGGCGCCCGCGACGCCTACGAGAGCTGGCAGAACGACGAGCACGTCTCCCCGACCGAGGCCGCGCGGCTGGCGAACTTCGACCCCCGGAACGCCACGCTCGAATCCGAGTACTACGCCGAGAAGGACGAGGACGCGTTCGCGCGCTCGAAGCCCCTGCAGTGGCTGTGGCGGCAGTTCGACAACACGCCGCTGGCGGACAACGTGGAGTTCGCGCTGCGCTTCCGCCGGATGCTCGCCGGCCACCTCTTCGAGAGCGTCGGCGACGGCGTCCGCCTGTTCAAGGGCATCTCGATGACGTACGGCCACAACATCGAGCTGGGGGACAACGTCGTCGTCCACGACGACGTCCACCTCGACGACCGCGGCGAACTCACCGTCGGGGACCGCGCGAGCGTCAGCGACGGCGTCCACGTCTACACGCACGACCACGACGTCGTCGACCAAACGCACGTCGACAACTACCGCACGGTCATCGGCGACGACGCGCGCGTGACGCAGGGCGCGCTCGTCCGCGCCGGCGTCCGCGTCGGCGAGAACGCCATCGTCGGGTCGCGGGCGGTCGTCCAGAACGACGTCCCCGACCACCACATCGCGGTCGGGATGCCCGCCAAGAGCATCAAGGTCAAGCCCGGCTGGGAGTCCGTCGCCGAACCAATCGAGGACGCGGGCGAGAACCGACAGGAACAACGCCGCATCGACTACGACCTCCCCGACGACCTCGACGCGTTCGACGAGTTCCAGCGCGACCTGCACCCGCCGGACGCCTGATTCTCCCGCGCTGGAACGGGCGAAGGGCTGAATAGGCTCGCTGTGCTACGGTCACACATGGAATGGGGGTTGTTCGTGGTCGCGGTGCTGGTCGTGGCGGCCCTACAGTTCGCCGTGTGGCGACGCCTCCAGAGCGAGGACGCCGGCGCGCCCGACTCCCCGGGCGTCGGCGATGGCGCCTCACCCGCCGACGTCTCGTCCTCGACGACTGACGACGCCACGAGCCTGCTGTGTCCGTCCTGTGGCGCGGAGAACGACGCCAGCTATCGGTTCTGCTGCGAGTGCGTCGCGCAGCTACAGCCGTGACGCGCGCGGTCGCCATCAACGTCGCGGCGAACACGAACCAGCCGGGGTTCCGCGGGCCGCTGCGCGCGGACGGCTCGTTCGTCTACGTTCCGATTCCCGAGAGCGAACCGACCAGCGAGCCCGCGCCGACGTACGGGGACCTCGACCTCCCCATCGAGATTCCCGACGACCTCCGCGAGACGCCGGTCCACCTCGACCCCTCGTTCGCGGCGTACCCGTGCTGCGAGCGCTACACGTACGGCGACCCGCACGGCCTGAAAGCCCGCCCGCTGTTGGACCTCGACGCCGGCGACCGCGTCTACTTCTACGCGACCCTCGACGCCCCCGACGAGCCGACGCCGTGGATGGCCGACGACTGGGGAACCTACGTCATCGGCGACTTCGAACTCGCGCGCGACCCCGTGACCGGCGAGGAGTTCGAGGGCCTGCCCGAATCGGAGCGCGCGGCGTTCGCGGGGAACGCCCACCTGAAGCGCGACCCCATCGACGCCGACGTGCTGCTGGCGGGCACCGACGACTCGCGGCTCTACGACTACGCCGTCCCGCTGAGCGGCGCGCGCGGCGTCGACGCCAACCGAGCGGTCACGGAGTGGTCCGGCGACTCCGGGAAGGGGCCGTGGTGGCGGCGGCCGCTGCGCTACGACGACGCCGGCCACGAGCGCCTCCGCGAGTGGGTCCAGCGGGAGTCGTACCCGCCGGTTCGCTGACGTTTACGTGGCTGGCCCGCGAACACTGGGGTATGCTGGAACTGTACCAGTCGGAAGGCTGCCCGCACTGCGCGAAAGTCCGCGAGAAGCTCTCGGAGCTCGGCGTCTCCTACGTCACCCACAACCCCCGACTCCCGGGTGGCGCGGGCGGCGACGTCACGAACGAACAGACCTACGAGGAACTCCAGAACGGCGGCGAGGACCAGATTCCGTACCTCGTGGACACCGCCCGCGAGGAAGCCCTCTACGAGAGCGACGACATCGTCGAGTACCTCGACGAGCACTACGCCTGACGCCACGCTGCCCGCAGTGGGAGGCCGGACAACGCCGATAGATTCATCGCCGTCACCCTAAGCCGGCGCCGCCGTACGCGCCCGCTTCCGCCTCCATCTCTCGCTCCCGCTTGCCGCCGCCGTTCCCGCCGGGCGGGTCGCGGTGCTGGCCCCAAAGGTACAGCAAGTAGACGACTGTCAGGACCGCGACGGCGGCGAGCAGGTCCGTGAGCAGCGCCGGGCCGTTGAGCCACCACGAGCCCGCGGCGCCGACGACACTCGTCAGGAGGGCCCAGCGGGTCCACGTCGGCGGGTCGAACTCCTCGTCTGACTCGCTCACGTCGCCGGCTTCACTGCGAGACGGAATAGCACTTTTGCCTGTTCGAGGGCCGCGAGAAGCGTGCCGGCAGCGGGCAATTCCCTCGCGACTTCACGATGCCACGAACGGACAGCGACAGAGCAGTCGCTGTCCGGTTCGAGTCAGAGAGGAGTGTGCTGGCCGGGAGCGAGCAGTCCACACGACTGCGAGCATCGGAAGACGCTGCGTGTCTTCCGGGAATTGAACCGGAATCAGACGGTCACCCTCGCTTCGCTCGGGTGCTGCGACGGATAGGGTTCAATTCCCTCGCGCATTCACAACGGTACGAACAGCCAGCGACAGAGTCGTCGCTGTTCGGGTCGAGTCATCAGAGGAGTGCGCTGGCCGGGAATTGAACCCGGGCTATGAGCTTGGGAAGCTCATGTCCTACCACTAGACCACCAGCGCTCACGCGTTCGCGCTGAGCCTCGCAAACCCTTCGGGTTTGCTCACCACCAGCGCTCGCGTCTGCGATTACCTTGCCGTCCCACTTGAACGTAGCGTTTCGGTGGAGTGGACGCGCGTCCACGAATCCCAGGGGTGGAGTGGGTTTTAGTCGGACGCCGCCGAACACTGACGTGATGACTGCGCCAGACACGATTTCGCCGCTGGACCTGCGGTTCTCGGAGTCGGAGTTGGCCGCGCGCCGGGACCGCATCCAGTCGTTCGTGCGGGAGACGCTGGAGGACGCGGGCGCGGACCGCTGCGTGCTCGGGCTGTCGGGCGGCATCGACTCGACGACGGTCGCGCACCTCGCCGTGGACGAACTCGGGACCGACGCCGTCCACGGGCTCGTGATGCCGGGCGAGGTGTCCAGCGAGCAGAACATGAGCGACGCCGAGCGCGTCGCCGAGGACCTCGACATCGAGTACGACGTCGTGGAAATCGACCGGGTCGTGGACCTCCTGACGGAGCTCTATCCGGCCGCGGAGGGCGACCAGCTCGCGGTCGGGAACGCGCGCGCTCGGACCCGCGCCGTGCTGAACTACCTCGTCGCGAACCACGAGAACGCCGTCGTGCTCGGCACGGGCAACCGCACGGAGGCGCTGGCGGGCTACTTCACGAAGTACGGGGACGGCGCGGTGGACTGCCACCCCATCGGGAACCTCTACAAGATGCAGGTCCGCCAGCTCGCGCGCGACCTCGGCGTCGACGACGACCTCGTGACGAAGACGCCGACCGCGGAGCTGTGGGCCGACCAGACCGACGAACAGGAGCTCGGCGTGGACTACGACACCATCGACGCGGTGCTGGCGCTGCACGTGGACGGGAACGTCCCGGCGAGCGCGACGGCCGACCACCTGGGGATTCCCGACGGCGTCGTGGAGACGGTGCGCGGGCTCTACGAGCGCAGCGAGCACAAGCGCGCGGTGCCGCCGACGCCCTAGCTCTCGAACGGCTCGTCGGCGAGGAGGCGCGCGAACGCGTGGGCTTCCGCGCGGTCGGAGGTTTCGCGGTCCGTTTCTGCGGCGAGCAAGTCCGCGAGTTCGCCGAGTGCGGCGGAGTCGTTGGCCGCGATTTCCGCGGCGACCGCGCGCGGGTCCGCGACCACTCTGGAGACGAGTCCGATTTCGCGGGCGGTCTCGGCGTCGACGGTGCGCCCGGACAGCGAGAGGTCCGCGGCGTGCGTCGCCCCGACCGCTTCGGGGAGCCGGCGGGTGCCGCCCCACGCGCCGAACAGGCCGAAGGAGACGCCGGGCTCGGCGAACGTCGCGTCCGCCGTGCAGACGCGGACGTCGCAGGCGAGCGCGAGTTCGACGCCACCGCCGCGGGCCGCGCCGTCCACGCCCGCGACGACGACGCTGTCCGCGTCCTCGATTGCGTTCATCGTGCGCTGGCCGCGGCGCGCGAACGCCTCGCCGCGAGGCCCGTCGAGGTCCCGGACGGTGTCGAGGTCGGCACCCGCGCAGAACGCGTCGCCGGCGCCGTGGACGTAGACGACCGGCTGGTCGGCGTCCGTCACGGCGTCACGGAGGTCGTCGAGCGCGTCGGGCGTGAGCGCGTTCCGGGCGGCCGGCCGGTCGAGGGTCACCACGCGGACGGCATCGTCGTCTTCCACGCGAAGCATACCGGACCGTTGCGGCGGTTTCCAAAGGTCTTTGCCGTTCCCGCCGCTACCTTCGGTCGATGGAGGAGGCCGAGCAGGCGCGGGCTGCCGCCCGGGACGCCGTCGCGGACATCGAACCCGACGGCCTCCGGGCGGTCATCGACGACCACGTCGCGTCGTCCTCGATGCTCCCCGGCGTACTCACGATGCTGAGCGCCCGCGTCGTCGACGGTTCGGTCGACGACGACGCGGTGACGCGGCGAGCGGCGGGCGTCCAGCTCATCTACGAGGGGCTGCGCACGACGCGGGACCTCGTCGCCGAGGAGCCGTGGGCGCACACCGACGAACAGGACCCCAGCGACGACCTCGACGTGCTCGCGGCGGACGTGCTCGTCGCGCGCGGCTTCCGACTGCTCGCGCGCACCGAGGCCGCCGGGCACGCGGTCCAGACGGTCCGCGAGTTCGGCCGCCAGCAGACCGACGAACAGGAGGGGCGGACGTCGGCGTCGCGCTCGCTGGAGTCGAACGTCTTCGAACTCGCGGCCATCGCGGGCGGCACCGCGGCGGGCGGCGAGACCCCGGTCGCGCTGCGCCAGTACGTCGTCGGCCTCGCGGACAACGCCGCCGTTCCGTTGCCGGGCGCGGGCGACGCGCTCCCCGAGGGCGTCGAGGACGTGATGGCGCGCGTCGGCGAGCGGCAGGGCGACGAGCGGGTCAGCCCCACGTCGACTGCGGACCGCTGAATCGAAACTCATAAAGAAGTCCTCGTGCCTTCATACGAATGCGTGCCTGGGTAGCTTAGCGGTAAAGCGCGTCCTTGGTAAGGACGAGACCCCGGATTCAAATTCCGGCCTAGGCTCTTCTTCCGAGCGATTCACCGCGGAGTCCCGTCTCCGCGATTCCGTGGCGAGGTGATTAGTGTGCGAGCCGAGCGGAGATGCGGCGAAAACGAAGCGAGTAGCGCTGTGGCTACTCGGAGATGCCGTACGTGTCGTCGGTCCAGTCCCGCGCGGGGAAGTCGTAGACGGGCTGGTGGTGGTCGATGTCGTCGATGCGCGCGTGGTCTTCGTCGTCGAGCTCCCAGTCGAGGACGTCGAGGTTCGCGCGGACGTGCTCGGGCGTCGAGGACTTCGGGAGCGGGACGACGTCGTTTTCGATGGCCCATCGGAGCACGACTTCGGCGGGCGAGCGCTCGTACTTCTCGGCGACTGCCTGCACCGTGTCGTCGGCGAAGACCTCGGTGCGCGCCAGCGGCGCGGCGGCTTCGACGACGGTGTCGGTCTCCCGGCAGTAGTCGACGACGTCGTCCTGGGTGTTCCACGGGTGGTACTCGATCTGGTTGACGGCGATGGGGACGTCGCTGACGTGGTGCGCGCAGCTGAGCTGGTAGGCGCTGAAGTTCGAGACGCCGACGTTCCGAATCTTGCCCTGCTCGTGGAGCGTCGCCATCGCGTCCATCGTCTCCCGCAGCGAGATGGCGGGGTTCGGCCAGTGGACGAGGTAGAGGTCGAGGTAGTCGGTGCCGAGCCGGTCCAGGGTCGCTTCGCAGGACTCGATGACAGATTCGTAGTCGAGGTGTTTCGGGAGGACTTTCGACGTGAGGAAGACGTCGTCGCGGTCGTACTCCGCGAGCACGTCCCCGATTTCGGCTTCGTTGCCGTAGCCCTCGGCGGTGTCGACGTGCGCGTAGCCGGCGTCGAGGCCGGCGCGCACGGCGTCGCGGACGGTGTCGCCGCCGATGTCCCACGTGCCGACGCCGATTGCGGGGAGTTCGTCGCCACTCGGGAGTGTCTTCGTCGGTGGTGTCATCGTCGAATCGTTGCGCGGAAACCCCCAAAGGCGTTTGGCTCGCCAACAGTTTCGCGGCGCGACGAGCCACCTTATTGGCATATAACCGCGTTTTACCAAAATAATCTGTATACGGAACAGCGTTATATTTCCTCGCGGTGGACGTGCTCGCATGGCCACGAAGAATCCCAGCACGGACGCACGCGAACCGACCAAACACGAATCGGACCCCCACGAGTGCCCGTTCTGCGGCGAGTACGTCGCCTCGCCCGGGAAGGGGTTCATGCTGCACGTCGAGGAGAACCCCGAGTGCGACGCGGACTTCGACGCGTGGCGCGACCGCGTCGCCGACGACGTGCCGGGCGGGTGGGGCGGCTAACGACTTAGAACGGGCAAGCGCGCACTGCGGATAGAGCGGCGCGCGTCACGCGGAGGGGTCGCCGGCCGCGTCCGACCGGCGCGACTCGGCGTTCTCGATGCGCTCCTCGACCTCTTCCTCGACGCGTTCCGGCACCGCGTCGTCGACCTCCTCGGCCACGCGCTCCTGCACGCGGTCGTCGACTTCCTCCTCGACGCGCTCCGGCACCGCGTCGTCGACCTCTTCCTCGACGTGCGTCTCCACCTCGTCGGCCACGGCGCCCGACACCTGGTCCTCGACCTCGGCGGCGACCTGCGTCTCCGCGGCCTGCGCGACCTCCTCTTCGAGAATCTGCTCGTAGATGCTCATGTTCTCCCAGACGCGCAGGAAGTACCCGAGCACGAGTCCGCCCTGAAGGGCGGCGACGCGGGCGTCCATCCCGAAGACCAGCAGGTAGCCGAAGCCGAGGCTGAACGCGACACCGTAGACGACGTCGATGTAGAACTGCGTCTGTCGTCCACTGAGCGGAGGCATCACCTTATTTTCGCACCGGTCGGTACAAAGGCCCTGTGCCCCGGTATCGGTGGTTCAGCCGAAGAAGAACAGCTCGAAGGCGACGAACGACCCGACCGTCGCGGCGACCGGGACGAGGTTCTGCATCGCGACGACGCGGACGGTCGTCGACGGGTCGAACAGCTCGGAGCTGTCGGGGAGGTCCTCGGCGGCGCGAGCGCCGATTTCGCGGGTCGCGTCCTCGCCGTCCCGCTCCGGGTCGCCGACGGTCGGCGCGTCGTCGTCGGAGAGCGCGCCGACGGACACGCGCGGCGACGCGCGGCCGCGGACCGCGTCCGCGAGTTCGAACGTGCGCGTCGCCTGCCCCCAGCCGAGGCCGACGATGGACATGGTGGCAATGACGACGAAGCTCGCGGGGATGCCCGCGGCCGACAGCGCGACGACGACGGTGGAACTGATGACGGCGACGACGATGGCCGCGGTCAGCGGGAGGTCGGTGATGTCGTTGCCCAGCGTCTCCATCGTGCGGCGCGCGATGGTGAACGCGCCGACCGCGACGGCCGCCGACCCGACGAGGATACCGGTGTTCATCCCGAGTTCGCCGCTGCCCACGAGCGGCGCGATGGCGTTGGCGACGTTGCTCGTCCCCGAACTGAACGCCATCAGACACCCGATGGCGACGACGACCACCGTGCCGACGAACTCCCGCCGCGTGGTGTTCGGGCCGAGCGCGGGCCGCGGGAGGACGCCGTCGCGTTCGACGACGAGCAGCGGGCCGTCGCTCTGGTCGATGGCGAAGACGTGGTCGATGCGGGGGTAGAAGTACCGACCCGCCATCACCGACACCCAGAAGCCGATGGCCGGCGAGACCAGCCACCAGATGGCGATTTCGCCGACGACCGTCCAGTTCACGCTGTCGGCGGCGATGCCGAGTCCGACGATGGCGCCGACGGCCGTCATCGACGTGGAGGCAGGCGCGCCCGAGAGGTTCCCGACGAGGAGCGCGCCGCCGACGAAGAACAGGACGGTGATGCTCACCGGCAGCGTGAACACGCCGGGGTCGGCGAGCAGTCCCTCGCCGAGGGTGTCGACGACGCGGCGGCCGAGCGTCCACGCGCCGGCGAAGAAACACACCGACATGAGCGCGGCGGCGGTGACCTTCGAGATGGCGTCCGCGCCGACCGCCGGCCCGAACGCGGGGCCGGTCGTCGACCCGCCGACGTTGTACGCCACGAAACACGCGATGAGGGCGCCGGCGACGAGCAGTGTCTCCGTCACGGTTCGCCGGGTCGGTAGGAACGAGTCGATAATAACGTCTTCTCACTCGCGCCGAAAGCGGGAGTGGGGGAGTGCCGGACGCGCGGGGGAGAGTGGGGGGAGTAGTCGAACGCGCGTCCACTGTCGAGGTGTCTCCTCGGGCGTTATAAATATTCGTCAGACGCGCCGTCGCAGGGGAGGCCCGAGCGGCCAGACAACGGCCGCAGTCGGCGACGAGGCGCGCCGCACCACACGTCAGCGACGTTATACGCGGCGGAAGACCCATTAGCGCGGAGCGCCCGATGCTGTCGCATGAACCGACGCAGATTTCTCGGCGCGGCCGGCGTCGTCGGGCTCGGCGCGCTCGCGGGCTGTTCGGGCGCCGTCGGCTCCGTCGCGCCGCCCAGCGTCCCCGAAGACCAGCTCTCGGAGGGCGGGTGGACGAAGACCGACGAGACCGAGCAGACCGTCTTCGAGCAGAGCTACGGCCCAGTCACGGTCACCGCGAAGTCAACGGCCGTGACCTACGAGGACGAGGCGCTCGCCGCCGACGTCCGCGAGAAGACCCTCGGCAAAATCGACGGCACGCTGGCCCTCTACTCGGCGTCGCACATCAACTTCTCCCCGGACCTCAACAACCTCCCGGGCGGCGTCGGCCGCGCGGAACTGCTCTCGGAGGTCCAGAGCGCCGCCGAAGACCAGTTCGAGCAGCGGATGCGGGACACCGGGCTGGAGAACGTCACGAAGACCGGCGAGGCGGAGTTCGAGACCGACTCCGGCGCCACCCCCGGCATCACGACGTTCAGCGCGGAGTACCCCGTGGGGACGCTGGAGTACGAGGCCAGCGGCGAGACGTTCACCATCGAGGGCGGCGCAATCGAGGTCGCGGGCGACCTCGCGGTGTGGAACGCCGGCGACTACGTGGTCGTGGCAGGGGGCGCGTACCCCGGCGAGAACTTCGCGACGACCACCGAGAAGGACCTCTCGGAGGCCATCACCGTGACGGTGGACATCGACCTCGGGCTCGCGCCCAGCGAGTACGAGCAGGAAGTCCGCGGGCTGATGGCGGCAACAGAATGACGACGTGGCGAGAACTGTTCGACCGCGCCGCCGGCGAGGACGCCGACGTGAGCGACGTGCGCGCGACGCTGGCCGAACGCCGGGAGGACGATGAATGACGTGAACCCCGCGCGGGTCGCCGCCGACGCGGACGTGCTCGCCGCGGACGTCTTCGTGGACGGCGACGCGCGCGCCGCGCTCGACCACGCGCGCTCGCACTCGTGGGTCGAACTGGTCGCCAGCGACCAGCTGCTCGACGACGCCGAAGCCGTGATTGCGGCGCTCGGCGACTCCGACCTCGCCGCCGACTGGCGCGAACGAATCGAGGACGAAGCGACGCTCGTGAGTCACCCGGAGGGCGACCAGCCGGCGCTCGGCGCCGCACACGCGGCCGACGCCGCGCACGTCCTCACGTACGACGAGAGCCTGCGCTCGGCGCGCACCGGGATGGAACTGAAGGGCCGCGTGGACGTCAGCGTGAAGGCGCCGGACGCGTTCGCGCGGCTGTTCGACCCAGAGAAGCTGTATCCGACGGTCGTCGGGGGGGACTACCCCGGGCCGGACCGCGACCCGCGCGAGTAACTCAGTTCTCTCGCTCGGCCAGCCAGTCCGCGAGCTTCGCGAGCGCGCGGCCGCGGTGGCTGAGCGCGTTCTTCCGCTCGGTGTCCATCTCCGCGAACGTCTCGCCGTCGTGCTCGAAGATGGGGTCGTAGCCGAACCCGCCGTCGCCGCGCGGCGCGACGACGGTGCCCTGCACGGCCCCGGAGAACGTCTCGGTCACGTCGCCGTCCGTGTACGCGACCGTGCAGCGGAACGCGCCGCGGCGGTCTTCGAGGTCCTCGGCGAGGTCCCAGACGCGCTCGATTCCGAGCGTGTCCTCGACGTACGACGAGTACGGCCCCGGGAACCCGTCGAGCGCGCGGACGAACAGGCCGGCATCGTCAACGATGATGGGGACGTCGGCGTCCTGCGCCTCGTAGGCGTCCTCGGCGCCGCGCGCGGCGATGTCGGCGAGCTCGTCGCTCTGAATCTCGGCGTAGTCGTAGTCGTGCTGGGTGACGTCGTAGACGTCGCTGAGGTACTGTTCTGCCTCCCGGACCTTCCCGGGATTCGTCGTCACGAACCGGAGCGTGCGCATACCGACGCGTCGGCGCGCACCGAGTTGGGTGCGTCGATTAGTCGTCGACGACGACCTCGACGGCCTCCTCGACGGCACCGTCGTCCTCGTCGTCCTCGCTCTGCTGTTGCTGCCAGAGCAGCACGCCAGCGACCGCCAGCACCACCCACGACCGCCAGTTCGCGAGGTTCAGCGTGTAGCCGATGCCGAACGGCTTCTCCACGAGCATCCCCTCGCCGGGCTGCCAGTAGGACTCCAGCATCCGGCTGAGCTTCGGGCGCTCGAAGTTGTACGGCACGCCGAACAGTTCGCCGCTGGACGGTTTCTCGACCATACCAGTCAGTTCGGCGCCAGCCCCCAAATCAGTTGGGGGCTACTGGTAGCGGCCGCGCCCCTCGATGGCGCGCAGTTGGTCGAGGACCGACGCGTCGCCCGCCTCGCGGTACGCGGCCTCGAACGCCGCCGTCAGCGGCTCGGGGTCGTCAGCGGTGCCGGCGAGGCTCTGCTCGAAGACGTGGCAGTCCATCGCGTAGTCCTCCACGTCGTCCGTGTAGTAGCCCAAGCCGAAGTCGATGAGGAACGTGCGGTCGTCGCCGTCCGCCACTCGAACATTTCGCGTCGTCGGGTCCCCGTGCACGAACCCAGCGTCGTGAATCGTCGCTAGGTGGCGGCCCACGTCCCGGACGCGGGACTCGGTGAGGGCGTCCCGAAGGTCGGTGTCGCCGACGCGCTGGAGCGTCAGCGTGGACTCGGGCACGTCCACGTCCCAGACCAGCGGCGTGGGGACGCCGTGGCGGCGCGCCTCGCTCGTCAAGCGGGCTTCGAGGACGGTGCGGTCGCGGCGCAGGCGCGCGTCCAGCGACGGGTGGCGGTACTCCTTCGGGAGCCGCGCCTTCGTCACGTGGTCGTCCGCGAACGTGACCGTGGCCTCCGCGCCCTGCAGGATGTCGCGGTCGGGGCGCGCGGGCGGTTCGGGCTCGCGCCACGTCACCGGCACCTCGTCGGGGCGGAAGTTCGAGTCGATGGCCGAATCCTCGATTTCGAGGGTGTCGCCGGCGCGCGCCATCTTCTCGCCGAGCACCGCTATCATCCCCGCGTTGTCCCGCAGGAAGCGGGGTTCGGGCGCGAAGAAGTCGGCGCCGCGCTGCTCGCACATCGCTTCCAGCATCCCCCGCAGGCGGTCGTTCTGCGCGACGCCGCCGCCGAGGACGAGTTCGTCGCGGCCGGTCAGCGAGAGCGCGCGCTCGGCGACCTCCGCGAGCATCGCGAACACCGTCTCTTCGAGCCCCCGGCAGACGTCCTCGACGGGCGTGCCGCTGTCGTACTCCTGCTTGGCGGCGCTCATGATGCCCGAGAACGAGAAGTCCATCCCCTTCACGACGTACGGCAGGTCCGTGTACTCGCCGTCTTTCGCGTGGGACTCGACCTTCGGGCCGCCGGGATGCGACCAGCCGACGTGGCGCGTGAACTTGTCGAGGGCGTTCCCGACGCCCGTGTCCATCGTCTCCCCGAGCACGCGGTAGCGGCCGTTCCGGAACGCCAGCACGTGCGCGTTCGCACCGCTGGCGTTCAAACAGACGGGCGCGTCGAAGCCCGAGCGGTGGCGGCCGATTTCGAGGTGCGCGACCATATGATTCACGCCCACCAGTGGGACGTCCAGCGTCTGGGCGAGCGCGCGCGCCGCGGAGCCGACGATGCGCAGGCACGGCCCCAGTCCGGGGCCGCGGGAGAACGCCACCGCGTCTACTCGGCCGTCGCTCTCGTCGAGGATGGTTTCGACGACCGCAGGAATCGCCGACCGCATGTGCTCGGCGGCCTCCCGCGGGTGGATGCCGCCGCTGTCGGGCTGGTAGGCGTCGGACTCGATGACGACAGAATCAGTCTCGGAATCGTACAGCGCCGCGCTCGCACACCACGCTGTGCCTTCGATTCCGAGAACCCGCATCTACCGCGCTACTCCCACTCGGTGTAGCTGCACTTCCCGCAGTACTGCCGGTCGCCGTGGTCCGCGAGGAACGTGTCCCCGCAGCGCGGGCACATCTCCTTATCCGTCGTGCCGTCGTCGTTGTAGTAGTCGCTCCGGGGCATCTACTCGGCCTCCTCCGCTTCGGCGTCGGCTTCCTCCTCGGCGCCGATCTTGTTCCGGTCGAGCATGTGCTCGTGTTCGACCTCCGCGGCGTCCTCCGGGGAGTCGTAGGTCTTCGCGCGGCCGACGGTCTTGCGCATCCCGAACTTCGTGTCCAGCTCGTGGACGACGACCTCCTCGGAGTCCTTGTCGAGTTTCGCCGCGAGGCTGTCCCGCACGGAGAGCCGCGACGGCGTGGCGTCCTCGTGTTCGATTTCGAATTTGACCTCAGTCCGGTGAAGCAGGGGGTTGTCTTCCTGCTCCAGAATCTCGATTTCCATGGTCAGTTGTTCGTATATGAACGCGAAATCAGTAAAAGCATTTCGAAGGGCTGATTGCGGCCGCGAGCGCGACGCCGCTACTCCAGCAGCGCCCAGAACGTATCCGTCGTCTCCAAGAGCTCGCAGAGCTCGTGGGCTTGCTCCCGGAGCGCGCTCGTCACGTTCGCCAGCACCATCCCCTCGCCGGGCTGCCCGTAGACGACGCTGGCGCCGATTGGGGCCGCGACGACCGCGGGCAGCGTCGCGAGGTCCTCCTCGCCGTCCACGGACAGCAGCGTCGCCCCCTCGGCGTCGATTGCCTCGACGAGCGCTTCGAGGAGTTCCTCCGAGATGGTGCCGGGGTCGCTGGCGACTTCGACGGTGCGGTCGGCGTCCGGGCGGCCGCCCGCGACCTCCGCGGTGACCGCCTCGCGTTCGGTCTTCCCGTCCACGACCGCGACTTTCGGCGGCGCGCCCGCCGCGACTAAGTGGTAGGTGACCACGTCGCCGACCGCGATAATGGGGTCGCCGGCGTCCGCCAGCAGTCGCTGGGCGTCCTCGTAGACGGGCCCCAGCGGCTCCTTGAACGCCCCGCGGGCGTCCGGCGGGAGCGTCGCGGCCGCGCGAGCCACGCTACCGGACCTTCAGCGCGTACTCGCCCGGCTCCGAGACCTCCATCTTCTCCGCGATTTCGGACTCCTCGGGGTGCGTGATGACCACGTACCCCGCCCAGTCCTCCGTGAGGCTCGTCGACGAGCAGTACGGGCACATCTCCTCGTCCGGCTCGACGATGCGGTGGCAGTCGTGGCAGGCCAGGCGGTTCGACGCCATCTACTCGGCCTCCTCGCTCTGCTCGCGCTCCTCGCGGAGCCAGCCGTGCTTCCCGAGGCCGGGCTGTTTCGCCGTGAGCCCGATCTTGGACTCGCGGGGGTTGCGCTCGTCGATGCTCTTCGTGACGATGCGGGCCCGCACCGAGTCGCCAGTGCCGATGACGCTGTTGGACTCCCGGGAGGCGAGCTGCTGGTTCTCCTCGTCGAACGCGAGGTACTCGTCGCTAATCTGGGAGACGTGCAGGAGCCCGTCGACGGGGCCGATGCCGACGAACGCGCCGAAGCTCACCACTTCGACGATTTCGCCGTCGACGACTTCCTGCATCTCCGGGTCGAACGTGACGGCGTCGAACTCCGCCTTGAAGTAGACGCCGGGACGGTTCGGCAGCACCGCGCCCTCACCGAGGTCGTGGACCTCGGTGACGGTGACGACGCTCCCGATGTCCTCGTCCATCCGTCCTTCCAGTTTGTCCTGCAGCAGCCGCTTCACGAGGTCCGGACTCACGTCCCCGAGGTGCTCGGGCGGAACCTCTATCGTGTCTTTCAGCCGTGCTCGCTTGTACATTTATGGTCGAGTGATAGTCAGTTGATTCCGGCCCCTTAAATGAATTACCGGCGCGCCCGCGTCGAGCAGGCGCTGTCGGAGGGGGCCGTCGTTCGTGACGACCGCGTCGGCGTCGCCGTCGACGGCGAGCGCGTACAGCGCGTCGTCTGCGTACGATTCCTCGGTCTCCACGGTCTCACAGCGGTCTGCCAGGTCCGCCGCCACGCTCGCAGCCGTCGCTTCCTCCCCGCCGCCCGCGCCGAGCTTCGCGAGCTCCGCGCGGACCGTCTCGGGGACGACAGCCTCGTAATCGTCGATAATGCGGTCGAGTTCGTCGAAGACCCGCACTCCGGCCTCGACCGGCATCATCAGCGCGTTGGCGTCCATGGCGACCCGCATCACTCCGTGAGCGTCCCGACGCCGATAAGCCGCCAGCGCGCGCCGACGCGGCGGTTGATGGCGATTTTCGAACCCTCGGGCGCGCACACCGGCCGCTTGAGCTGGACGTCGCACTCGCCGTCGCGAGCGCTCGTCACGGAGCCGACGGTGGTCGCGGTGCCGACGGTCAACATCAGCGGTTCGCCGGTGGTGATTTCGTCGATGGTGTCGCCCTCCTCGGCGCCGACGAGGCGTTCGAGCAGGTCCACGTCCATCGTGAAGGAGTCCCACGTCGGCGGGAGCGTCTCCGGCGGGCCGGCGACCTGCCCGGCGAGCGCGTCACCCTTCGTGAGGCTCGGGTCCAGTCCCGTCCCGACGCCGAGCAGGCCACCGGGCGACGCCGCGTCGACGTCCTCGCCGCCGGCCTGGAGACTGCGGACGGTGGTGGTCACCGACCGCCACTCCGTCTTGCCGCCCTCCTCGACCTCGCGGCCGGGGCGGAGTTCGATGTCCTCGTCGACGTCGAGTTCGCCCTGCACGAGACTGCCGCCGAGCACGCCGCCCAGCAGGCCGTCCCACGTCGTGCCGGGGCGGTTGATGTCGAACGAGCGCGCGACGTACATCCGGGGGTCGGCCTCGGGGTCGCGGTCCGGCGTCGGAATCTCGGATTCGAGCGCGTCGATGACGAGGTCGATGTTGATCTCCTGCTCGGCGGAGATGGGGACGATGGGCGCGCCCTCCGCGACCGTACCCTCGACGAACTCCTGAATCTCCTCGTAGTTCTGCCGGGCCTGCTCGCCGTCCACGAGGTCGACCTTGTTCTGCGCGATGACGATGTTGTCGATGCCGATGATGTCCAGCGCCATCAGGTGCTCCTCGGTCTGGGGCTGGGGGACAGGCTCGTTGGCGCTGACGACCAGCACCGCGCCGTCCATAATGGCCGCTCCCGAGAGCATCGTCGCCATCAGGGTCTCGTGGCCGGGCGCGTCCACGAACGAGACCGTGCGCAGCACCTCCGTCTCCGTGCCGTGCTCGGGGCACTCCTCGGCGACGGTGTAACACTCGGGCTCCTCGCAGTCGGGGCACCGCCGCAGCGTCGCGTCGGCGTACCCGAGGCGAATGGAGATGCCGCGTTTCATCTCCTCGGAGTGCTGGTCCGTCCACTCGCCGCTGAGCGCCCGGACGAGCGTGGTCTTTCCGTGGTCGACGTGACCGACCAGTCCGATGTTCACCTCCGGTTGTCGGTGATTGTCTGCCATGTTCACAGAGTAATCTTGCGTGAATTTCGCCCCGAACGACTGATAAACCTACTGTTACAGAGGCGCCGGGGCAGCGAGCCCCAGAACGGCATCCACCGGCGCGCCGACCGGTCGCGCACACGCCGGCCGAACCGGGCGTTTAACCCCGTCAACGACGAACGGAGAGGCGTGCGAGAGTTCGCGTTCGAACTCCGGCTGTGCGCCCACCTCGAAGCCAGCGGCGTCCCGAGCGTCGGCGACGCGGGAATCGTCGCGCGGCAACTCGGCATGAGCGTCCACGCCGCGGGCGGCCGCATCGTGGACGCCGTCTGCGTACTCGAAGGCCCGGAGTTCGACGCCCGAACCGACCTCACCAGCGAGACGATTCCACCCGCCGTGCTCGACGCTGACGTGCCGGTCGGCGAGTACGAGCGCGTCACCCGCGTCTTCGACGGGCCGCCCGAGCGCGCCCGGACGCTGGCCGAGCGCGGCGCCGACACCGGTTTCCTCGACCTCGACCGCCGCGGCGGCCAGACGGTCGTCCGCCAGCACGCCCGCTACCCGGACTGGGTGGGCGGCCTCGTCGGCGTCGAGAACAAGCCCGACCTCGGGCGGCCGGGCGACCTCGAAGCCCAGCTGCGCCACGACGCCAGCCTCGCCGACCTCGACTACGCCGTCCTCGCGACCGAATCCCACGTCACCCGCGCCCACCTCAACCGCTTCCCGGACGAGATTGGCGTCTGGCGCGTGGACTTCGATTCCAACGAGCCAATCGACGTGGTACGGGAGCCCGAGCCGCTGGACTCCGCAGGATCCGGTCTGGAGGTGCTCGACTCGGAACCCGGAAAGACGAACGTGCGCCCGGTGGCGGCCGCCGAGAAGGCCCGCCAGCGCCGCCGCGTCGCCGAGCGCGCGTACGGCAAGGGCTGGCGGACGTACGACCTCCCGGACTGCGCGCGCATCGCTCGCGGCGAGGAGGGCGACGCCGCCGCGCTCCCGTTCTGCGCGTACAAGGACCGGCTCGTGGACCCCGCCAGCGAGTGCGGCGCCGACTGCCCGGGCTACGAGCCGGCCGACGCGCCCGACGCGGACCTCGACGCCGAACGGGAGCGGAACACGCCGTGGAACGCGGACGCGGGCGGCCGCCGTCGGCAGTCCGGGCTCGACCAGTTCTGAGGTCTCGGCCTGCGAACGCGCCTCCCGTTTCAAGTGCTGGCGCAGCCACGGTGCGAGTATGCGGCCGAGAGACCGAGCGGTGTCGGTCGTCGTCGGGCTCGCGGCGGCCGGCATCACCGTCGTCGCCGGCGCGCCGCTCACCGCCGCAATCGGTACCTTAGCGCTGTACGCGGGCGTCGGCTACTACGCGAGCCGCCACCCGGACGTGATTTGGGGCGGTCGTCGGGAGACCGGCCCGGACTGGGTGGCCGGCGGGTTCGCCGGCGGCTTCTCGTTCGGACTGCTCGCGCTCGTCGCAGTAGACGCAGCGCCCTGGATTCTGGTGCTCGCGGTCGGCTTCGCGGGGTTCGGGTTCGTGTCCGGGGTCGCGTGGACGCGTGCCGACGCTGGCGAGGAGTCGACTTAGAGCGTGAACGTCTCGCCGTCGACGGCCAGCGGCTCCTCGAACGCCTCGTCGGCGGGGTAGAAGTGCGAGACGTGGACGACGCGCGTCTCGTCGGCGTTCAGGTCGTCGCCGAGCGCGAGCGCGCCCTCCCGTGTCATGTGTTTCGTGCCGAACGTCCGCGGCACGCCACTGTCGTCCTCGTGGCGGCCGCCGATGGGGTGGGCCTCCGCGCGGTGCGCAGGCACGATGCCGTCCGCGAGCAGGAGGTCCGGGTCCCGGAGCGCCGCCAGCGACTCGTCGGGGATGTCGTAGCTGGTGTCCCCGGAGAGCGCGAGCTTCGCGCCGTCGCGCTTGACGACGACGCCGTAACAGAGCAGCGGCGGGTGGTCGACGGGGACGAGGGTCACGTCGAAGCCCGCGGCCTCGAACGGCTCGTGTGGCGTGACCGCTCGCGGCTCGACGTTGTCGAGGTAGTCGTACTTCGAGGCGACCGTCTCGGCGACGCTCTCGCCGGTCTTCGGGTCGGTCTCGTCGGCGGCGTACACCGGGAGTTCGTCGAACAGCCGGTAGGCGTTCCCGAGCCCGTCGAGGTGGTCGAAGTGGATGTGGGAGACGACGCCCGCGTCCGGCAACGGGACGTCCTCCTGAAGGAACTGCGTGCGGAAGTCGGGGCTGAAGTCGAGGAGGAGCGCGTCGCCGCTGACTTCGTCCTCGACGTGGACGGCGAACCGCGTGCGTTCGACGCCGCGGTCGCGGGCTGCCTGGCACGTCTCGCAGTCACACCCGGGCGTCGGCGTGCCCGTGGTGTCACCGGTGCCGAGCAGCGTGACCCTCATGTGTGGTCGTGGCCGGCGTGCGCAGTGTCCTCGTGGTCGGGTTCGTCCGGGTCGTCGATGGCCTCCTCGAGGGTGTCGAGGTTGCGGAGGTGGTCGCGGTCCTCGAAGTCCGAGACGGCCTCGACGAGGTCGTCCTGCGTGAGCGTCCGGCGGTCCTCCATAAGCGCGTCGAGGACGGCCTCGCGGAGCACGAGCCGGAGGTCGCTGCCCGTCAGGCCCTCAGTCTCGGCGGCGAGCTCCTCGGCGTCGAGGTCATCGACCGCGAGCTCCCGAGTGACAATCTCAAGGATTTCCGCGCGCATCTGCTCGTCGGGGCGCGGGAACGACAGAATCTCGTCGAAGCGCCGCCACGCCGCCGCGTCCAGCTCGTCGGGGTGGTTGGTCGCACCGATGAGCAACACGTCGTCGTTGACGAGGCTCACCTCGTCGATGGACTTCAGGAGCGTGTTCACCGCGCGCTTGATGGCGTTGTGCTCGTCGCCCGTCCGCGTGGTGGCGACGAAGTCGAACTCGTCCATGAAGAGGATGCACGGCGAGAGCCGTTTCGCCACCTCGAAGACCTTCTCGACGTTCTTCGCCGTCTCGCCGAGGTACTGGCTCGTAATCATCGAGAGCTTCACCTCCACGAACGGCAGGTCGAGCTGGTGGGCGAGCCCGCGGGCCGTCGAGGTCTTCCCGGTGCCCGGCGGCCCGACGAACAGGAGCTTCCCGATTTCGCTGAGCCCGATGGTCGCCAGGTAGTCGCGGTGCTCGATGGCCTTCGCGACCTTCGTAATCTCGTTCTCCTGCTCCTCCGTGAGCACGATGTCGTCCAGCGTCACGTCGATTTCCGCGGGCGAGCGCACCTCCACGAGGTCCAGCATCTCCTCGTCGTCCTCGTCGAAGTACTCCGAGAGCAGGCCGTCGATCCACTGCGGGTCGGCCTGCACGGAGCGGTTGTCCTCGCGGGCGGCCTCGTAGTCCACGTCGAACTCGTCGCCGACGGCGTACGCCAGCACGGGGTTGTCGCGGACGCGCTCGGCGTCGGCGTTCTCCACGAACCAATCGACGGCCATCTCGTCGTCCACGAGGCTCATGCTCCCCGCGAACGTGTCGCGGTCCGTGAACATCAGCCCGGAGATGGCGTCCCACGGCTCGTCCACGCCGGACCCCTCGGTGACGGCTGTCTCCGTGGTCTGCGGCGGTCGCGGGACGCCGTCGTCTCCCCAGAGCGCGGTGCGGTACGCGGGCGGCAGGTCGTTCTCGTCGAGCTCCCGGTGCTTGTCGTAGATGCGAGCGGACAACAGGAATTCGACGACGTCGAGCGCCTCAGTCACTACCACTGACCTACCACCTCGGGGCGCATAAGCGCGTCGCAGTCGCCCTGCAAGGAGAACAGTACTGGAGTGGTCGGCGTTGATATCATCTAAAACACCTCGAAAGCCCCGGCGCGCTCGCCTCCCGCGGCTCGCTGCGCTCCTCGCTCACTCCGTTCGCTGCGGTGCTTGCGTCGCCGGGGTTCGGCGACCGCGCCGCCCCTTTCAGCCCCGGACGACTCACTGCGTTCGTCTTCCGACCCTCGCGAACGCTACGCGTTCGCTCAGTCCCCCCTCCCGTCAGGTCGTCGCGTTCGCGCGGACGTAGAACACGACGGGGCGGCTGTGCTGGTAGCCCTGATGGACGGTGCGGGTGTAGCCGCGCTCGGTGAGGCTGTCTTCGAGCGGGCCGTCCTCGTCGTCGAGCGCGACGACGACCGGCGGCTGGCGTTCAAGCACCGTCTCGTTGTGGAGCGTGCTGGACGCGTTCGTGTCGTACTGGTCGAAGTACCACGGGAGCGGCAGGCGCTCGAACCAGCCGGTGTAGCCGCCGCGCGTGATGTTCAACCGGGGTTCCTCGGTGAGATCGTCGGGGTTGTGGAACTCGTCGCCGTAGAACAGCACGTCCACGCCGTCGTTGCTCGCGGAGATGTCCTGAATCTCCTGGAGCGTTGGCTGCATCTCGCCGGCGGGCTGGGCGTACTGGACGAGAACGTTGTCCGGGCCCTGCGGGTTCGCGTACGTCGTCTGCGCGGCGACGGCGCCCGTGCCGGCGGCGGCGACGAGCAGCGCGAGCGCGACGGCGCGAGCGCCAGCGGAGTTACCGGACGCAGCGGCCGCGCGCCCGCGCTCGTAGACGAGCGCGACGCCGACGCCCGCGGGCACCGCCAGCGGCACAATGGCGTTTATCATCGACCACGCCGCGGAGATGTCCGCGACCGCGGGGTAGCCGAACACCGAGAACGCCCCCCAGTAGAAACACACCTCGACGACCGGACGGGGCTCCTCGGTGGCGTACCGCTCGTGGAGGAAGCCCAGCACCGCGAACACGACGAGCGCGGTCGCGCCGACCCCGAGCACGGTGAGGTCGTGTTTCAGGAACGCGACGTAGGAGTGCTCCTGCATCCCCGTCGAACCCCACAACCGCATGAACTCGCTCCACGACCCGAGCGTCGCCTCGCGGAGCACGCCCGGCAGCATCGCGGGGTCGCTGAAGGCCTCGTAGATGTCAGGCTTGGGCGCGTAGAACGCCACGAGGACGACCGCGCCCTCGGCGAGCGCGACGCCGAGGTGGGGTTTGTACCGCCACACGGCGCGCAAGACGCGACGGACGTGGGCCTTCGCGACCGCCCACCGCGTCGCCTCGTCGTCGGCTTTCGCGAGCACGAGGCGGCCGTCGAGGACGAGCACGAGCGCGCCCAGCCAGCAGACCGGGTAGAGGAGCGCGTTCTCCTTGGTCGTGAACGCGAGCGCGAACGGGACGGCGGCGGCGTAGAGGTAGCGCGCCTCCCCGGTGTCGAGCGCGCGGACGAACAGCCCGAACGCGGTAAACATGAACGCCGCCAACAGCAGGTCGTTGCGCATGAACCGCGAGTAGTACAGCAACACGGGGTTGGCGGCGAAGAACAGGCTCGTGGCGACGACTGCGGGCTTCGAGAGCCGTTCGCGGAGCAGCCACGGCGTCACCACGAGCAGGGCGCCGGCGACCGCGACGACCAGCCGCATCGTGAAGTCCGACGGCCCGAGCAGGTCGAAGACGACGCCGTTGACGTGCGGGAGGAACGGCCCGTGGATGATGGGACGGTACTGCCACGCACCGACTTCCATGTAGTGGAGAATCCAGTCGGCGACCCGGGCTTCGTCCTGGTGGGCGACCCGCCAGCCGAGGTTCCAGAGTCGCGCGAGGAGGGCGAGGGCGGCGACGGCGACGAGCGCGGCGGCGACGCGGCGTCGCGACGTACGGCCGCCACTGGACCGAGACATACCACGCGGTTGCGACGGGGTGGATAAACGCTTTCCGGATGGGGAGAGGCGTCGCGCAGCGACGGCTCTCCAGAAGTAAGCGGGGAACGAAGTGACCCGCGAACAGCAAGGAGCGCCGCGTAGCGGCGGTCCCCGAAAACGCGAACGCGGAGCGAGGCGGACGTTCGCGGGGCGCGAGACCGCCCGGAAGTAAACGGCCAGCGGCGCGCGACGCGTTGTCGGAGGTTTATGGTCCGTCGTGCGCCACATATGGGTATGGCAAGCGACACCACTCCGGTCATCGCAGCGGCCTACCGAACCCCGCAGGGCAAGGAGGACGGCGTGTTCGCGGACACGCGCAGCGAGGACCTCTCGGTCGCGCTCATCGACCACATCCTCGACGAGCACGACCTCACAAGCGACGACATCGACGACCTCCAGTGGGGGGTCGCCCAGCAGCGCACGGAACAGGACAACAACGTCGCCCGGGTCATCGCGCTCCTCTCAGAGTTAGGCGAGGACGTGCCGGCGGCGTCGGTGAACCGCTGGTGTGCGTCCTCGATGGAGGCCATCATGCGCGCGGCCGACTCCATCAGCGCCGGCCAGCGCGACGCCATCATCGCGGGCGGCGTCGAGAACATGTCCCGCGTGCCGATGGACGGCGACTCCTACGAGCACCTCCACCCGGAACTCGCCGAGCACTACAACGTCCCCGAGCTCCAGATGGGGATGACCGCCGAGGAGGTCGCCGAGCGCCACGACATCACCCGCGAACAGCAGGACGAGTACGCGCTCCAGAGCCAGCAGCGCGCCGCCGCGGCCACCGAGAAGGGGCGCTTCGACGACGAAATCGTCCCCATCGAGACCGAGGACGGCGTCGTCGAGGAGGACGAGGGCATCCGCCCCGACACCTCCCTGGAGAAGCTCGGCCAGCTCCCGACGGTGTTCAAGGGCGACGGCACGGTGACCCCCGGGAACGCCAGCCAGATTTCTGACGGCGCATCCGCCACGCTCGTCACCAGCGAGAAGTTCGCCGAGGACCACGACCTCGACGTGCTCGCGTACGTCGGCGACCACAACGTCGCGGGCGTCGACCCGCGCGTCATGGGCATCGGGCCGGTCCCCGCGACCCGCGGGCTGCTGGAGCGCACCGGCGAGGACATCGAGGAGTTCGACCTCGTGGAGCTCAACGAGGCGTTCGCGTCCCAGACCATCTACGCCCGGGACGAGCTCGGCATCGACAACGAGAAGTTCAACGTCAACGGCGGCGCCATCGCCATCGGCCACCCGCTGGGCGCCAGCGGCGCGCGGCTCCCGGTCACGCTGATTCACGAGATGCAGAAGCGCGACGCCGAGAAGGGGCTGGCGACGCTGTGCGTCGGCTTCGGACAGGGCGCGGCCATCACGTTCGAGCGGAAGTAGTCGGCGCACGGAGCACGCGAACCGGCCCGACGCCCGCACCGATACCACGAAATTGATACCGTCGCCTCGTTTCTCTCGACGTAATGCGTTCCGTCGGCATCGTCGTCCCCGCCTACGACCCGAACGTCGAGGTGCTCGTGTCGTACCTCGGTTCTCTCCGGGATACCCTCCAACCCGAGCGCCTGCACGTGGAACTCGACGCCGGCTCGGCGGAGACGGTCGCCGCGGTTCGGGACGCGGGAGCGACCGTCAACCGCGCGACCGAGCGACGCGGCAAGGGCGCCGCCATCACCGCCGGGTTCGAGGAACTGGAGACGGACGTGCTCGCGTTCGCGGACGCCGACGGCGCCACGCCCGCGGCGTCGCTGGCGAGCGTCGTCGCGCCCGTCCGCGACGGGGACGCGGATCTCGCGGTGGGGTCGCGGCGCCACCCCGACTCGACCGTCGCCAGCCACCAGACGCTCGCGCGGCGGTTCCTCGGGGACGCGTTCGCGTGGCTGGCGGGCCGCCTGCTGGACGTCGACCTCTACGACTACCAGTGCGGCGCGAAGGCGATCAGCGCCGAGGGCTGGGCGCAGGTCCGGAACCACCTCTACGAGCCCGGGTTCGCGTGGGACGTCGAACTCGTCGCGATGGCGGGCGCGCTTGACCTCCGCGTGCGGGAAGTCCCCATCGAGTGGGAGGACCAGCCGGGGTCGACCGTGTCGCCAGTGGAGACGTCGGTAGCGCTGTTCCGCGCGCTGCTCGTGTCGCGCCACCGGTCGAAGCTCCTGCAGAACAGCCAGCTACACGAAGCCATCGCGGCGCGCCGCGACGACCCCGCCGCGCTCGTGGAGCGACACCGATGAGCCGCGCCGACCGCGTGCGCGACGCGCTCCCGGACCGGCTCGCGGCGCTCGTCTCCACGGTGCGGTTCGGGCAGTTCGTCTCCGTCGGCGCTGTCGGCGCCGTCTTCGACCTGACGACGCTCGTCGTGCTGACCGAACTGTTCGGCGTGCCGGCGGCCGTCGCGAACGCCGTCAGCATCGAGACCGCGATTCTCGTGATGTTCGTGGTCAACGAGCGCTGGACGTTCGCCGAGCACGGCGACAGCGGCCTGCGCTCGGTCGGCCGGCGGCTCGTCCGCTCGCACGTCGTCCGCGCGGGCGGGTCGACGCTGCAGTACGTGCTGTTCGTCGCGGTGTTCTACAACGTCGCCGTCGAGTTCTCGGTCGCGGGCGTGGACCTCTGGCTGGTCGTCGTGAAGGGCGGCGCCATCGGCGTGGCGATGCTCGTGAACTACGTCTTCGAGAGCCTGTTCACGTGGCGCGTCCACGAAGAGTAGGAGACGTCAGTCGTGGGGGTGACACCAGTCCAGCGCCTCGCGGACCGCCTCCTTCCGGCCGAGGAACGTGAGGTGGTCGCCCCGCTGGAGCGTGAAGTCACCCGACGGCACCTGATTGTCTCCGTCGCGGCCGACGAGCGCGATGATGCAGCCGTTCGGTAGCTCGGTGTCCAGTTCCTCGATGGTCTTCCCGACGAGGTCCTCTGAGGTGACTTCGACCTCCTGGACGTCCCCGGAGCGACCGATTTCGGTCATCCAGTTGGCGAGCGCGGGGCGTTCGATGATGTTGTCGATGCCCCACGCGGTCGCCAGCGACGAGGAGACCGTGCGGACGCCGAGGTCCTCGAAGGCGTCGACGTTGTCCGGGTTGTTCGCCCGGGCGATGATGGTCTCGACGTCGAACTTCGAGTCCGCGAGCTGGGAGACCAGCAGGTTGGCGTCGTCGTCACCGGTCGCGGCGACGACGATGCGGGCGTTCTCCGCGCCCGCGGCGCGCAGCTCGTCGGTGTCCGTGCCGTCCCCGTGGTGGACGGTGAACCCTTCGTTGCGCGTTCGTTCGACCATCTCTACGTCGTTCTCGATGAGGACGACGTTCTCACCGCGGTCTTCGAGGCGCTCGCCGAGCGCCCGACCGACGGTGCCGCCGCCCACGATGATGACTCGCATTGGGATTACCTCGAGTGCTTGCGCGATGTGTCTTGCGAACCCGCCCTCGACGACGACCGTCAGCAGGATGACGAGGAAGACGACCCCGACGAGGAGGCTGGCCGCCTCCTCCATGCCGCTGCTCTGGAGCTGGACGGCGAACAGCGTCGCGACCGACGCGGGGATGATGCCGCGCGGCCCGACGACGCTCATGAACGTCCGCTCAGAGAGCGTGTACCGCTCCCCGCGCGTGGAGAGGAAGACACCCAGCGGCCGGATGACGAGCGCGACGAGCGCGACGACGCCGAGCCCGGCGACGCCGAGCTGGATGAGGTTGTCGAACGACAGCAGGGCGGCCAGCCCGATGAAGACGAACGAGAGGACGACCAGCGTCACGTCGCCCTTGAACGCCTCTATCTCCTCCTCGTAGGGGAGGTTGGCGTTCCCGAGCACCATCCCGGCGGTCGCGACCGCGGCGATGCCCGCTTCGCCGCGGAGGAAGTCGGCGGCGCCGTACGCGACGAGCGCGCCAGCGAGCACGATGAGGCGGGCGTTCTGCGGGGCGTTCCCGCGCGAGAGGTCGACGTGGCGGAGCAGGTACCAGACGACGCCCGCGACGACGAGCCCGAACAGGACGCCGATGCCCAGTCGGACGGTGAACTCCTCGATGATCTGCATCCGGGTGAGCCCGGGGTTGTTCACGACCTCGAAGACGACGATGGCGAGGATGGCTGCGGTGACGTCGTTGACGACGCCCTCGGTTTCGAGCGCGGCGGCGACGCGGTTGCGGACGGGCACGATGTCCAAGATTGGCGTGATGACCGTCGGGCCGGTGGCGACCAGCAGGCTGCCGACGAGGAACGCCATGTCCCAGTTCGCGCCGAGCAGGTAGCGCACCGACAGCGCGGTCCCCACCAGCGAGATTGCGGCGCCGACCGTCGTGAGTCGCAACACCGCCCCCGGGGCTTCCCGGAGCTTCGGGAGCTTCAGGTGGAACGCGCCCTCGAAGACGATGATAGCGACGGAGAGCCCGACGATGCTGGACAGCGTCTCCGCGCCGCCGAACGTCTCCAGGGTGACGACGCCCAGCACCTCCGGGCCGACGAGAATCCCCGCGATGACGAGGAACAGCACGCTCGGCACTTGGAGGCGGTCCGCGATGACCTGCGACGCCACTCCGAGGGCGATAATCGTGGCGACCAGTGGAATGAGTTCGGAGCTCACGGCAGCCCCTCCAGTACCGGCATCGTCCCGTGATTCGGCGCCGCTACCCTTAAAGCGCCCGGATGCCGGCAGCCGCCCCCGCGACTGCGGCGGAACCGGCGCTCGCGGCGGTCACTCCGCGTAGATGTCGCCGATCTCGTCTGCGAACGCGTCGAGGATGTTGCGGCGCTTCTTCTTCATCGTCGGCGTGAGCAGGTCGTTGTCCTCGGTGAACTCCGTGGGGACGAGGCGGAAGCGCTTGATCTGCTCGTAGTCCTCGAAGTTCTCGTTGACGGCGTCGACGGCCTGCTGGATGCGGGCTTCGACGCGGTCGTCCCGGCAGATGGCGGCCTTGTCGTCGGGGAGGTCGATGCCTTTGCCGTCGGCCCACTTGCGGAGCGCGTCGAAGTCGGGGACGATGACCGCGGAGACGAACTTCCGGTTGTCCCCGACGACCATCGCCTGCTCGACCACCGGGGTCGCGGCGAACGCGTCCTCGATGGGGCCGGGCGCGACGTTCTTCCCCGTGGAGAGCGTGAGAATCTGTTTCGCGCGTTCGAGGAACCGGACGTAGCCGTCGTCCCGAATCTCCACCACGTCGCCCGTGCGGAACCACTCCGCTCCATCTATTTCGGTGAACGCCTGCTCGGTGGCGTCGTCGAGCCCCCAGTAGCCGTCGAAGACCTGCGGGCCGCGCGCGAGCAGTTCACCGACGTCGCCGTCGCTGGCGTCGCGCTGCTCGGGGCTGGCGACGGTCTCGTCGACGCGAAGCTCGGTGTCCACGACCGCCGGGCCGATGGTGCCGGTTTTCGGCGCCTCCGGCGGGTTCACCGAGAGGACGGGGCTGGTCTCGGTGAGGCCGTACCCCTCCAGAATCGGGAGGCCCATGCCGTGGTAGAGCGCGCACAGCTCCGGCGACAGCGAGCCGCCGCCGGAGATGAAGAAGTCGATGTTCCCGCCGAGGGCGTCCCGCACCTGCTCGAAGACGAGCTTGTCCGCGACGGCGTGTTTCGCGCGCAGCGCCAGCCCGGGGTCGTCGGCCTCGTAGAACTCGCGGCCGACGCCGGTCGCCCACTCGAAGATGCGCTCCTTGGTGGGGGACTGGGCGGCTTCCTCGCGGACCGCCGCGAAAATCTTCTCGTAGACGCGCGGAACGCTGGTCCCCGACGTGGGCTCGCACAGCGCGAAGTCCTCGCGGAGCGTGTCCGGGGACTCCGCGTAGCAGACGTGGGCGCCCGACGCGAACAGCAGGAAGTGGCCGGCGAGGCGTTCGAGGACGTGCGCCAGCGGGAGGAACGAGACGACGCGGGTCTCGGCGGTGATGGCGGGGTAGTCGGCCTTGTCGGGTCGCGGGCCGAACCGCTTGCGGCACTGGTTGACGTTCTCCCGGAAGTTCTCGTGAGTGAGCGCGACGCCCTTCGGCTGGCCGGTGGTGCCCGAGGTGTAGATGAGGCTCGCGAGGTCGTCGTAGTCGGTGTCGTCGATCCACGACTCGTAGGCGTCGCGGTCGAAGACCTCCTTCCCGCGCTCGTACACTTCCGAGAGCGGGATGGCGTCGTCGTCGGCGACGTGGTCCATCGTGACGACGAACTCCACGTCGAGGTCGTCCTCGACCTCGCGGACGCGTTCGAGTTCGGTCTCGCCCTCGACGACGACGCCGACCGCGCCGCTGTCGCCGAGGAGGTGTTTCACTTGCCGCGAGCTGGAGCTGGAGTAGACGGTGGTGACGGCGCCGCCGGCCGCGAGAATCCCGAAGTCGCACTGCGCCCACTCCATGCGGGTGTGCGCGAAGATGCCGACGCGCTTCCCGGATTCGACGCCGAGGTCGCGGAACCCGGCGGCGAGGTTGCGGACGACGTCGCGCATCTCGCCGTACGTGACGTTCTCGAAGTCGCCGTCGGGCGCCGGCGGCAGTACGTCCGGCGTGAGCGTGCGGTCGTGGACGCCGCCCTTGTACCCCTGCGCGGGGCGGTCTGCGTGTCGCTTTGCCGCGTCCTCGAACGTGCGAGCGAGGGTGGTCTGCCCGGTGACCTCGTCCTCGTAGTCGCGTTCCGCCTCGCGGAAGTCCATACCCCCTAGTGGGCCTCCCGGGTCTTAAGGTAGTGGAGAACTCCATGAACGTTCATTGTAGTTTCCGCGCGGGCCTTGTGGTCGCCCCAGACCTGCCAGACCTCGTTCGTGCCCGCGAGATGGTCGATGGCCGCCTCCTCGCTGCCGCGCTCGACGACCTCGCGTTCGACGGTCTCGACCCACTCCCGTAGCACTTGCTCGTACTGGCGGAGGACCGCGTCGGTGTCGTCCGGCCCCGGCCCGAAGTGCGCGTACAGCAGGACGTCGGGGTCGAGGCGGCGAATCAGCTCGGCGTCGGTGACGCACTGTTCGAGGTCGAAGTTCGGCGGCGGGCTCGTCTCCCGCACGCGGTCCTGCGAGGGAATCCAGATGCCGGCGGCGTCCGCGGTGAAGACGGCGTCGTCGGCGTGGTCCTCGAAGACGACCTGATGGGGGGCGTGTCCGGGCGCGTGGTGGGCGGTCAGCTCCCGCGACCCGAGGTCCACGGTGTCCCCGTCTTCCAGTTCGACGATGCGCTCCTCGGGGACGGGCTCGGGCTCGACGTAGTACTGCCACTGGTCGCCGACCGCCTCCTTCGTGCCCTCCACGAGCCGCGAGGGGTCCGCGAGGTGGGGCGCGCCGATTTCGTGGACGTAGACGTCCGCGTTCGGGCACTCCTCGGCGATGAAGCCCGCGCCGCCCGCGTGGTCGAGGTGGACGTGCGTCACCAGAATCGCTTCGAGGTCCGCGGGCGCGATGCCGCAGTCGTCGAGCGCGGCGAGCACGCGCTCGTAGTTCGTGCCGATGCCGGTGTCGACGATTGCCGGGCGGTCGGCGTCGACGACGTAGACGGAGCCGTACTCGCCGGTGTCGTACATGCCGGTATCGACGTACGAGATGTCGCTACACTGTTCGACGTCGAAGACGTCGCCGGGTGCCATACCGGGAGTGGGGCGGCCGCACGCAAAAGATTTCGCGTGCGCGAGCCGCGCTCACGGCGCCCCAGCCACCGGCAGCACCGAGAACGCCAGGTACGACAGCACGCTGGCGACGCTCGGTCCGAGAATCCAGAAGGAGACGAACCGCGCGACCGTCGACGGGTCGAACAGCGCGGCCTCGTCGAGGTCGCCGCTGCGCTCGCCGCCGATTTCGGCGACCGGCTCGACCTCCACGCTGGCCGCGGCCACGGTCACTTCGGCGTGGACGTCGCCGCGCGCCAGCTCGGAGGCCGTCGCCGTCCGCGACGCCCGCCCCCAGCCGAGGCCGACGATGGTCATCACCGTCGAGAGCGCGAGACTGATGGGGATGCCGAGCCACGACGCGGCGGTCGTAATCGTCGCCGCGACGACCGTCACGACCATCGCCGCCAGCAGCGGGAGGTCCGTGAGTTCGCTCCCCACGGAGGCCATCGTGCGGCGTGCGATGGTGAACGCACCGACGCCGATGGCCGCCGCCGCGAGCGCGACCGCCGGCCCGGGCGCGAGGAGGCCGCCGCCGACCAGCGGCGCGACCGCGTTCGCGACGTTGCTCGCGCCCGCCGAGAACGACATGTAGCACGCCACGACGACGACGAGCGCGGTGCTGACGAACTCCCGGGGCGTCGTCCCGGGGCCGAGCGCGGGCGTCGGGACGAGAGCGGACCGGTCGAGGACGAGCAGCGGGCCGTCGGACTGCTCGATGGCGGCGGCCCGCTGGAGGCGGACGTAGAGGTAGCGACCGACGACCGCGCCACACCAGAAGCCGGCGACGGGCGCGACAAGCCACCAGACGACGATTTCCCCGAGTACCGCCCAGTCGAGCGTGTCGGTCGCGAGCCCGAGGCCCGCGATGGCGCCGACGGCCGTCATCGACGTGGAGATGGGGACGCCGTAGGCGTTCGCGACCACCATCCCGACACCGATGAACGCGAGCACGACGATGCTCGCCTCGACGGTGAACGCGCTCGGCGCGACGACGCCGCTGCCCAGCGTCGCCACGACGTTCCGGCCGACCGTCCAGCCGCCAAGCAGGACGAAGACGGTCATCAGCGCCGCCGCGGTCGTCTTCTCCGTGACTCCCGCGCCGACCGACGGCCCCCACGCGACGCCCGTCGACGACCCGCCGACGTTGAACCCGACGAACGCCGCGGCGGCGACCGCGACGGTAAACAGGACGTCCATGCGTTCCCGCGTACGCGGTTCGGGGGTGGTGTATATTCTGCCCGTGGCCGATATTTCCACGCGCGCCCGGCTCCGGGTTCGTGACCTGTTCACGGGGATGCGATACGTTCTTGCCGGCGCCCCCGCAAACTCCGGCAAATGCTGAGCAGACAGTACGTCCGCGAACACCCCGACGAGGTGCGGGCCGCCCTGGAGAAGAAGGGCGTGGACGCGGACCTCGACCGGATTCTGGAAGTCGACGAGGAGTGGCGCGACCTCAAGGCACGCGGCGACGAGCTCCGCCACGAGCGCAACGAGGTCTCCTCGAAAATCGGCGAGCTCAAGCAGGAGGGGAAAGACGAGGAGGCGCAGGAGGCCATCGAGCGCTCGCAGGAGCTCAAGGACGAGCTCGAAGAAATCGAGGCGCGCGCGGACGAACTGGAGGCCGAACTGGAGCGGAAACTGCTGACGCTCCCGATGGTCCCCCACGAGGAGGTGCCCGTGGGCGCCGACGAGTCCGAGAACGTCGAGCGCCGCCGCGAGGGTTTCGACAACCTCCGCGACCTCCCCGACGAGGTGACGCCCCACTACGACCTCGGTGAACAACTGGACATCCTGGACTTCGAGCGCGGCGCGAAGGTCTCGGGCGGCGGCTTCTACTTCGCGAAGGGCGCGGGCGCCCGCCTCGAACACGCGCTCGTGCAGTTCATGCTCGACGTCCACCGCGATCAGGGCTACGAGGACGTCTTCCCGCCGATTCCCGTGAACTCGAAGTCGATGGAGGGGACCGGCCAGTTCCCGAAGTTCGTCGAGGACGCCTACCGCATCGGCGACGTCAACGACGCCGACTACGACGACGACGACCTCTGGCTGCTCCCCACGGCGGAAGTCCCGGTGACGAACATGTACCGCGACGAGATTCTGCTCAGCGACGACCTCCCCCTCAAGCATCAGGCGTACTCGCCGAACTTCCGCCGGGAGGCCGGCGAGCACGGCACCGAGACCCGCGGCATCGTGCGCGTCCACCAGTTCAACAAGGTGGAGATGGTGAACTTCGTCGAGCCCGAGCACTCCTACGAGCGCTTCGAGGGGCTCGTCGACGAGGCCGAGGAAGTGCTGCGACGCCTCGACCTCCCGTACCGGATTCTGGAGATGTGCACGGGCGACTTGGGCTTCACGCAGGCGAAGAAGTACGACATCGAGGTGTGGGCGCCCGGCGACGACATGGACGACGGCCCCGAGGAGGGCGGCCGCTGGCTGGAGGTCTCCAGCGTCTCGAACTTCGAGGACTTCCAGGCGCGCCGCGCGGGCATCCAGTACCGGCCCGAGCGCCACGAGAGCGCGGAGTACCTCCACACGCTGAACGGCTCGGGGCTGGCGGTGCCCCGGGTGCTCGTCGCGATTCTGGAGTACTACCAGAACGACGACGGCACCGTGGACGTGCCGGAGGCGCTCCAGCCGTACATGAACGGGCAGGAGGTCGTCGAGGGCACCGAGAAGGTCGGCGAGTCGGCGCTCGGCGAGGGCGACCGCGAGTAATCGGCGAGTAGGCTTTTCCTCGCTCGCTGCGACCCGCCCCACATGAGCGCGAGCACGCGGAGGTGCGGGTGATGGTACAGCTCGGGTACACGCTCTCCAGCGAGGAGCACCCCCCGAACGACCTCGTGGAGTACGCCGCCCGCGCGGAGGACACGGGGTTCGACTTCCTCTCGATTTCGGACCACTTCCACCCGTGGGTGAGCCAGCAGGGCGAGAGCGGCTTCGTCTGGTCGACGCTCGGCGGCGTCGCGCACGCCACCGACGACATTCCCGTGGGTATCGGCGTCGTCTGCCCGATCATGCGCTACCACCCCGCTATCGTCGCGCAGGCGTCGGCGTCGGTGGCGTCGATGCTCGACGGCCGGTTCTTCCTCGGCGTCGGCACTGGCGAACTGCTCAACGAGCACATCGTGGGCGAGCACTGGCCCGAGCACGCGGTCCGCCTCGAAATGCTCGAAGAGGCGGTCGAAATCATCCGCAAGCTCTGGTCCGGTGGCCAGCAGAGCCACCACGGGAAACACTACACCGTCCAGAACGCGCGGCTGTTCACGCGCCCCGAGGAGACGCCGCCCATCGTCGTCTCCGCGTACGGCCCGTCCGCGGCCGAGACCGCCGCCGAAATCGGGGACGGGTTCTGGTCGGTCGGCCCGCAGGCGGCCGTCGAGACGTGGGCGGAGCACGGCGGCGAGGGGCCGCGGTACACGCAGTTGAGCGTCTGCTACGCCGAGACCGAGGAGGAAGCGGTCGAGACGGCCTACGAGTGGTGGCCCAACACCGCGCTCCCCGGCGAACTCGCCTCCCAGCTGCCGACGACCGCGCACTTCGAGCAGGCCTGCGAGCTGGTCACGAGAGCGGACGTCGCGGACTCGCTCGTCACCGGCCCCGACCCCGAGGACCACGTCGCGGCCATCGAGAACGCCGTCGAGGCGGGCTACGACCGCGTGTACGTCCACCAGGTCGGCCCCGACCAATCGGGGTTCTTCGAGTTCTACGAGGACGAGGTGTTGCCCGCCGTCGAGTCGATAGCGCCGGCGTAAGTCGTCAGCCCGACGATTTCCCCGTCGGCGGTGTCGAAGGCGTCCACGAACGTGAACAGTTCGCGGCCGTCGTCGGCGGCGAGCAAGCGCCCGTGGACCGCGACGCCCTCTGCTCCCTCGTAGATGGCGTCGACGGCGTGGCGGGTGTCAGTGCGCGGCCGGTCCTCGCGCATGAACGAGACGAACGCCTCGCGGCCCGAGAGCGTCACGTCCGGGCGGACGTGCTCGAAGTCGGGCGCGAGCACTCCACGGAGAGCGTCGTAGTCCCCGGCGTCGATGGCGTCGTAGTAGGCGCGTGCGAGCGCAGCGTCGTCCATACCAGAGTCGTGGGGTCGCCCGGACAAGAAACCGCGGGAGCGACGCACAGCCATCACCCGGGGAACGGGGTGTTTTTCCTCCGTGACGGCCTACCGGTGGTGTGGACCTGCACGTCCGGTACGAGGGCGACGACGACCCGAAGAAGTGCACGGCGCGCAAGCTCGCGCGCTTCGACGAGGCCGTCCTCCACGAGTCCGCGCGCGCGACGCCGTACGGCGTCGTCCTGAACCCGCACGCCGACACCGCGCTGTCGCCCGCGGACGCCGACCACGGCCGGCTGGTGGCGCTGGACTGCTCGTGGGAGACGGCCGGCGAAGCGATGTTCGAAATCGACGGCGAGCACCGCGCGCTCCCGTTCCTCGTCGCCGCCAACCCCGTCAACTACGGCCAGCCGTTCCAGCTCAACACCGTGGAGGCGTTCGCCGCCGGACTCACCATTCTGGGCGAGCGCGAGCACGCCGAGGAAATCCTCTCGAAGTTCACGTGGGGGCACACGTTCCTCGAACTCAACGAGGAGCCGCTCCGGCGGTACAGCGAGTGCGCGGACTCCGCGGAGGTCGTCGCGGTGCAGGAGGACTACCTCGCCGACGAAGCGTAGCGGCCCGGACCGGCATTCCGAACGCTTAAACGCGTTGGCGGCGAATCCGGCCCCATGAGCGAGTCCATCGAGGCCCGACTGCTCGAGAAGCAGATCTGCATGCGGTGTAACGCCCGGAACCCCAAGCGCGCCTCCGAGTGCCGCAAGTGCGGGTACAAGAACCTGCGTCCGAAGGCCAAGGAGTCCCGCTCGACGTAACTCAGTTCTCGCCGTTCCACTCGTCTTCGAGCACCGAGTAGTAGCGCACGTCCCGGTACTCGCCGTCCACGAACACTTCGTCGCGGTGCGTGCCCTCCAGCTCGAAGCCGAGTTTCTCCCAGATGCGCGCGGAGGCGTCGTTGCCCTCGAAGACGCGCGCGACGACGCGATGGCGGCGGTGCTGGGCGAACGCGTACTCGGTGACGAGACGGCCGGCTTCGGTGCCGTAGCCGTTCCCCCAGAACTGTTCGCCGAGGAAAATGCCGACCTCGGCGCTGCCGTTGACGTCGTCGACGCCGTGGACGCCGACGCTGCCAATCGGCTGGTCGTCCACCGCGACGACGAAGTTCACGTTCCCGTTGTCGTCGCTGGCGTGCTCCTCGTACCACTCTCGCTCCTGTTTCTCGGTCAGCGGCGTGCGCGCGGACAGCGACGGCCACACTGCGGGGTCGTTGAGCGTCTCGCGGAGGAACTCCAGGTCGTCCTCGGCGACCGCACAGAGGTCCACCGCGTCGCCTTCGAGAAACGGTCTCCCGGGCATACCCGGAGAAACGACTCCCGTCAGAAAAAGGGTTCCCGGGGTGTGACAGGCCATCGCACTCGCGGAGCGCTACTCGTCGTACTTGGGTTCGCGGCGTTCGGCGCGGTCGAGCGCGCGCTCGACCACGCTGCGGACGTCGCCGTGGAAGACCTCGCCGTGACCGGAGTACATGTGTTCGACAGAGTCGGGCAGGCGCTTGAGGAGTTCGCGGACGCTCCCGACAAGCCGTTCGCGGGACTGGCCGGCCATGTCGGTGCGGCCGAAGCTCCCGTCGTCGAACGCGCCGTCGTCGTGGACGACGACGTCCCCGGAGAACAGCGCGGCGTCGGAGACCAGCGAGACGTGGTCGGGCGCGTGGCCGGGCGTGAACACGACCTCGAAGTCGTCGTCGCCGACGCGCACGCGGTCGCCGTCGCCGAGTTCGTGCGTGCGGAGGCGGTGGTCGGCGAACGCGTATACCTCGGGGTCGAAGGCGTCCACCACGGCGTCCAGTTGCTCGACGTGGTCGCCGTGCTGGTGCGTGAGGACGACGCGTTCGAGGTCGTCGACGTGGCGCCGAATCTCGTCGACGACGCCGTCGTACGCGCCGGCGTCCACGAGCGTCGGCTCGTCGCCGGGCGCGAGGTAGGCGTTGCACGTGAACGTCTCGGCGTCGCGGGTGACGTGGACTACGTCCATACCAACGGGGACGCCCGCGGTCGTGGTAAAACGGCGGGGTTTTTTCACGCTCCGCGGTCAACTCAGCGGGGAATTTTTGGGGGAGGGAGTCGTACGCTCACACATGGGTTTCGGGAGCTACGACGAATCCGAGCAGGAGAACCAGTCTCTCGACTCAGACGACATCGACGCCGACGACGGCATCGACACCGCCGAGTACGAGCACAGCGGCGACGTGAACTACGAGATCGGCGCGTCGAACGACGAACTCCTCGACCGACTGAAGGACATCAAAGGCGAGTAGCGTGGTGAAGGCCGGGACGCGGGCACTCGGTGTCGCGGAGTCATACCGGGGCGAGGAGTCCACGGTCGCCGGCGCGGTCGTGCGGGCGTCCCGAGTGGTAGACGGCTTTTCGTTTACTTCGTGCACGGTCGGCGGCCTCGACAGCACCGCGGCCGTCGTCGAGTGCTACCGCCAGTTGGACCGCGAGGACGTCCAGTACGTGTTCGTGTCGGGCATCGCGCCCGCGTGGTTCAACGTCGTGGACCTCCACGCCGTCCACGACGCCGTCTCGCGGCCCGTGCTCTCCGTCTCCTTCGAGGAGAGCGAGGGACTGGACGCCGCCATCGAACGGGAGTTCTCCGGCGACGAACGCGACCGGCGCCTCGACGTCTACGAGCGCCAGCCCGACCGGGAGCCCGTGACCGTGAACGACGAACGCGTGTTCGTGCGCGCGGTCGGCTGCGAGAACCCCGCGGAAGTCGTTCGCGCGTTCACGCCCGAAGGCGGCCGGCCGGAGCCGTTGCGGGTCGCGCGGCTGGCGGCGCGTGCGGCCGACCGACGGGAGGCCGCAGGCGACTCGGGTCTGTAACGCTTAACCCGGCAGCCGTGGTCGGCACACGCATGAGCGACATCGACGGCATGGAGGGCGTGGAGGTCACGGAGTGCACGCGCTGTGCGGACCTCGTCGAGTCCCGGAGCCGAATCGTCAACGGGGACGGCCCCGAGGACGCCGACGTGCTGTTCGTCGGGGAGGCGCCCGGGGCGTCCGAGGACGAGGAGGGCGTGCCGTTCGTCGGGCGCAGCGGCGACGTGCTCGACGACGAACTCCGGGACGCGGGGCTGCCGCGCGCGGACGTCCGCATCACGAACTGCGTGCGCTGTCGCCCGCCGGAGAACCGCGACCCCAGCCGAGAGGAGCTGGCGAACTGCCGGCCGTACCTTGAACGCGAAATCGAGCTCGTTGACCCCGACGTAATCGTCACGCTCGGGAAGGTCCCCGGCGAACACCTGCTCGAACGGGACATCGCGGTGACGAGCGAAGCGGGGAACGTCGAGCGCGTCGAACTCGGCGGGGAGCCGCGGGAAGTCCTCCTCTGCCTGCATCCGGCGGCGACGCTGTACGACGCGAGCCAGCGCGAGACGTTCACGGAGACGATAGAGAAGGCGGCGACGATAGCCGGCGAGAGCAGCGGGCAGTCCCAGCTCGGCGACTACTGAGTCACTGCCAGAGCGTGCGGACCATCCGCTGGGGGAACTCCACGATAAGCGCGATGAGCCCCTGGGACTCCTCGGTGCCGCGGATGTACGAGCGGACGCGCTGGCTGACGACTTCCACGGAGATGACGAGCACGAAGATGACCAGAATCGTCGCCATCATGTTCGTGTACTTGAACAGCCCGCGCTGGGTCGTGAGCACGTACCCGAGGCCGCCGCCGCCGATGAGGCCCATGGTGACGGCGATGCGCGTGTTGATTTCGAGGATGTACATCGTCCACGCGATGAACGGCGAGAACACCTGACTCAGCATCCCGAAGACGACGCGCTGGGGGCCGCTGGCGCCGGTCGAGCCGATGGCCTCGATGGGGCCGTCCTCGACCTCTTCGAGGGCGTCCGTGAACAGGCGGCCGAGGTTCCCCATCGTGTCGGTGCCGATGGCGAGCGTCGCCGTGAACGGCGTGACGCCGCCCAGCGGGATGTAGATGAGCGCCCAGACGAGCGCGGGAATCGCGCGGATGACGCTCATCGTCCCGCGGAAGATGAAGTTGAACGGGTACGGCGTGACGCGCTCGGAGCCCAGCACGCCCAACAGGAGCGCACCCGGCAGGCCGAGCACGGTGCCCGCGAACCCCATCGCGAGCGTGACGAACATCTGTCCGGGGATGAACGTCCAGTTCCAGAATGCGACGCCGGCGCCGTTGGTCTCCAGTTGGAAGAGGAGGTTGTTCGCCTGGATGAACGACCAGTACGCGCCCGTGTCGACGAACGGGAGGCCGAACAGTTCGCCCGGCGGGAAGAACTGTCCGAGCGCGTCGCGGAAGTCCGGCCAGTAGCGCATGATTTCCGCGATAGAGAACCCGACCTGTCCGAGCGCCAGCGAGAACAGCCACCCGAACACGACCAGCGCGAACACCGAGAACACCTGCCGCGCGCGCTTGTTGATGCGGAGCCGCGTGAACTGCTCCTGTACCGACTCCGAAACCGTCGATGCCGCGTCTTCCGTGTCCGTGCTCATGCTTCCGCCTCCGTTCGAATCGCTTCGGTCTCGATGGTGCCGTAGATTTCGTCGATGACGTCGACCGTGAGGTCGTCGCGATAGCCGTCGAAAATGACCTCGCCGTCCTTCATGCCGAGGAACCGCTCCCCGAACTCGCGGGCGATGTTCACCTGGTGGAGGCTCGCGAGCGTCGACAGGCCGCGCTCGTCGGCGGCTTGCCGGATGTACGCCATCACTTGCTCGGCGGACGCCGGGTCGAGGCTCGCGACCGGCTCGTCGGCGAGCAGGAGGTTCGGTTGCTGGACGAGCGCGCGAGCGATGCCGACGCGCTGCTGCTGGCCGCCGCTCATCTGCCCGACTGACTGCCCGGACTCGTCGAGCAAGCCGACCGTTTCGAGGGCACGCAGCGCCTCGTACTTGTCCTCCTCGGTGTACCGACCGAGGAGGCTGTTGAAGAACGAAGTGCGACCGAGTGCACCCGTCAGGGCGTTGTTGTACGCGCTCATCTCCTCGATGAGGTAGTGTTGCTGGAATACCATCGCGACGTCGTCCCGCGGCCCCTCGACGGGGTCGCCGTTGATGGTAATCGAGCCGGACGTCGGCTCGGTGAGACCGTTGAGACAGCGCAGGAGCGTCGACTTCCCCGCGCCGGACTCGCCGAGCACGACGACGAACTCACCGTCGGGGATGGTGAACGAGACGTCGTCGACAGCCTGAATTTCGCCGTACGATTTGCTCAGATTTGAGACTTCGATCATTGCTTGTGCGGCCGCCTAACCCGACTGGCGGGCTTGTAGGGGGTCATCACGGGCGACAAATAGATTAATCGATTAGGTGCGTCGGCGTTACGCGTTCCCGAGTTCGACGCCGAGCTCGTCGAAGGCGTCGCGGACCGGCTGGTAGTCCTCAACGGTGCCCTCGCTGAGCCCGGTGAACCAGAGCTGCTGGTCGTCGCCGAGGTCCTCGTTGATGAGGTCCTCCTCGGTGGCGGCCAGCAGGGCGTCGGTCACGTCGGACCTGACCGTCGAGTCCAGCGCCGAGCGGATGAGAATGGGCGCGCGCGGAATCGGGTTCGAGCACGAGAGCAGTTCCAGTTCCGGGGACTCCGTGCCGAGGTCGCCGTCGTTCTCGGCGGACATGTCGAGGAACTCCTGGGGGAACTGGTCCTTGGGGACGTTGGGCGCCGTGGAGAACGCGCCGGTGCCCGCAGCCACGACCGGGTCGCGGTTGATGAGCGTCTCGCGGGCCTGTGAGTGGTCCGACCACTGGCCCTCGAAGTCGTTGGGCGTGCCGTTGGGCGCGCCGCCGGTGTCGAGACCGGCCTGCTTGAGCATGTACAGCGGGAAGATGGAGCCGCTCGTGGAGAGGCGGTCTGCGAACGCGACCGTCTCGCCTTCGAGGTCCGCGAGCTCGTCGATGCCGCTGTCCGGCAGCGTCGTGATGAGCGAGAAGTACTTCGCGGCGCCGTACGCGATGCGGATGCCGGCGACCTCCGCGACGTCGTTGTCCGCGCTCTGAATCGCGATTGCCGGTGCGGCGTCCGCGATGTCCGTCTGCCCGGACTCCAGCGAGGAGTACACCGCGGCGTAGTCCGCCGCGACGCTGGAGGAGATGGAGACGTCCGCCTCGGACTCGAGGTAGTCGAACATCGGCTGGTACTGCTGTTTGACGTCGACGTCGGACTCGGCCGGCGTGAGCGTGAACGTCAGCTCCGTCGGGCCGCTGCTCGTCGTGCCCGTCGTCGTCCCGCCACTTTCGGACGTGCCGTCACCGCCGTCGCCGTCGCCGCCGCCCGTACAGCCCGCGAGTCCGGTGAGTCCAGCGATACCTGTCGCGCCTGCGATTTTGAGGAATTTGCGTCGTCCCGCCATGGGGAATTCGTTTGTGAATACGAGAGGTGGTTGAAAAGGTTTGTCCTTCAACTATATCCAGTGATACCCATCACTATGTACCAAACAGCGGAGGGAAACCCACTTGCAACTGGGGGGCGAAGCCACGAACATGAGCATCTCGTCGACCGACCAGACGACCGCTTCGGTCGTCGTCGTGGACTACGGGCTGGGGAACCTCAGGAGTGTCACGCGCGGGCTCGAACGCGCGAACGCGGACGTGACAATCTCCGACGACTCGGGCGCGCTCGACGACGCGGACGGCATCGTGTTGCCGGGCGTCGGCGCGTTCGGCGACGGCATGGAGAACGCGGGGCCGTTCCGGGACGCGCTCGTCGACGCCGCCGAGGCCGGCCGCCCGCTGTTCGGCATCTGTCTGGGGATGCAGATGCTGCTCACGGAGAGCGAGGAGGCCGAGCGCGAGGGACAGGGCGACGTGCGCGGTCTGGACCTGATTCCGGGTCGGAACCGTCGATTCACGGGCGACGTGAAGGTCCCGCACATGGGCTGGAACGAACTCGACGTGACCCGCGACCACCCCCTCGTCGAAGGCGTGGACGGCGAGCACGCGTACTTCGTCCACTCCTACTACGCCGAACCGAACAGCGACGACCACGTCGTCGCCGAGACCGACTACGGCGAGGCGTTCCCCTCCATCGTCGCCAACGACGAGGGCAACGTCTTCGGCACCCAGTTCCACCCCGAGAAGTCCGGGGAGACCGGCCTGCGGATTCTCCGGAACTTCGTGGACATCTGCGCCGAACAGTAGGGAACGGTTCCCACACCCGAGCAACGCTTTCCGCCCGCTTCATCGACAGTTAGCATCCGCGAGCGAGCGGCTTGCAAAGCCCGAGCGAAGCGGTTCACTCCACGAGCGAACGGAGTGAGCGAGTGGAGGCCGACGACTGAGGAGAGCGAGCGAACCGAAGGAGGAGTGCTTTTGGCGTAGCTTTTGCCGAGCGCGCCAGAGGCGCGCGCAGCGTAAAAGGTCGCTACAGGAAATCTCTAACCTCGCTGTAGTACATGTCGTGGTGGTCGACTTCGCCGACGCGTTCGGCGACGTCGACGGCGATGGCGTGCCAGCAGGATTCGTCGGGGTCGAGGTTGTACTGGCTGTCTTGGCAGTTGCAGTTGCCGTCTTCGACGATGTACTCGTCTTCGTGGCCGACGACGACGGTGAAGTCGTTGTACTGTTTGACGCGGCCTTCGCTGGCGGCTTCGACGGCGCGCTGGCCGCGGTCGCCGTGTTCGGCGAGAATGCCTTCTACGATTGGGCCGGTGAGTTCGCCGGCGTCGGCGAGTGCGGCCCGCCAGTCGTCGACCTCGGACACGACCCGCTGTTGGGCGGCGCGTGGTTTAGCAGGTTCGGTCGCGCGTCCGTGGTACGTATTGACGTGACAAACCAATTCCTTAATCATTGTTAATGCCATTCGAGCCATATTACATTATTATTCATTAACTTTATGCGGCTGGTCGCCCCGTCACCAGTTGCGATGCCCGCAGTACGCCACCGCACGACCGCTCGCACCGACTATCGACCGCCACAGCGACCCACAGAGACCCCACCATGCCCACCTACACCGACATAGACAACACCGGCGCGCCGGTCGTCCCGGACCTCCGGGGCGACGCCGACGAGGAAGAATCGCTCGCTGAGACCGTCTGGAGCCACCGACACACGGAGCCAACTGATGAGTGACGACTACCCCGACTACACGCACCGAGACATCGACAACGCCGCCGGCCGCGAGTTCCGCGAACTGCTCGCGGACGACGACCCCTACGTGTTCGCGCCCGGCCTCTACCACGCCCTCGACGCGCGGCTGGCCGAACGCGCCGGCCACGACGCCGTCTACATGAGCGGCTACTCTACGGTCCTCGGGCAGTTCGGCTTCCCGGACCTCGAGATGGTCTCGATGACCGAGATGGTCGAGAACGCAAAGCGCATCGTCGACGCCACCAGCCTCCCAGTCGTCGCGGACGCCGACACCGGCTACGGCGGCGTCCACAACGTCCGCCGCGCCGTCCGCGAGTACGAGAAGGCCGGCGTCGCCGCGATTCACATCGAGGACCAGACGACGCCCAAGCGCTGCGGCCACATCGCCGGGAAGGAGATCGTCTCCCGGGAGAAGGCGCAGGCGCGCTTCGAGGCCGCCGTCGATGCCAAGCAGTCCGAGGACACCGTCATCATCGCGCGCACCGACGCGTACGGCTCCGCGAACGGCGACTGGGAGGAACACCTCGAACGCGGCCGCATCTACGCGGACGCTGGCGTCGACCTCGTCTGGCCGGAGATGCCCGACCCGTCCCGCGAGGACGCCGTCGAGTACGCCGAGACCATCCACGAGACCCACCCGGACCTCGACCTCGCGTTCAACTACTCGTCGTCGTTCGCGTGGAGCGAGGAAGACGACCCGCTGACCTTCGAGGAGCTCGGCGACCTCGGCTACGAGTACATCTTCATCACCCTCTACGGCCTCCACTCGGGCGCCCACGCCGTCTACGAGGACATGGAGAACATCGCCGAGAACGCCGAGCAGGCGCAGTTCGACCTCGAAGACCGCTACCTCGGCCACGAGACCGAGAGCCACCACGACCTCTCGCTGGTCAGCCGCTACCAGGACATCGAGACCCAGTTCGACCCCGAGGCCCGGCGCCGCATCGAGGAGTCCGAGGGGTACAGCGAGGACGAGAGCGACCCCATCACGGCCGACGACGAGGCCACGCCGACGCAGGATGACTGACCCGACCGAGCGCCACTACGACCGCGAGTTCGTGCGGACGTTCTTCACGACCCCGACCGCGGTCGAGGGGGAGGACGACTCCGCGAAGATGCTGCGTAGCGCCGCGGGTCTGCGCGGCATCAAGGCGCCCGACGTCTGGGTGCCGGACAACGAGGACGCCACCGCGCCGTCGATGCGCGCGGAGGGCGCCCGGAACATCGTGGATGTCGTCAGCGACCACGGCGCCGACTTCCCCGGCGAAATCCACCCCCGGGTGGTGTGGCACCGCGAGCGGCCGTCCACGCGCCGCCGCGGCTTCGAGCAGATGCGCACCATCGCCGACCCCGAGGGCGGCGCCGTCGAGCACATCGACGGCTTCGTCATCCCGGAGGTCGGCGACATCGACGACTGGAAGAAGGCCGACGAGGCCATCACCATCGTCGAACACGAGCACGGCCTCGACGAAGGCTCGCTCTCGATGTCGGTCATCGTCGAGAGCGGCGAAGCCGAGCTCGCGATGGGCGACCTCCGCGAGGAGGTGGGCAAGCCGTCGAACAACCTCGAACGCATGTTCCTGCTCGTGGACGGCGAGGTCGACTACACGAAGGACATGCGCGCGATGACGCCCACCGGGGAACTCCCGCCGTGGCCGGAACTGCGCCACAACACCTCTCGGGGCGCCAGCGCCGCCGGCCTCGTCGCCGTGGACGGCCCCTACGACGACATCCGCGACGTCGAGGGCTACCGCCAGCGCATGCGCGACAACCGCGCGAAGGGGATGACCGGCATCTGGTCGCTCACCCCCGAACAGGTCGAGGTCGCCAACACCGCGCCGCTCCCGCCGGAGACCGGGAGCTGGCTACTCGACGTCGGCGGCCGCGAGGTCGAACTCGACGCCGACGGAGGCCGACAGGTCTACGACGGCGACGACCTCTCGCTGTCGGAGACCGGCGACGGCTACGTGCTCCGCGCCGGCGGCGACGAGCGCGAACTCTCCGAGGAGGAACTCCGCGAGGAACTGCTGGACCGCACGTCGTACGTCCCCAGCATGAACGACATCGTGGACTCCATGGAGGAGTTCGAAGCCGCGAAGGAAGCGGGCAAGGGCGCCATCGCGATGACCCAGTCCGCCACCCTCGAAATTGACGGCGTCACCGTGGACCTCAGCAAGGACCGCATGTGGGACGAGGCGACCTACCAGGCCGCCCAGACCCCCATCACGCTGTTCCAGGACGTCTACGAGCACCGACCCGACCAGCACGACGAACTAGCGGAGAAGTACGGCTCCGACGTCGTCGAACGCGCGACGAACGTCGGCGACTAACGACACGCGGCCGCACGCGGACGTGCTCACCCCGCCCGCGGCCCGCACTTCGTCGCATCCAGAGTTCTCGTAGCTCGGGAGGGCTCTCGCCTCCCACTCTGCACGCCCGACAGTGCTCGCTACGTTCACCGTTCTCTACGCTCACCGTTCACACAATTCGGGAGACTACGTCTCCCGCAGCTCACGGCTTACTTCGTTCGCCGCTCGCTTATTCCGAGGGCGCTTCGCGCCCTCGCAACCGTCGGCCTTTTTTCCGCGTCGCTCCGAGTGGCGGTATGCTCGTCGAGGAAGGCGGCGTGACCGTCGAAGTACCCGGGGAAGCCGGCGGCGGCGAGGGCGCCGGCGACGGCGTGTTCTTCAACCCCACGCAGGAACTCAACCGGGACCTGACGGTCGCGGCGCTGTCGGCGTACCGCGAGCGCGAGCCGCGCGCGGAGACGTACCTCGACGCGATGGCCGCCAGCGGCATCCGCGGGGTGCGCGCCGCCAACAACGACTGGACGACGACGCTGGCGGACCTCGACCCCGATTCGGTCGAACTCGCGCGGGCGAACCTCGCACGCAACGACCTCGACGGCGAGGTCGTCCAGCGCAACGTCAACAGCCTCCTCCACGAGGACGGCCAGTTCTTCGACGTCGTGGACCTCGACCCGTTCGGGTCGCCGATTCCGTTCGCGGACGCGGCGTTCGCGAACGCCCGCAACCTCGTCTGCGTCACCGCCACGGATACCGCGCCGCTGTGCGGCGCGCACTTCGAGTCCGGCGTGCGGAAGTACTCCGCCGTCCCCCGGAACACCGAGTACCACGCCGAGATGGGGCTACGCGTGCTGCTGTCCGCGCTCGCGCGCACCGCCGCGCGCTACGACGTCGGCGTCACGCCCATCCTCAGCCACGTCAGCGACCACTACGTCCGCACGTACCTGGACCTCTCGCACACCGCGACCGACGCCAACGAGGCCATCGACGAACTCGGCTACGTCTACCACTGTCAGGAGTGCCTCCACCGCGAGCACGAGTACGGCCTGATTGCGGACGCGCCGGAGACGTGCGCGCACTGCGGCGGCACGCAGGTGCTGCCAGCCGGCCCGCTGTGGCTCGGCCCCGCCCACGACAGGGAATTCGTCGCGGAGGTCCGCGAGCATGTCACCGACTACATGGGCACCGCCAAGCGCGCCCGGAAGCTGCTGGACACCGTCGCGGGCGAACTCCACGAGCCGACGCACTTCGACCAGCACCGCCTCTACAAGCAGTGGGGCGAGCCCGCCGTCGGCATGGACGAGTTCCTCAGCGAACTCCGCGACGCGGGGCTGGCGGCCTCGCGCACGCAGTACGGCGGCACGACGTTCAAGACCGACGGCTCGCTCGCCGACGTCGAGGCCGCGGTCCGCGAGTAGGCGTCCCGCAGTAGCCCGATTTATGACCCACCGCGCCGAAGTCCGTGACGTGACACGAATCGGGTCCGCCGTCGGGGTCGCGCGACGCGTCGCCGGAACGGCCAAAGACGAGCAAGTGACGTTCCTCTCGGCGGCGGTCGCGTACTACGCGTTCGTCTCCCTGATTCCGCTGCTGGTGTTGTCGGTCGCGGTCGGCACCGCGCTCGGCGGCGTCGAACTGGTCGATGCCATCGTCGGCGCGCTCGACCCGTTCCTCACTACGTCCGGGGAGACCGCACTCCGGGACGCGATGACGGACGGTCGCGGGCGCACGGGCGCGACAGCGGTCAGTCTCCTGCTGTTGACGTGGTCCGCGCTCAAGCTGTTCCGCGGCCTCGACGTCGCGTTCTCGCAGGTCTACGGCGTCCAGAAGCCCGAGTCGCTGCTCGAACAGGTCGTCGACGGCGTCGTCGTGCTGCTGACGCTGCCGCTGGCGGTCGGCGCTGCCGTCGCGGTGACCGTCGTCGTGCCGTACCTCGACGTCGTGCCGTACCTCGACCTCGCGAGCGCGCTGACGCTCCCGCTCGCGCTGACGCTCGTGTTCCTGCCGTCGTACTACGTCTTCCCGGACGCCGGAGTGTCCGTCCGAGAGGCGCTGCCGGGCGCGGCGTTCGCGGCGGTCGGGTGGACGCTGCTCGCGCAGGGGTTCCGCGTGTACGCCGCGTACGTCGGCGGCGGCGAGCTGTACGGGATTCTGGGCGGCGCGCTCCTGCTGGTGACGTGGCTGTACTTCGGCGGCATCGTTATCACGCTCGGCGCGGTACTCAACGCCGTGCTGTCGGGACGACCTGACGACGACGAGGAGCCGGAACCAGAACCACCGAACGAGGCGCCGGACGTCGCCGAACTCGGCGCGGAAGTCGAGGCGCTGCGCGCGGAGCTGGACGCCAAGACCGTCCAGAAGTCCGAGCTGGAAGCCGACCTCAAGCAGTACGTCCGCCAGCGCCTCCGCCGCGGGAAGGCGCGCGGCTGGGGACCGTACCTCGTGTTGCTGTACGGCACGCTGATGACCGTCGGCGCGTTCCACTACCTCGGCGGCGGCTGGTCGATTCTGGCGATGGTCGTGGTGTGGCTGTCCACGCTCGGGCTGTACGTGCTGATGGTGCTGTTCGGCCTGAGCGTCAGCGCCGTCGGGGTGCCGGGCCGAATCGCCGACCGCGTGCGGTCGTGGCGACGGTGAGCGCGCTCGACCGCAGCGCCGGCGTCACGGAGGCGCTGGCGGGAAGCGTCCCCGAGGCGCTCGTGCCCGTGTTCGTGGTGTTGACGTTCCTCGGGAGCACATGGTTCGTGGTGACCGTCGGGCCCGCCGTCTACCTGTTCGGCCCGCAGCGCGGCTGGCTGTCGCGGCGCGACGGCGCGCGCCTGCTCGCGGTGAGCATCGGCGCGCTCGCGGTCGTCGTCCTCACGAAGGGGCTGTTCGCGGAGCCGCGACCCCCGGCGTCGGTGATGCGCATCGCCGAACACGGCAACGGCTTCCCGAGCGGCCACGCCACCGGCGCGGCGGCGTTCTACGGCGGGCTCGCGGCGCTCCTCGACGTGAGCGACCGCGCGCGCCGGTACGCCGCGGCCGCCGGGATGATTGTCTTCGTGGCGTTCACGCGGCTCGCGCTCGGCGTCCACTACCTCGCGGACGTCGTCGCGGGCGCGCTCCTCGGCACGGCGTTCGTCGCGGTACTGATCGCGCTCACGCGCCGCCGCGTCGGCTACGGGTTCGCCGTCGCCGTCCTCACTGCCGTCGCGGCCGTCGGCCTCGTCGGCCCCACGGAGGACCCGGTCGCCGCGCTCGGCGGGACGGTCGGCGCGCTCGCCGGCTGGTGGCTGGTGACGCGGCGCGGCGCGCTCCTGAACGACGTCTCAGTAAAGACCGCACTCCCCGTTCTCGCTGCGCTCGGCGGCGCGGCCGCGCTCACGCTGCACTTCGACGCGGGACTGGCCGCGATTGGCTCGACACACTCCCTCGCCGGCGTCGCGTTCGTCGCGCTCCCAGTACTGCGGCGGTAGCCGTCGCTGGCCGGCGCGCGACGCGAAAGAAAAGCGGCGTGGAGCCGTCTAGAACTTCTCGAGGTAGCGGTCGAGCTCCCAGTCGGAGACGTCGACGCGGTAGTCGTCGTACTCGGCGTTCTTCGCCTCGAGGAACTTCTCCGAGACGTGGTCACCGAGCGCGTCGAGGACGACGTCGTCGTCTTCGAGCTCGTCGAGGGCGTCGCCGAGGTTCGACGGCAGCGTGTCGATGCCGTACTCCTCGCGCTTGGCCTCGTCGAACTCGTAGATATTCTCGCGGACCGGGTCGTCGCAGTCGAGGCCCTTCTCGATGCCGTCGAGGCCGGCGTGGATGAGCGCCGCGAACGCCAGGTACGGGTTACACGACGGGTCGGGGAAGCGCGCCTCGATGCGGCTCGCGGACGGCACGCGCGCCGCGGGCTTGCGGATGAGCGCGGAGCGGTTGCGGTCCGACCACGCGACGTACACCGGCGCCTCGTAGCCGGGGACGAGGCGCTTGTAGGAGTTCACGGTCGGGTTCGTGACCGCGGCCAGCGCCGGGGCGTGCTCGAGGATGCCCGCGGTGAACTGCTTGGCCGTCTCCGAGAGGTCGAACTCGTCGTCGCCGTCATGGAACGCGTTCTCGCCGTCCTCCGTGAACAGCGAGATGTGCGTGTGCATCCCGGAGCCGTTGATGCGCGGGATGGGCTTGGGCATGAACGTCGCGTGGAGGTCGTGCTGGGCGGCGATGGCGCGCACGACCGTCCGGAACGTGCCGACGTTGTCAGCCGTCGAGAGCGCGTCGTCGTACTCGAAGTTGATCTCGTGTTGGCCCTGCGCGACCTCGTGGTGGGAGGCCTCGATTTCGAAGCCCATGTCCTCGAGGCCGTAGATGATGTCGCGGCGGACGTCGCTGGCGAGGTCCTTCGGCGCGAGGTCGAAGTAGCCGCCGGCGTCGTTGGTCTTCGTCGTCGCGCGGCCGTCCTCGTCCTCCTCGAAGAGGAAGAACTCGGGCTCGGGCGCGGCGTTGACGGTGTAACCCATCTCCTCGGCGCGGTCGAGCGCCTGCTTGAGGACGTGGCGCGGGTCGCCCTCGAAGGGTTCGCCCGTGGAGGTGTTGATGACGTCGCAGATGAGACGCGCGGCGCCGCCCTCTTCCTCGTCCTCGCGGGTGCGCCACGGGAGCACGGCGAACGTCTCGGGGTCGGGCTTGAGCCGCATGTCCGACTCCTGGATGCGCACGAAGCCGTCGATGGATGAGCCGTCGAAGTAGATGCCGTCCTCGAACGCCTTCTCCGCCTGACTGGCGGGGATGGAGACGTTCTTCACGGTGCCGAGGATGTCCGTGAACTGGAGGCGGAGGAAGTCGATGTTCTGTTCGTCAATCTTCTCGAGTACCGCCTGCTCGCTCGGGCCGAGGCCCTCACTGGGATTCCCGTTCGTCATATCTGTGGACACTCCGGACGAGTACATCCACCATTAAAGCAGTAGCGGTTAGCGTAATTTTCGGAGAGCTGGCGATAACTGAACACTCGTAAACTTCTATACCCCGGGGTGGGTAAGGGAACGTATGACGTACGAGAACCTCGACGCGCACCTCGTCAACGAGCTGCTGGCCGACGGGCGCGCCAGCCTCCGCAGCCTCGCCGACGAGCTCGACGTATCAGTCACGACCGTCTCGAACCACCTCAAGGACCTGGAGAACGAGGGCGTCATCGAGGGCTACGTCCCAATCGTCGACTACGACCAGCTCGGCTACGACGTCACCGCCATCATCCAGCTCAAGGTCGAGGGCGGCGCGCTCCCCGACATCACCGACCGCTTCCGCGACCACAAGCAGATGGTCTCCGTCTACGAGGTCACCGGCGACCACGACGTCATCGCCGTCGGGAAGTTTAGCGACACCGACGACATGAACGCGCTCATCAAGGACCTGCTCTCGGACGCCGACATCAAGGAGTCCAACACCAGCGTCGTGCTCAACGCCGCCGCCGAACACGAGCAGTTCGAACTCGACGTCGACGACGAGTAACGCGTCCACTCCTTTCTGCGACCCGGAGCTCGGGCTAACCGACGAAGCGCCGAAAGAAAATCGCGAGTCGGTGAGCGAGCGGTGCAAACGGGAGGGGTCAGCAGGGGGCTAGCATTCGGCGGCCGCAGGCCGCCGATTCACCGAGCGCGAAGCGCTCGGGCGCCGAGGACCCCCGAAGGGGTTCTCGTGAGTGTAGCGAACGAGAGCTCGTCAGAGCGAAGCTCTGACGGTGGTCCGACGGCGCTTTTTCCCCAATTTTTTGCCGAGCGAGCGGCGCGAAGCGCCGCGAGCGCAGGGCAAAAAGTGGGTTTACATCATGCCGCCCATGCCGCCGCCCATGCCGCCCATGCCGCCGGCGCCACCTTCGTCGTCGCCCTTGTCGGTGGAGAGGTCGCCGGCGGAGATGATGTCGTCGATTTTGAGCACGAGGTTCGCGGCCTCGGAAGCGGACGTGACCGCCTGCTCTTTGGCGTGCGCGGGCTCGACGACGCCGGCCTCGAAGGTGTCTTCGAGGTTGCCGGAGAGCACGTTCAGGCCGGTGCGCTCCTCGCCGGACTCATGCGCGGAGCGCAGGTCGACGAGCGTGTCGATGGAGTCGAGGCCCGCGTTCTCGGCGAGCACGCGGGGCACGAGTTCGAGCGAGTCAGCGAACGCCTCGACGGCGAGCTGCTCGCGGCCGGAGACCGAGTCCGCGAAGTCGCGGAGGCGGTCGGCGACCTCGACCTCGATGGCGCCGCCGCCGGGGAGGACGCGGCCGTCGGAGAGCGTCTGCGCGGAGACGTCGAGCGCGTCGGTGACGCCGCGTTCGAGCTCGTCGACGACGTGGTCGGTGGACGCGCGCAGGAGGATGGTGACGCCGTGGGCGTTCTCGTCGTGGCCCTCGACGTAGAACAGCTCGTCCTCGGCGTCGCGGGAGACGGAGCCGCTGGCGACGTCGGCCTCGGACGCGGAGTCGAGGTCCGTGACGACCGACGTGTTGAGGACGTTCGTCAGGAACTCGATGTCGGACTTCTTGGTGCGACGGACGGCGAGGATGCCCTCCTTCGCGAGGTAGTGCTGGGCCATGTCGTCGATGCCCTTCTGACAGAAGACGACGTTGGCCCCGGTGTCGACAATCTGCTGGACCTTCTGCTTGAGCTGCTCCTCTTCCTGGTCGAGGAACGACTGGAGCTGGTCGGGGCTCTCGATGTTGACCGAGGTGTCGGCTTCGGCTTCCTCGACCTCGATGGCCTCGTTCAGCAGGAGAATCTTGGCGTCCTCGACGTCCGAGGGCATCTCGTCGTGGACCGGGTCCTTGTCGATGGCGGCGCCGACGAGGAGCTCGGAGTCACCGACCGAGCGGCCGGTCTGGGTCTCGACGTTGATGTTGGCGGCGTCGACGACCGTGCTGCCGTCGGCGGCTTCGACGGCGACCTGATTGATGGCCTGGTAGATGATGCCGGAGAGCAGCTCCTTGTCGAGCTCGGCGCCCTTGCCGGTCATCGAGGTCTCGGCGACGCTGCGGATGAGGTCCTCGTCCTCGGGGTCGACGTCGATGGCGACGTTGTCGACTTCCTCGCGGGCCTGCTCGGCGGCGAGGTTGTAGCCCTTGATGATGGCGGTCGGGTGGATGTCGCGCTCGAGGAGGTCCTCGGCGTTCTTGAGGAGTTCGCCCGCGATGGCGACCGCGGTCGTCGTGCCGTCGCCGGCCTCGTCCTCTTGGGTCTCGGCGACTTCGACGATCATCTCCGCGGTCGGGTTGTCGATGTCCATCTCCTGGAGGATGGTGACGCCGTCGTTGGTGATTGTGACGTCGCCCATCGAGGAGACGAGCATCTTGTCCATGCCTTTCGGCCCGAGCGTGGAGCGGACGGCGTCCGCGACGGCTCGCGCCGCGGAGATGTTGTGCTCCTGAGCGTCCTTGTCCTTCACGCGCTGGGCGTCGTCTCCCATGATGATCATGGGCTGACCCTGCATCCGCTGCTGCTGTTGTGCCATAGGTACCTGATAGATTGATTGTGATTCTATATAAAAGTTTCTGTCGAGTGCGGAGTCGCGCTCGGCGACGAACGCGAGATACGGCCTGACTCCCGCGAAAAATCACCACAGGCGCCGAACTCCGTGGTAGTCGTTCACACGAGACGGGGGCGCCGAACCGGCCTTTAAGTTACGCGACGTCGGACTCGTGGTCGAGTAGCTCCGCCATCGCGTAGTCGGGCGTCACGCGGTCGATGCGCACCCGCACCCGGTCGCCCATGTCGCCCTCGGGCACCAGCACCACGAAGTCGTCGACGTGCGCGACGCCGTCGCCCTCCTCGCCGATGCTCTCGACGTCCACGACGTACTCCTCGTCCTCCTCGACCGGTACGGGCGTGTCCGAACTCATACCGTGTCCTTCGCCAGCCGACGAGAAGAACGCTGGGGCCGCGCTGATAGTGGGTCCTAAATGAGCATACGCGCGGCTTCGCCGCGCGTTTCACCGCGAGCCGGAGGCTCGCGGGGAGTTTTTAGCGTAGATTTTTGCGACGAGCGGTGCGCGAGCGAAGCGAGCGCACCCGAGGAGTAAAAAGGTACGAAGACGCCGGGACAGGGATTTGAACTGGAGGAAGACGGTCCTGCTCGCTTCGCTGTCGTTCGAGAGAGCGGAGCTCTCTCGTGATGACGAAAGACGGCAAAGCCGTCTTTCGAACCACGCGGGCTGCGACTTCCAGAGTTCAAATCCCTGCGCCGCTCACAGGATACTCACGACCGCAGCGCGACGAGACGCGCTGCTCAGCGGTGAGTCTCCAGAGAAGCGCCGGGACAGGGATTTGAACCCTGAACCCCGTAAGGGGACACGCTTTCCAGGCGTGCGCTTTGCCATTCGGCCATCCCGGCCCGTCGTACCCTATCCGGGTCTGTCGTTTAAACCCTTCTTTTCGCGTCAGCGGAGGCGGGTGGCCGCGAGGTGCGCGACCAGCGAGGACGCTGCGAAGACGACGACGGCGACGCCGAGCAGGGGGAGGAAGCCGACGCCGTCCTCGGCGAACAGCCGGTAGCCCTGCGCGAGCACGAGGAACGCGAGCGCGCCGACGGCGCCCCACGCCAGCGTGTCCAACGTGGAGCGGTCCATCTAGTCGCGCTGGGCGGCGACGGCTTCGATTTCGACGGCCGCGCCCTTCGGGAGCGCCGACACTTCCAGCGCGGAGCGGGCGGGCGGGTTGTCCTGGAAGTACTCCTCGTACGCGTCGTTCATCTCGTCGAAGTCGTCGATGTCGTCGAGGTACACCGATACCTTGAGCACGTCCTGCATCGTGAGGCCCTCGGCTTCGAGGATGGCCTTGACGTTCTCGAGGCTCTGTCGGGTCTGGGTGGCGATGGGTTCGTCGTCGAGGAGGTCGCCCTCCGGCGTCAGGGGAATCTGGCCGGCGGTGAACACGAGGTCGCCGTCGGTCGTCGCCTGGCTGTACGCGCCGACCGCGGCGGGCGCGTCGGGAGTGTCGATGATGCGTTTCATGTCCGAGGCGTCGCGGTCACACGTATTAAAGACCGGCGTCAGCGCTCGGCGACGGCCGCCGAGCGGGGGGACGCGAGCCACCAGATTCGTGTCCGTTCGCCCGCAAGCGAGCGTATGCGTGGCCGAACAGTCGCCGCTGGCGTCGCCGCGGCGCTGGCCGGTGGTGCGGCGTGGCGAGCGCGCGACGTACCATTCAGTCCAGTGACCGGCGGGATTCGAGTCGGCGCGGACTACGTGGCGCGGCGCGGGCTCGCGGGGGGCGAACGCCCACCTATCGGCGAGATGGACGACATGGCCGAGTTCGCGTGCGCCGGCTTCGACCCCGAGCGCGTCGCGGGCGACGTGCGGCGGTTCTACGAGCGCACGACCGAGTACGAGATGCTGTTCCGCGCGCGCTGGCATCGGCCGTTCCGGACGGGCGCGGCGCTCGCGGCGCCCGTGACGAGCTACGTCCGCCAGTTGAACCTCCCGGGGCCGAGCGACGACGAGTGGCACCGACTGGACAGCGAGTTCGTCGCGCTCGCCCCCGACGCCGACCCGCGGGACGGCGCGCGGGCGTGGATTCGCACGGACGAGGCCGGCGACGCGGTGTTCGTGGCGCTGTACGCGAGCCACGAGCGCGACGGCGAGCGGTTCGTGAACATCGCGGCGCCGCTGCCCGGCGGCAACCTCTCGACGGTGCTTCGCATCGGCCACCTCGGCGCGGGCGACGCGACGGGCGTGGAACTGACGACGCGAGCGCCCGGCGACCCGGGGCTCTACTGGGTCACGCCGCCCGTCGGATTCGCGCTCCCGGCGGACCAGCGGTTCCGCGTGTGGCCGACAGACGGGTCGGTGAGCGCGCCCGCAGAAATCGACGACCCGACAGACGGCGATGCGGTGGCGCTGGCGACCCACGAGATGTGGCTGTGCGGCGCGCAGTTCCTCACCGTCGAGTACGCGGTCGTGCCCGCGTGACCTACTGGGGCCGCGGGCCGTTGAGGACAGTGACCTCGAAGCCCTCCTCGCGGATGCGGTTCAGGAGGGCGTCCACGTGCTCGGGGCCCCGCGTTTCGAGGTCGAGTTCGACCTCGGTGGCGTTCATCGCAATGTCGCGGTTCGTACGGTCGTGCTGGATGGCGTAGATGTTCGCGCGCTCGTCCGCGACGATGTCGAGGAGGTCGTTGAGCGCGCCCGGGCGGTCCTTCAGGACGGTGCGGACCTTCACGTAGCGGCCCTGGTCGACGAGCCCGCGCATGATGACCGTCGTGAGGAGGTTGAGGTCGATGTTCCCGCCGCAGAGCGCGGGCACGATGACCTCGTCGTCTTCGTAGACGAACTTCCCCTCCAGCAGCGCGGCCAGCGGCGTCGCGCCCGCGCCCTCGACGAGCGTCTTCCCGCGTTCGAGCAGCAGCATCAGCGCGGTCGCGATTTCGTCGTCGGAGACGGTGACGACCTCGTCGACGCGCTCGCGGATGACCGGGAACGTCTGCTCGCCGACCCGGCGCACGGCGATGCCGTCCGCGATGGTGTCCACGGAATCGACGGCCTGCGGCTCGCCCTTCTGGAGCGAGGAGGCCACAGTTGAGGCGCCTTCGGCTTGCACGCCGACGACGCGAACGTCGGGGTCGTGGGCCTTCACGGCGGTCGCCACGCCGGAGATGAGCCCACCGCCGCCGATGGGGACGACGACAGTGTCGAGTTCGGGGAGGTCGTCCACGATTTCGAGGCCGAGCGTCCCCTGTCCGGCCATCACGTGCTCGTCGTCGAACGCGTGGACGTAGGTGCGACCCTCCTCGTCTTCGAGTTCGTGGGCGTGCGTCTGGGCGGCGTCGTAGTCGATGCCGTGGAGGACGACCTCCGCGCCGTAGCTCTTCGTCGCCTTGATTTTCGAGATGGGGGCGGTCTCGGGCATCACCACCTTCGAATCGACGCCCGACCGGGAGGCCGCCAGCGCGACGCCCTGCGCGTGGTTGCCCGCGGAGGCGGTGACGACGCCGGCGTCGCGCTCGGTCTCCGAGAGCGTGCGGACGCGGTTGGTTGCGCCGCGAATCTTGAACGAGCCCGTCCGCTGGAAGCACTCCAGTTTCAGGTGGACCTCCGCGCCGGTCATCCGGGAGAACGTGTTGGAGTAGTCCAGCGGGGTGTGTCGAGCGACGTCAGCGACGCGCTCGCGGGCGTCGAGCACGTCGTCGAGTGCGATCATGCTCGCGGCTACGACGCAGTCGCTGTTAACGGTTGGTGGTGTGCGCCAAGAATACGGGGGACGGAGCGTGTGACGATTACGACGAGGAGCGCGATGGTGATAAAAGCGACCAAAGCGCGGTGAAAGTGAAAGTGCGGGACTGCGGGGCGTCTGACGGAAGCGACGAAATTCTTACGCCAGTCTCCCCAGCGCGGCGACCACCGACCGAAAAAACAGGTGATTCGGAGCCGGTCCGCAATTACCGCTCGTCGACCGGCACGAACTCCCGCTCCTCCTCGCCGACGTAGCGGGCGCGCGGGCGGATGAGGCGGTTGTCCAGGACCTTTTGCGCTGCGCTCCCTACGGTCGCTCGGCAAAAGCTCCGCCAAAAGCACTCCTCGCTCCAGCCGCGCTCGCGGTGCTCGCGCGTTAGTCGCTCGTCGGCCCGCTCGCTCCGCGAGCGGAGAGTGAGCGGCTTACCGCTCGTCGACCGGCACGAACTCCTGTTCCTCCTCGCCGACGTAGCGGGCGCGCGGACGGATGAGGCGGTTGTCCTCGTACTGTTCGAGGACGTGAGCGATCCAGCCGCCGACGCGGGACATCGCGAAGATGGGCGTGTAGATGTCCACGGGGATGCCCATCTGGTAGTACGTCGAGGCGGAGTAGAAGTCGACGTTCGGCGCCAGTCCCTTCTCCTCGCTGACGTACTCCTCGATGGCGACGCTCATCTCGTACCACTTCGTGTCGCCGGCGGCCTCGCCGAGCTCCTCGCTGCGCTCGCCGAGAATCTTCGCGCGCGGGTCCTTGACGTTGTAGACGCGGTGGCCGAACCCGGCGACGCGACGCCCCTCGTCGAGGGCGTCGGCGACCCAGTCGACGGGCTCCTTGCCGGACTCGTCGATTTCCTGGAGCATCCGCATGACGTTCGCGTTCGCGCCGCCGTGGAGGCTGCCGCCGAGCGTGCCGACGGCCGACGTAATCGCGGAGTGGAGGTCCGCGAGCGTGCTGGACGTGACCATCGAGGAGAACGTCGACGCGTTCAGCCCGTGGTCGGCGTGCAGGACCAGCGCCTGGTCGAAGACGTCCGCGAGCACGTCGTCGGGCTCCTCGTCGTTGAGCATGTAGAGGAAGTTCGCCGCGTGGCTCAGGTCGTCGCGGGGCGCGACCGGGTCGTCGCCGTCGCGCAGGCGCGTGAACGCCGCGACGATGGTGGGAATCTTGGCGGTGATGCGCTTGCCCTTCCGGAGGTTCGCCTCGCGGTCCGTGGGGTCGGCGTCGGCGTCCGGGTCGAACGCCGACAGCTCCGAGACCGCAGTGCGCAGCGCCGCCATCGGATCCTCGTCGGCGGCCGCGAGGTCCGCGACGAGGTCGAGGACGTCGTCGTCGAGTTCGCGGTGGGCGGTCATCTCCTCGCTGAACGCGTCGAGTTCCTCCCGGTTGGGGAGGCGGCCGTGCCAGAGCAGGTAGAGGACTTCCTCGTAGCTCGCGCCGCGCGCGAGGTCCTCAATGGTGTACCCGCGGTAGACGAGTTTGCCCTCGTCGCCGTCGATGTAGCTCAGCTCGGACTCCGCGACGAGCACACCTTCCAGACCCTTCTTGAGTTCGTCGGCCATGTGCCTGCGTTCTTGACCGTTCTACTTAATGGGTGTCGGTTTCCTTCACGGTCGTCTACGAAAATATTGCGCGTGGGAACGCATATCGGGCGTTTCGTGTGAACGTGTAACACGAAATCGGCGGGCGCGGGCGGCACTCGACCCGGCCGACGCGAACGTTTTTCGGGACCGGGAGCGAACCCGGGGCCATGAGCGGCCGCGTCGAGTACGAGCCCGCGAGCGTGAAAGCCCTCCTCGCGGAGATGAAAGACACCGCCGAGCTCCTCATCGACCTCTCCTACTCGGCGGTGCTGCACGGCAGCGACGACGTGGCCGCGGAAGTCCTCAAGCTCGAAGAGCGCATGGACGTCCTCCAGTTGCGCGCGCGGATGAGCCTCCTGATGGCCGCGCGCAACCCCGAGGACGCGGAGACGCTCGCGCCGGTGCTGGGCGTCGTCGGCGCCGCCGAGAAGATTAGCGACGCCGCGGGCGACATCGCGAAGGTCGTCCTCGACGACATCCGCGTGCCCGAGGCGATTCGCGCGGCGCTCCCGGAGGCCGTCGAGTCGCTGGTGCGCGCGGAGCTGGCCGCCGACTCCGACTACGCGGGCCGCACGCTGCTGGACGTGAACCTCGAAACCGAGACCGGCGTGCGCGTGCTCGCGATTCGGCGCGGCGGCGACTGGCTGCTGAACCCCAACCGCGACACGGAACTGCTCGGCGGCGACGTGCTGTTGCTGCGCGGCCCCGACGAGCGCATCGGCGGCGTCTACGAGACCGCGACCGGCGACGCCTACGAGCCCCCGGCGGTCCCCGAGCCGGCCATCGACGACCTCGAACGCGCCGTCGACTCCGTGGTGACGATGAAGAACATGAGCGAGCTCTCCGTGGACCTCGCGTACGGCGCGGTGCTGTTCGACTCCACGGACCTCGCCGCGGAGGTCGTCGAACTGGAAGCCGAAGTAGACGCGCTGAAGTCCCGCTTCGAGGCGTGGACGCTGCGGGCGGCCAGCCGCGTCGAGGACCCCGTCTCGCTGCGCGGGCTCGTCCACATCGCCACCGCGACGGAGGTCATCAGCGACGCCGCGGTGGAAATCAGCGAGGGGGTGCTGCGCGGGCTGGACACCCACGTCGTCGTGCAGGAAGCCGTCGAGGAGTCCGACGAGGTCATCGTTCGGGAGACCGTCGAAGCCGACAGCGCGCTCGACGGCGCGACGCTCGGCGGGGAGGAGGTCGCGACCGAGACCGGGATGCGCGTCATCGCGGTGCGGCGGCCGGACGCCGAGACCGACGAGTGGGTCGTCCAGCCCGGCCCCGAGACCGGGATTGCGGCCGGCGACGTGCTGCTGGCGAAGGGGACGCGCGCGAGCGCCGACCGCCTCCGCGACCTCGCGTCCGCGTGAGTCAGTCCAGGACGGCGCGCTCGGCGGCGACCGCGCGGAGCGCGAGGTCCGGCAGCGGCACCGAGAGGTAGTCGCGGCCGTCCGTGTAGCCAGTGACCGACAAGACCGCAGTGTCTGCCGTCTCGAAGCGCAACTCGAAGCCGACCGGCTCGTCGGTCATCCGCGGCGTCGCGACCCGCGAATCGACGCCGTTGGCGACGACCTTCCGCCTCCGCTTCGCGAGCCGAGCGACCAAGTCGGCGTCGACGCCGAGCGCGTCGTACCCGGACTTGCCGCCCCGCACGCGAGACAGGAGCCCGCCGCTCTCCGGTGGGTGGACGCCGTGGCGGGCGTACACGTAGCCGTCCTCGCGCCGGACGACCAGCCGAGCCGTGCAGTCAGTGCCCGCGAGCTCGACCGGGCACGCGAACGCGTAGCGCTTGTCGGCGTGGCTGGTCTCTGCGACGTCGAAGCGCTTCCCGCCCGGCGACTTGTCCGCCCCGCGCAGCGGCGCGAGCACGCCGGCGACGACGGCGGACGCCGACGGGAGTCCCTCCCCGCCGTCGGCGTCGTCGCCGGTGTACGCGGCGAGGCGGGTCGGGAAGTCGTCTTCTGCCATCCTCGGAACCGAGCAGGTCCGCGTACAATAGGCTTTCTTCGGCGAGCCAACTACTCCAGCCGGCGGTAGAGCCGGTAGGCAGCGCCGGCAGTGAACGCGAACGTCGCCAGCAGGCCGACGGTGAACGCCAGCACGGCCGCCAGCGCGACCAGGTACGCCGTCGAGTACGGCGACCCGCCCGACGCCACGACGAAGAAGTAGTACGTCGCGACGGCGACCAGCAGGCCGACCGCGAACCCGCGTTTCGCCTGCGTCACGACGCCGAGCGCGCGCACGAAGTTGTCGACGCCGGGGCGGTCGGACGCCGCGTCGGCCGGCCGCTCGGACCGCTCGGACATACTCGGGGGTTCGGTGGGGCGCGTGAAAACTGCGCCGATTCCGGGACCGAACCGCTCAAGGCCACGCGTGCGTGGGATTACTGTAATGACTACGCTCGGCACGGCGTCCGCGGACCCCGGGGAGTTCGACACCGGTCGGCTCACCGTGGGCGAGATGCGGGACGGCACCGCAGTCGGCCTCCCGGTCGCGGTCGTGAACGGCGAACGCGACGGGAAGACCCTCTACATGCAGGCCGCAAGCGACGGCGACGAACTGAACGGCGTCGGCGTGCTCCGCCGCGTCCTCCCCCAGCTGGACCCCGCCGAGCTCGCGGGCGAAGTCCGCGTCGTCGGCGTCACGAACTTCCACGCGTTCCAGGTCGCGGAGCACCGCAACCCCATCGACGACACGAAGCTCAATCGCGCGTACCCCGGCAGCGCGAACGGTTCGTCCTCCGAGCGCATCGCCCACGCCACCTTCTCCGCCGCCGAGGACGCCGACCTCATTCTGGACCTCCACCAGGGCTCGACCTCCCGGATGCTCAACGAGGTGCGCGTGCGCTGCGGCCGCCACCACCGCCTCCACGGCGACTGCCTCGAACTCGCGAAGGTGTTCGGCTGCGGCCACGTCCTCGACCAGAAGGGCCCCGAGGGACAGCTCGCGCGCGCCGGCCCCGCCGAAGGTATCCCCACCGTCGACCCCGAACTCGGCGGCGCCGTCGGCTTCGACGAGGAATCCATCCAGTACGGCGTCGACGGCGTGTTCAACGTCCTCCGCTACTACGGCTTCCTCGACGGCGACGTCGAGACCGAGCGTCAGACCCGCGCGAAGGACTTCGACCGCTACGGCTCCCCCGTCGGCGGCATCGTCGAGTACAAGCAGGCCCTCGGCGACGACGTCCGCGCCGGCGACACCCTCTTCGAAGTGACCGACGTCTTCGGCACTCTCAAAGCCACCGTCACCGCCGACAACGACGGCGTCTTCTGGCGCTCCCGGCGGCTCCCGCAGGTCGCCACCGGCGAGTACGTCTGTTCCGTGGGGACGGACGTGGACAAATACTAAACACGCACTTTTTCCTGCGCTCGCGGCCTGCGGCCGCTCGCTTGCAAAAACTTGCGGAAAAAGCACTCCTCCCTCACTTCGCTTCGCTCCGTTCGGTCGTCGGCCTCGCGGCTTCGCCGCGAGTGAACCGCTCGCGCCGGCGGCTCACGGGTCGCTACGCTCCCCGTTCGCGCAAACCGAGGCGCGTAGCGCCTCGGGCGCTCGCGGATGCTCGTCCATCGCCACGCTCAGGTGGCTCGTCCTCGTTCTCGGGAGTATGCTCGAATGCCGTTCCTGCGGTCGAACCTACGAATCCGGCTCGTCAGAGCCGTGGCGCTGCGAGTGCGGGCACGCGCTGGACTTCGCCGAGCAGCCGCTGCCGGACAGCGACGAGCCGGACATCGACCCCCGCGAGGGCCTGTGGGCGTTCGACGAGTTCCTGCCGATTGGCGCGGAGGTCACGCTCGGGGAGGGGTGGACGCCGCTGGCCGAGTCCGAGAACTGGGACGCGCAGTTCAAGCTGGACTACGTGTTCCCGTCGGGGAGCTACAAGGACCGCGGCGCGTCGCTGACGCTGTCGCGGGCGGCCGAACTGGGCGTCGAGCGCGTCGTGGAGGACTCCTCGGGGAACGCCGGGGCGGCCATCGCGCAGTACGCCGCGCGCGCCGGTATCGACGCCGACATCTACGTGCCGGCGGACGCGAAGCAGTCGAAACTCGACGCCATCGAGGCCGCGGGCGCAAACGCGGTGCGAATCGAGGGAAGCCGGCAGGACGTGACCGACGCCTGCGTAGACGAAGCGGTCGGTGGGGACGCGTGGTACGCGAGCCACGCGTGGAACCCGGCGTTCTACGCGGGGACGTCCACGTTCGCGCTCGAACTCGCGGCGCAACGCGACTGGACGGCGCCGGACGCGGTGGTGCTGCCGCTCGGGCACGGGACGCTGTTCCTCGGCGCGTACCGCGGCTTCCGCGCGCTCGAAGCGGCGGGCTGGACGGAGTCGGTGCCGCGGCTGCTCGGCGTGCAGGCGACCGGCGTCGCGCCACTCGTCGAGGAACTCCACGGCGCCGAGGAAGCGGGGATGAACGACGTCGCGGACGGCATCCAGATTCGAGCGCCCGCGCGCGAGGACCAGATACTGGACGCCATCGAGGCGACCGACGGCGACGCCATCGCGTGCAACGCCGAGGCGACCGAAAGAGCGCTGGACGCGCTCCACGAGCGCGGGTTCTACGTGGAGCCGACGAGCGCGGTGGGTGTCGCCGGCCTCGAAGCGTACCGGGAGCGCGGCGTCCTCGAACGCGACGACGACGTTGTCGTCGCGCTGACGGGCAGCGGCCTGAAGAAGTGACTACCGGCAGTCCGCGACGGAGACGAACGCGTCGCCCTCCGCGGTCACCCACGAGGTGACGAGTTCGTCGCCGTCGGCGTTCGCGGGGAAGAGGGTACACGCCCGCTCGCCGTCCTGCACTTCGACGTGCGCGGCGAGTCGGCCCGCAGCGGTCTCGCTGTCGGTCGTCTCGCGAGCGACGCCAGCCTCGTCGGGGGTACGGCGGTCCGGGCGCATAGTTGCACGTAGGGCGCGTACCGGGATAAAGCGTTGTGGCTGCCTGCGAGTGAGTAACAAGCGGCGAAAGAGACTTATTCCTCAACCCGGGCTACCGCTCGGGGTGAGTCGGGGCGTCCCAGTCGCCCCGAATCAGGGGCTTGGCGACGTGGCGGCGCGCGCACGGCGGCACCTCGTACCAGCCCGCGTCGAGGTCGCGGTCGACGGCGCGCTCGACTTTCCCGGGCGCGCTCGTCCCGCAGTCCCGGCAGCGGTAGCCCTGCCCGGCGCCCGCGCTCTCCATCGACGTCCCGCAGTCCGGGCACTGCGGCGTCACCGACTCCGTCTCGTTCAGGCTCCTGACGGCGAACTTCTCTAACTTGAGCGTGCCGTCGCTGACCTCGCCGCAGACCGTGACGCGGTCGCCGGGTCGGAGCGCGCGCACGCGGTCGCGGAACCGCTTGGTCGGCTCGAACGCCGCGCACTCCACGCGCGCACCGTCGTCCTCCACCGGGACGAAGACGTGGCCGCCGCGCCGCGTCTCGGGCTCCCCGACGACGGTCGCGTCCGTGCGGTACGCGCGGCCGTCTTCGAGGTCAGCGACGTCGGCCGCGCGGAGGTGGGCATCAGTCCCCTGATTCGTCACGAACAGCTCGCTGGCGTGGACCGGCTCGCTCTCGATGGAATCCGCGAGGTCGGCGACGGTCTCGGCGTCGTCGCCCCGGATGCCGTAGAGGATGGGGCCGGGCGTGTGCGGCACGCAGACCAGCTCGCCCTCCTCGCGGTCCACGGTGTCCCACGCGTCAGGGTAGGCGGCGTTCGCGGCGGCGAACACGCTCTCGGCGTCCACGTCGCGCTCGGTCCCCCAGCGGTCCGGCTCGCGGTAGTCGATGCGCTCGTGCGTCCAGTCCTCGAAGGCCGTCCACGCGCCGACGGCGGCGAGCGCGCCGACGACGCCGCGGCCGTTCTCCCACTGTGCGGTCTCGTAGCCGTGTGCGGCCGCCAGCGACTTCGCCTCGCCGGGGTCGAGGTGCGCTCGCATCGCGCGCTCGGCGAACTCCGTGATTGGCTCGGGCGCGTCGGCTTCGGGCGCGACCACGACGCCCGGGTTCGTCCGGGGGTCGTCAGTCTCCGCGACCTCGCCGACGACCTCCTCCGCGACGGCCAACCCCACTCCGGGGTCGACGTCGGCGTGGACGGCGAGCGCGGCGTTCCCGCGGGTCTTGTACTCGACGGCAGGGTTCAGGCGCACGAGCAGCACGCGCTCGACGCTCGCCCCGCGCTCGCGCAGCCGCTCGGCGACGAGGTGAGCGGCGTACGTCGTACACATCCCGCGGTCGCGGGAGTCCGTGTCGTCGAGGGCGACGACCGTCATTCGGCGCGCCCGTAGGACCCGCGCACCTTTCGCGCTTCCGGTCCCCGAGCGGGGATAGTGACCGACGAATGACCGAAACCGCGGGGAAGCGCCGCCGTATCGGCACAACGCATATATGTGGCCGACGGCTTACCCTCGTGTATGTCACGGTCGGTACTCATCGAGAACGTCACCGCCATGCTCGCGGACGCGGGGTTCACGGTGAGCGACCGGTGTGCGACGCGGCCCAAGAGCTTCGACGTGGCCGCCCGCCGCGACGAGGACGTCATCCTCGTGAAGATTCTGGGCAACATCGACGCCTTCGACGCGCCGACCGGCGCGGAGATGCGGCGGCTCGGCACCTACCTCGACGCCACCCCGATGGTCATCGGCCTGCGAACCCGTGACGAGGAACTCAAACCGGGCGTCGTCTACTTCCGCCACGGCGTCCCCGTGCTCAGCCCCGACACCGCGATGGACTTCTTCGTGGAGGGCGTCCCGCCGCTCATCTACGCGGCGCCGGGCGGCCTCTACGTGAACATCGACGGCGACGTGCTCGCGGACCGCCGGCAGAACGAGGACTTGAGCCTCGGCCAGCTCGCCAACCAGCTCGGCGTCTCCCGGCGCACCGTCTCGAAGTACGAGGACGGCATGAACGCCAGCATCGAGGTCGCGATGGAGCTGGAGGAGCTGTTCGGCGGCGACCTCACCTCGCCGGTGTCGGTGATGGACGGCGCGGAGGAAGTCCGGGACGCCGAACCCACCCCTGACGACCCCGAAGCCGACCCCGAGGACGTGCCCGTGCTCTCCGTGCTGGCGCGCGTCGGCTTCGAGGTCCACCCGACGGATCGCGCGCCGTTCAAAGCCGTCAGCGAGGACGCCTCCGGCGCGGACCGCGTGCTGACGGGGCACTCGTCGTTCACGGACGCCGCGGTCAAGCGCGCCCGCATCATGAGTTCGCTCGGCTCGATTACGCACACCCGCGCCGTCTACGTCGTCGACGAGGCCTCCCGGGACTCCGTGGACGACACCGCCATCGTCGAGCGCGAGGAACTCGAAGACGTCGAGGACTCCGACGAGTTCCGCGACCTGCTCGCCGACCGCGGCGCGCAGTCGGAAGCCTGACCACAGATTCTCTCAGCGGCAAAAACGCCGTTACGCGCCGTACGTCTCTTCGAGGTATTCGACGATGTCGTCGCTCTCGGGCATCCCCTCGATGCCGTGGTCGGTGTCTACGAGGACGGGGACGCCGGTCTGACCGCTGACCTCCTCGACTTCGCCGCGCTCGCTGTGCGAGCTCGGGACCTCGTGTTCGACGTAGTCGAGGCCGAGTTCGTCGAGCTTCGTCTCGACTTTCGCGCAGTACGGGCAGCCCGGGAGCTTGTAGAGTTCGAGTGTCACGCCCGCACGTACGCGGCGACGACGCAAAGAAGCCGGGGATGCGGCGGACGGCGCTCAGACCGCGGCAGCGAGCGTGCCGCTGGTGCGGACGTAGAAGTAGACGACGAATGCGAGCGCGAGCAGCCACTGGCCGGCGGAGACCTCGTCGTACTCGCCGACGGCGACCTTCACGACGGGGTAGGAGACGATGCCGGCGGCGATGCCGTAGCCGATGTTGTACGTGAACGGCATCACGAAGACGGTGAGGCCGGCGGGAATCGCGTACGTCATGTCGTCCCACGCGACGTCGGTGACGTTCGCGAGCATGATGACGCCGACGACGACCAGCGCGATGTGGCTGGCGTACAGCGGGACGATGGCCGCCAGCGGGACGACCACGAGGCTCGCGAGGAACAGCAGCGCAACGACGAGCGCGGTGAGGCCGGTGCGGCCGCCCTCTTCGACGCCGGTCGCGGACTCGATGTACGTGGTGACCGTCGAGGTCCCGAGCATGCTGCCGACCGTGGTGCCGATTGCGTCGGCCATCAGCGGCTTGTCGATGTCCGGGAAGTTGCCGTCCTCGTCGAGGAAGCCCGCGACCTGTCCGACGCCGACGAGCGTGCCGGCGGTGTCGAAGAAGTCCACGAAGAAGAACGTGAACACGATGAGCGCGAACGCGAACACGTCGATGCCCTCCGCGGGCGCGCCGACGAGCCCGTCCACGAACGCGCCCGCCAGCGGCGTGATGTCGTACTGGGCGCCCGTGATGGACGTCGTGAGCGTGCCCGGCGCGACGACGCCGGCCCACTCGATGACGTAGGCGGCGACCGTCGTGCCGAGGATGCCGACGACGATGGAGCCGGGGACGCCGCGGGCGTACAGCGCGAGCGTGAAGAACAGCCCGGCGACGGCCAGCGTCGCGGCGGGGTCGGTGGCGATTTGGCCGAGCGTGACCATCGTCGCCTGGTCGGCGGCGACGACGCCCATCTCCTGGAGGCCGATGAGCGCGAGGAAGCCGCCGATGCCCGCGCCGACCGCGAGCTTGACGGGTTCGGGGAACGCGCGGATGATGGCCTTGCGGGCGCCGGCGGCGGTCAGCAGGATGAAGATGATGCCTTCGACGAACACCGCGGCGAGCGCGACCTGCCACGGGATGCCGAGCCCGATGACGACGGTGTACGCGAAGAAGGCGTTGAGCCCGAGGCCGGGCGCTTGCGCGAACGGGCGGTTGGCGTACAGCGCCATCACCGTGGTCGCGACGAACGCCGAGAGGATGGTGACGACCGCCAGCATCTGCTGGACTTGGTCGCCGGTGTACCCGGGGATGGAGATTGCCTGCCCGAGCGTCGCTGGGTTGACGAGGACGATGTACGACATCGCGAAGAACGTCGTCACGCCCGCGAGCGTCTCGGTCCGGACGTCGGTGTCGTGGTCGTCGAGTGCGAAGTAGTCAGCGAGCCCCATTATGATGCACGTTCGGGCATAACTACACCTCCCGCTTAAGCGTTGTTATGCACGTTGGTAGTCCGTGCCCGCTGCGGATGAAGAACCGTCCAGAATATCCACGCGCGTGCCCAGAATCGGGCGTCGCGACCGTTATTCGAGGTTCGCGAGCGCGCCGACGGGGGCGTCGGTGAGCTCGCGGGCGCGCTCGACGCCGTCGTCGCCGACCGCGATGAGCGTGAACACGCCGGTGACGTCGGCGTCCGCGGCGTCGGCGATGTCCAGCAGAATCTCCTGGGTCTCGCCCGACCGGATGAGGTCGTCGACGACGAGCACGGTCTCGCCGGCGTCGATGGCCGATGCAGGGAGGTAGTAGGTCAGTTCGATGCCCGACGCGAAGCGCTTGCGGGCCTCGATGAACTCCTCAACGGCAGTCTCCTTGGACTTCTTGGCGTACGCGCACCGAGCGCCGTAGTAGGAGGCCAGCGACGCCGCGAGCGTGATGCCGTCGGTGGCCGCGGTGAGGACGACGTCCGGCCGCTCGAAGTCGAACGTCTCGGCGGCGACGGGCGCCACCAAGTCGAGGAACGACTGGTCGAAGACGACGCCGGAGTTGTCGACGTAGCCCTCGTCGTCGAGGCGGACGCGCGCCTCCAGCTCCTCGCGCAGGAGGTCGGCACCGGCGTCCTCGACGACTTCGCGGGCGCGCTCGGCGCTCGGGAGGACGTGGCCGTTCACGTAGCGGTTGAGGTCGCCGGCGGGGAGGCCGGTCTCCGCGGAGAGTTCGTCGTACGTCCGGGTCTCCTTGAGCGTGCGCAGCACGTCGACCGCTCGCAACTGGAGGGCGGCCTTCTCTGCTCGGTTCATACAGGTACCCACGTTTCCACAAACTTGAATATCCCGGAACTGTCGGCGTGCGAAGAAATCACAAACGCGCCCATTCCGGGCGGCACCCCGATTACTCGGCGTCCAGCAGGTCGCTGGCCGTCACGAGCGCCTCCATCTCGACGCCGTGCTCGGCGAGCAGTTCTCGGCCGCCCTCCTCGCGGTCCACCACGAGCAGCGCGCGGTTCACTTCCGCACCCGCGTCCCGAAGTGCCTCCACGGCGTCCACCGCGGACTGGCCGGTCGTCGCGATGTCCTCCACGACGACGACCTCCTCGCCGTCTTCGAGGCGGCCCTCGATGCGGTTCCCGGTCCCGTACTCCTTGGCTTGCTTGCGCGCGATGACGTACGGCACGTCGGCCTCAACCGAAGTCGCGGCGGCCAGCGGCACGCCCCCGAGCGCGACGCCGCCGAGTTTCGCGTCCGCGTCGAGGCGCTCGGCGAACGCCTCGGCGATGGCGCGCAGGCAGTCCGGGTCCGTCTCGAAGAGGTACTTGTCGACGTAGTACTCGGAGGTGCCGCCGTGGGAGAGCTCGAACTCCCCGAATTTGACGGCGTCCGCGTCGCGGAGCAGCTGAACGAGGTCGTCGGTCATTACCAGAGTTGGCGGGCCACCCGACCAAAAGGGGTGCGATTACCGAGCCGAGACGAATGTGGTGGAGCATCCGCGAGCGAGCGGTCTGAAAGACCCGAGCGAAGCGGTTCACTCGCGGCGAAGCCGCGAGGCCGACGAGCGACCGGAGGGAGCGAGGAGTGCTTTTAGTGCAGGTTTTGCCGAGGGCGGCCGCAGGCCGCCCGCAGCGCAAAACGTGCGTTAGTATGGCTCGTTCTTCAGTCCCAGCAGGTACGCAATACCGTTGGTGACGACGTGCAGCAGCGGGGTGAGCACGAGGATGGCGACGACGAGGTCGAGGGTGAAGGTGTCGGCGAACCAGCCGCTGGCGGCGACGGCGGCGAGCGCGAGCGCGACGACGACGAAGTCGAGTTGGTCGAGGAGGGGGAAGGCGGCGCCGCGTTCGCGGCCGGTGCGGCGCTTGAGGAAGGAGGCGAGGATGTCGCCGAGCATCGCGCCGGCGGGGAGCGCGACCATGGCGGCGGGCGGGAACGTCGGGAGTGCGACGCCGAGCGCGTCGCTGGCGGTCGGTTCGACGGCGTTCAGGACGGCGGCGAGGGCGACGCCGGCGAGGACGCCGACGGCGGTGCCGCGCCACGTCTTCCCGTCGCCGAGCACGCGCTTGCCGCCCAACGTGGCGCCGCCGTCGATGGGGCGGCCGCCGCCCGCCAGCACGGCGGCGTTGTTCGGCACGTACGCGGGCAGCATCACCCAGACTGCAGTCGCGACCGTCGCTGCGAGACCCATGCGTGGGGGTGGACGCGGCCGGCGGAAAAACCCGCGGGTTCGACCGGGGGAGGCGCGTCGTTTAAGGGACGCGGCGCCGGAGATTTTCGTATGATACCGCCCATCGCGAGCAACTTCGTCGCGGGGGAGACGCCCGCGGAGGCCGTCGAGCACGCCGAGTCGCTGAACGCTCGCGGCGTCGCCGCCATCCTGAATCTGCTGGGCGAGCACTACGAGCAGCGGCCGCCCGCCGACGAGGACGCCGCGGCGTACGAGGCCCTCGTGCGGGACATCGCCAAGAGCGGCGTGGACGCCTGCATCTCGGTGAAGCCCTCCCAAATCGGGCTGGACGTCGGCGAGGACGTGTTCGCCGAGAATCTCGCGGACATCGTGGAGGTGGCCGACGACCACGGCGTGTTCACGTGGGTGGACATGGAGGACCACGAGACGACCGACGCCACGCTGGACGCCTACGAGGACCTCACCACGGAGTACGGTGGCGGCGTCGGCGTCTGCATTCAGGCGAACCTCAAGCGCACGGAGGAGGACCTCGAACGGCTCGCGGCCCTCCCCGGGAAAGTCCGGCTCGTGAAGGGTGCCTACGACGAACCGTCGTCGATAGCGTACACGCGCAAGGAGCGCGTGAACGAGGCGTACCGCGACTACCTGGAGTTCATGTTCCGGGAGTTCGAGGGCGGCGTCGCGGTGGGGAGCCACGACCCGGAGATGATCGCGTACGCCCGCGACCTCCACGACGAGTACGGCACCGACTACGAGGTCCAGATGCTGATGGGCGTCCGCGACGACGCGCAGTTCGACCTCGCGGCCGACGACGTCGACGTCTACCAGTACGTGCCGTACGGCGGGAGGTGGTTCTCGTACTTCTACCGGCGCGCGATGGAGCGCAAGGAGAACCTGTTGTTCGCGCTGCGGGCGGTTCTGGGCCGGTAGGGCGGTCGTCTCGAAATCCCTATACGTCGCCGCTCAGTGGACTCCCGTATGACCTCGTGGAAGCGGGACTTCGCGAGCGGGCTCATCGTGCTCGCGCCGATTCTGGTCACGCTGTACGTCCTCTACTGGCTGTTCTCGCTCATCGCGCGGTTCTCGCTGCTGGCGACGAACGTCGACGACCCCGTGGTGGCGGTCAGCATGACCGTCGTCATCTTCGTGCTGCTGGTGTTCTCCGTGGGCTACCTGATGCGGACCGCGCTCGGCACGTTCGCCGAGGAGGTCTTGGACGACCTCATCAACCGGCTGCCGGGGCTGCGCATCGTCTACAACGCCTCGAAGATGGCCGTCGAGACGGTGCTGTCCGGCGGCGCCGACGAGTTCCAGAAGCCCGTGAAAGTCGAGCCGTGGGAGGGGATGCGGCTGACCGCGTTCAAGACGGGGAAGACGACCGACGACGGCCGCGAGGTGGTGTTCATGCCGACCGCGCCGAACATCACCTCCGGGTTCGTGATGGAGCTGGAGCCCGAGGACGTCATCGAAGTCGACGAGTCCACGGAGGACGCGCTGACGCGCGTTCTCAGTGCGGGGTTCGGGGAGAACGAGCGGGACGTCCCGGAGCCGTTCGTCGACGACGAGGACGAGCCCGAACAGTGAGCCGGCGCGGCGTCGCGCGGGTCAGTCGTCCGCCGCCTGCGTCCGGTGGTTCACCCACTCGATGTCGAGAATGTCGGCCGCGCAGGGCTCGCAGAGCGAGAGGGTGACGCGCCGGCGCTCGCCGTCGGCGCGGTCGAGCCGGAGCGCGTGCGGCGTCGCGGCGCGGTCACCGTCGTTGCAGTTACTACAGATGGACCGACTGGCCGCGCTGTTCACACGTCACCGAGGTGCCACGCGGTTATAGGAGGGGGTGGTTTTGACGCCGGTGGTCTTTTCGAGGAAGTGAGTGACAGTCCCGTTCGGGTTCAGACGTAGTGGAACCACTCCTCGCGCTCACCGGACTCCACGACGTCGAAGAACGCCTGCTGGAGCTCCTCGGTGACCGGGCCGCGGGTGCCGGACCCGATTTCGACGTTGTCCACCTGCCGGATGGGCGTGACCTCGGCGGCGGAGCCGGTGAAGAACAGCTCGTCGGCGGTGTGGAGTTCGCCCCGCGAGATGGAGACGTCGTCGTGGACGGTGTAGCCGCGCTCCTCGACGAGCGTGATGACGGTGTCGCGGGTGATGCCGTCGAGGATGCTCTCGGAGAGCCCGGGCGTGAAGATTTCGCCGTCGCGCACGAGGAAGAGGTTCTCGCCGGGGCCTTCCGCGACGTTGCCCTCCTTGTTGAGGACGATGGCTTCCGTGAAGCCGTTGCGGCGGGCTTCCTCGCCGGCGAGCATGGAGTTGACGTAGAGGCCGGTGGTCTTGGCGTTGGTCGGAATCTGACTGGAGGCGTGCTTGCGCCACGACGAAACCATCACTTCGACGCCCTCTTCGAGCGCTTCCTCGCCGAGGTAGGTGCCCCACGGCCACGCGGCGATGGTGACGTCCGTCGGGCAGTCCTTCGGGGAGACGCCCAGCGAGTCGTAGCCGTAGTAGGCGATGGGGCGGACGTAACAGGACGCGAGGTCCTGCCGGTCGAGCAGCTCGACGGTCGCCTCGGTGAGCTCCTCGCGCGTGTAGTCGATGTCGAGGTCGTAGGGCTTCGCGGACGCGAACAGGCGGTCTAAGTGTTCCTCCCAGCGGAACAGCGCGGGACCCTCGTCGGTGTCGTACGCGCGGACGCCCTCGAAGACGCCGCTGCCGTAGTGCAGCGCGTGCGTGAGCACGTGGGTCGTGGCGTCCTCCCAGTCCACGAAGTCGCCGTTCATCCAGATGGTGTCGACGTCCATGTCGTCGAATCCGCTCATACTCGCGGGAAGGGCGGGCCGTCTCATAAAACCACGAGTGCCGGCTACGGGCGAGGGTTGCCGCCAGTCCGAGAAACCGTGTGAATGCTCAACAATAATTCAACCGAGAGGCTTAATTACTGGAGAGAATTACAAGCGGCCGATGAGCGACCACGCACCGCTCGTGTACGAGGACATCGACGAGGCGCTCCGGCCGAGCCTCGGCGAGGCGCTCGTGCCGATTCTCGCCGTCGTCGTCTCGCTCGGCGTCGGCTCGGGCTACCTCGGCCTCGCACCGCACGCACCGCTGCTCTGGAGTATCGCATTCACCGGGCTGTTCGCGCGCTACCGGCTCGGCTACGACTGGGACGGCGTCTACGACGCCGCCGCCTCCGGCCTCAAGATGGGGCTGCAGGCGATTCTCATCCTGTTCGTCATCTACGGGCTCATCGCCACGTGGATTAGCGCCGGCACCATCCCCGGCCTGATGTACTACGGGCTCGGCACCCTGACGCCCGTGGTCTTCCTGCCCGTGACCGCCGTGCTCGCCGCCATCGTCGCGTTCGCCATCGGCTCCTCGTGGACGACCGTGGGGACGCTCGGTGTCGCGTTCGTCGGCATCGGCGAGGGACTCGGCGTCCCGCTGGCGATGACCGCGGGCGCCATCGTCTCCGGCGCGTACGCCGGCGACAAGCAGAGCCCGCTGTCGGACACCACGAACCTCGCGGCCGCCGTCACCAACGCCGACCTCTACGACCACATCAAGGCGATGCGCAACGGCACCGCCATCGCGTTCGGCCTCGCCGTGGTCGCGTACGCCGTCCTCGGCGTCTACTTCATCGAAGGGGGTAACCCCGACGTCAGCGCCATCACCGGCCCGCTCGCCGACTCGTACGCGCTCGGCCCGCTGGTGTTCCTGCCGCTCGTGGTGACCTTCGGGCTCGCGGTTCGCGGCTACCCGCCGCTGCCCTCGCTGATTGCGGGCATCTTCGCGGGCGCGCTCACCACGGTATTCGCGCAGGGCGCGAGCTTCACGTCCGCGTGGAACATCTTCCTCAACGGCACCGACCCCGCCACCGGTAGCGAAACCGTCAACGGCCTCCTGACCGCGGGCGGCATCTCGGGGTCGGCGTGGACCATCGCCGTCGTCGTCGCCGCGCTCGCGCTCGGCGGGCTGCTCGAACGCACGGGCGTGCTCGCGACGCTCGCCCACAACCTCACGCAGGCCGTCTGGTCGCCGGGGTCGCTGGTCGCCGGCACCGGCCTCGCGGCCATCGTGACCAACGCCTTCTCCGCCCAGCAGTACATGAGCATCGTCGTCCCCGGAATGAGCCTCCGGAACCTCTACGAGGAGTACGACCTGCCCGAGACGGACCTCTCGCGGGCCGTCGAGGCCGCCGGCACGCCGACGGGGCCGTTCTTCCCGTGGCACGCCGGCGCCGTCTTCATGACGAGCCAGCTCTACCCGAACACCCCGGGCGCCATCTCGTGGCTGTGGGTGCCGTTCTACTTCTTCGGCATCCTCTCGCCGGTCGTGCTGTTCGCGATGGCGCTGACCGGTCACGGCTACACGCAACAGTCCGACCCCGCGGAAGCCGCGCCAGCCACGGACGACTGACGCCGCGCCCGCTCGCTTTTACGCGCCCAGCGTCGCGAACGCGAACACCAACAGTAGGTACGCCGCGACGACGACGACCGCGACCAGCGGCACCAGCGAGAGGTAGTCGTGGTCGCCGCGCACGCCCGCGGACTCGCCGTTCTCGACGCGCTCGACGGCGGCCTCGTCGACTTCGGACGCCGACGGCATCACCTCCGGCAGCCCCTTCCGGCGCGCGTCGAGCTTGTTCAGCGCCAGCACCGCACCGACCGTGAGCACGGCCGCCAGCGGGAGCGCGACGTACGCCGACTGCACGCCGAACCCGTACAGCACGAGGACGACGATGGTCGCCCCCGCGGCGGTCGCGGCGAACGGAATCTGGGTGCTCACGTGGTCGACGTGGTCCGAGCCCGCGAAGATAGAGGACATCACCGTCGTGTCGCTGATGGGCGAGGAGTGGTCGCCCCAGATGGCGCCGCCGAACAGCACGCCGACCAGCACGGGCAGCACCGACGGGCCCGCGAGCTGGTAGCCGAGCGGAATCGACAGCGGCGTCAGAATCGCCATCGTCCCCCACGAGGTGCCAGTGGTGAACGCGACGAGCATCGCGGCGACGAAGACGATGAGCGGGAGGAAACTCCCGGGCACGCCGCTGCCGACCATCGTGTCCACGATGAACTGCGCGGTGCCGACGCGCTCGGCGGCGAGCCCGATGGCCCACGCCAGCACGATGATGGCGAGCGCGATGTTCATCGTCTTGAAGCCGTCCACGATGGTGTCGCTGGCTTCCTCTAAGTCCATCGTGCCGTACGCCAGCGACCCGACGAACCCGGTGAGCATGAACGCGAACGCGCCGAACAGCAGCCCCATCGCGACGTCGGTCTCCTGGAACGCGGTGGCGACGTCGACGCCGGACTGGTGGCCGCCGCCGAGGTACCACATCGAGACGAGGCCGACCGCCAGCAGCGCGAGGATGGGCACGAAGAAGTTCACCAGCGAGGGATTCTTCTCGCTGGGTTCGCCGACGTCGTTGGAGACGTCGGACAGCGGCGTGGCGTCCTCCCGAATCGTCGCGCCGGTGGCGCGGGCGCGCCACTCGGCGTCCAGCATCGGCCCGTAGAACCGCTGGGTGAGCGCGATGAACCCCACCATGAAGAACGCCATGAAGCAGTAGACGTTCCACGGAATCGACTGGAGGAACAGGCCGAACGGCGTCAGCCCCAGCTGTTCGGCGGAGACACGCGCGGCCTCGAAGCCAGCGATGATCATCGACACCTGGTAGCCGATCCAGTTCGACACCGGGCCGAAGGTGGTCACGGGCGAGGTCGTGGAGTCGAGGACGTAGGCGTGCATCTCCCGCGAGGACTTGTTCTCCTGGGAGAGCTCGCGGGTGGCGTTGCCCGTGACGACGGTGCTGGTGTACGAGTCGAAGAAGATGAACACGCCGACCAGCCACGTCAGCACCTGTGACTCGCGGGCGGTGCTGACGCGGTCGCCGATCCAGCGTTCGAGCGCGAGAATCCCGCCCGAGCGGTAGATGAACGCGGCGCCCGCGCCCATGAACAGGATGAGGATGATGAACTTCGCGTCGAACGGCGACCGCACGACCTCCACGAACCACTCCATCGTGAGCGCGGTCGCCGCGATTGGATTCCACGATTCGACGATGAGCGCGCCCGCCCAGACGCCGGCGAACAGCGACACCAGCACCTGACGGGTGACCATCGCGAGCGCGATGGCCAGCAGCGGCGGCGCCAGCGCGAGGAGTCCGTACTCTGCCATCCTCCGCTACTACAGAATAACTAGTGATAAAACTACGGACGTGGCGTTACGCCGGCAGAACGACGACGAACATCCACGGGGGCGGAGAACCGGCCGTTGAGAACCGAGCGGTTACTCGCCGAACGCCGCCAGCAGGTCGCTGCCCTCGACGTAAACGAGGCCCTCGCGGTCGGCGTACGCCTTCGCGTCGGCGACCGAGAGCGCTTCGCCGGTCTCGTCGTCGAGCATCTCGCAGACGACCGCCGCTGGCGCGACGCCGGCTTCCGCGGCGAGCGCGACCGCGAGCTCGGTGTGGCCCTTCCGGTGGGACAGCGACGGCGCCGCGCGCAGCACGTGGACGTGGCCGGGCGCGCGGAACTCGTCGGCGAAGTCCACGCTCGCGGGGTCGCTGGCCGCCTTTCCGAGTTCGGTGATGGTGAGTGCGCGGTCCTCGTCCGTGATGCCCGTGTACGTGTCGCGGTGGTTCACGGGGAGCGAGAACGACGAGCGGTCGTCGTACCCGAGGTGGCCGTGGTCGGCGGCGGGGTGGTCGATGACGTCCCCGAGGAACGGGAGGTCGAAGGCGTCGGCGGCGTCCTCGCCGACGGCGACGCAGATGAGGCCGCCGGCGTCGTTGCGGAGGCGCGCGACGTCGTCGGGCGTCACCGACTCGGCGGGGTAGACGAGGTCGACTTCGCCCTCGCGGTCGGCGGCGTCGTGGACGAGCACGGGGTCGCCGGCGCGGAACGCCGCGACCGCCTGCTCGACGCGGGTCACGTTACTGCTCTTCGACACGGACAGTCACCTCGTCGCCGTCGAGGAGGCCGAGTTCCTCGCGGAGCTTCTCGGGCGCGATGAGTTCGACCTGCGTCTCGTCGTGGTGGGTGCGGTCCGGCACGATGACGTGCGCCGGGGAGAACGTGCCGTCGTCGCTCTCGACGGTGGCGTGGTAGCACGTCGCCGGGCCGTAGGTGCGCTCCTCGTCCTCCCAGCCCTCGATGCGGACGCCGTCCATCGCTTCGAGCGCGGAGCGGGCGCGCTGGCTCTCCGCGCTGAGGTCGACGTTGAGCGTGCCGAGGTACGGCTCGTAGCCGAGCTTCTCCTCGAACTGGCGCATGTAGCCGGGGAGGCTGATGTAGTGGCGGCCCTCGCCCATCCCGCTGGTGACGGTGCCGTCGAGGGCGAGCTCGCCGGAATCCTCGAAGATGCGGCGGTAGTCCTCGTACTCGCGTTCGAGCGTGCGCTCGCCGTCCTCGGTGATGGCGACCCACTGGCCGTCGTTGACGAGGTCCCGCTGGACGAGCCCCGCGTCCTCCAGCGCCTGGAGGCGCCGGGAGGCGGTCTGGTTGGAGGCGTCGAGGCGGCCCGCGAGGTCCCCGCAGGAGACCTTGACTTCGCCGCGGCGCGCGCCGTCGAGCGCGAGCAGCTTCAGCACGGCGAGCTCGTCGAAGCCGACCTCGCCCGTGCCCGTTGCTTGCGACATACCCGCAAATTCGGGCGCGCGCCGCATAAGAATACCGGAAGTGGAACGCGTCCCGAAAGTGAGAGCGCGTCAGTCGGCCGCCGAGCCCGCCCAGAACTCCGAGTCCGGCCGGAGCTTCGGCACCCACGTGTCCTCGTCGCGGGCGAGCAGCGCCACCCGCGAGACCTCCTGGTCGCGCAACACCGTGTGCTCGGGCATGTGCGCTTGGACCTCGCGGGCGAACTCCAAGACGTCCTCGTGGTTCGGCATCGTCTCCCGGTCGAGGCGGTCCCGCGAGTCGCCGACGTGCATGTACGCCTTCAGCTCCACGAAGTCCGGGTCCGCGCGGTCGAAGAAGCCCGCGTACCAGTCCGGGTTCGCCATGTTCTCGCCGCCCACCAGCGTCGTCCGCAGGACGGTCCGGGTGTGGTCCTTGTCGTGGAGGACGTCCATCGTGTCCACGAGCTTCTCCCACGCGTCGTCCTCCTGTGCGCCCACCACGTCGTCGAACGTCGCGCGCTCGGGGGCGTCCACGGAGACGTACAACTGCGTCGGGTCGCACTCCGCCAACACGTCGGGCCGCGTCCCGTTCGACACGAGGAACGTCGTCAGGCCGCGGTCGTGGAACTCCTCCAGTAGCTCCGGGAGGTAGGGGTAGAGGGTGGGCTCGCCGTCCAGCGAGATGGCGACGTGGCGCGGGTCCATCGCCTCCTCGAAGCGCTCCCTCGGGACCTCGTCGTTGCCGCCGAACCCAGAGAGCAGTTTCTTCTGGAGTTCGATGGAGGCGTCCACCACCGCCTCCGGGTCGTCCCACTCCACGCCGTCCAGCTCGTACGTGTGGCCGGCGTGGTCCCGCCAGCAGAACACGCAGCGCTCGTTGCACCGCACCACGGGCGTCATCTGGATGCAGCGGTGCGAGCGGATGCCGTAGAAGGCGTGCTTGTAACAGGTGCCCTCGCCGCGCAGGGAGTTCGCCGTCCAGCCGCAGGTCTGGGCGGCGGTGTGGTTGTCGTGGTGGTAGTCCGGGTCGTCCACCTGCTTGGGCATACCCGTGGTTCGGCCAGCGCGTGGAAAAACGTGGCGTTCGGCGGCCAGTCCCGGCGTCCACGTCCCCGACGGCCGCCGGCCTGCGTCCGCCCGCTCGCCCGCTTCGGAAATCCCTTTAGCCGTCGCGTCGAACGGGCGAGCATGTTCATCGCTTTCCGCCGGGAAGTCGAGGCGGCCGTCGAGGCCGCGCTCGACGACCTCGGCTACCCGACCGAGGACCTCGGCATCGAGGAACCGCCCGCGGACGTGCCCGCCGTGCTCGCGTCCAGCGTGGCGTTCCGACTCGCCGGCGAGGCGCAGGCGCCGCCGCCGGAGGTCGCCGCCGAAATCGCCGACGCCGTGGACCTTGCCGACGCCGAGTACGTCGCCGACGCGTCCCCGCAGGGGCCGTACGTGAACTTCACGCCCAGCAAGGCGTACTTCGACGGGGCGCTCGAAGACGCCCAGGAGACCGACTGGGGGCGGCTCCCCGACGCAGACACGTCGGTCGTCGTCGAGCACACGAGCGCGAACCCGACGGGGCCGGTCCACGTCGGCCGCGCTCGCAACCCGATTCTCGGCGACGCGCTCGCGCGCGTCTTCGACTACGCCGGCTACGACGTCACCCGCGAGTACTACGTCAACGACGCCGGCCGGCAGATGGCCGTGTTCACGTGGGCGTACGAGACCTTCGACGAGAGCGACCTCCCCGAGCCCGGGCGCGAGAAAGACGACTACGAGCTCGTGCGCTACTACCGGAAGGGCAACGAGTTCTTAGAGGATGGCGACCCCGAGGCCGTCGAGGAGGCCGAAGCCGAAATCGCGGCCATCATCGAGGGGCTTGACGCCGGCGACGAGGCCACCTACGAGCGCGTCGAGGAGGTCGTCGACCAGGTGCTGGGCGGGATGACCGAGACCCTGGAGCGGCTGCCCGCGGAGTTCGACGAGTTCGTCAAGGAGACGCGGTTCCTCCGCGACGACTCCACCCACGAGGTCGTCGAGCGCCTCCAGGACTCCGAGTACGCCTACGAGGAGGAGGACGCGTGGCAACTCGACCTCGAGGAGTGGGACATCGAGCAGTCGTTCGTCTTCCTGCGCTCGGACGACACCACGCTGTACACGACGCGGGACCTCGCCCACCACGAGTGGAAGTTCGACACCTTCGACTACGCCATCACCGTGCTCGGCGAGGATCAGGAACTCCACGCGAACAAGCTCAACGCCGCCTTGGACATCCTCGGCAACGACACCGACCAGCTCGAAGAGGTGTTCTACGCGTGGGTGAACCTCCCGGGCGGCGAGTCGATGAGCACGCGGCAGGGGACGGGCGTGGACATGGACGACCTGCTCGACGAGGCCGTCTCGCGCGCCGAGGACGCCGTCCGCTCCCGTCTGGACGACCGCATCCGCGGCGACGACCTCACCGAGGACGACGTCGAACGCATCGCCCGGCAGGTCGGCATCGGCGCGGTGCGCTACGACATCGTCTCCAAGCAGCCCACGAAGGCGATTACGTTCGACTGGGAGGACGCTCTCGACTTCGAGGGGCAGAGCGCGCCCTACGTCCAGTACGCTCACGCCCGCGCCTGCGGCATCGCGGCTGAAGCCGACGGGCTCGACCCCGAACTCGACGCCGGCCTGCTGGACACGCCCGAGGAACGGGACCTCCTGGAAGCAATCGCGCGGTTCCCGGGCGTCGTCGAAGAAGCGGCCGAGGACCGCGAACCCCACCAGGTCGCGACGTTCGCCCGCGAGTTCGTGGACACGTTTAACGCGTTCTACCGCTCCCGGCACGTCCTCGGCGAGGACGTCGACGACGACGTGGCGGCCGCGCGCCTCGCGCTCGTGAACGCCGCACAGCACACGCTGGCGAACGCGCTGGACGTGCTCGGCATCGAAGCGCCCGAGTCGATGTAGAAGGGGTTACAGCGCGCCGACGAACGTCAGCGAGCCGTAGACGATGAGCAGTGCGACCACGACGTAGACCAGCAGCCAGCCGGTCGAGACGGAGTTCTCGTTTGCCATACCCGACACTCGGCGGCCGTGTTCGCTTAATTGTTCCCGTTCAGCCGAGGCGGCCGCCCGTCAGCCGCGACAGCAGCGATTGCCGCTCGGGTTCATCCTCGTCGGCGACCTCCGCGAACGCCGCTCCGGCCGAGACCTCGCCCTCCGCCTCACCGTCGCGGAACGAGACCGGCGGCGACTCACCCAGTAGCTCGTAGCCGAGTTCGCGGTACGACTGCGCGGCCGGGTTCTCGGGCGCGTAGACGACCAGCGGCTCGCCGGCCTCCTCGCTGTCCGCGACCGCGCCGTCCTCGGGAATCGTCCCGAGCAGCGGCGCGTCGATGCGCTCGACGGCCGCCTCGACGTCCACGGCGGAGCCGCCGACGCGCGTCAGAATCAGGCCCGTGACGTCGCCGCCGACGCGCTCCGCGAGGTCGAGGGTCTTCGCGGTGTTCTCCAGCGCGGCGACCTGCGGCGTGGAGACGAGCAACACGTCGTCGGCGAGCCCGAGCGGCACGGTCGTGTCGTGGCTGAGGCCGCCGCCCGTGTCCACAATGGTGACGTCGTACTCCGCGCGGAGGTCCTCGGCGACCTCGCGGAGCTTCGAGGGGTCCGCGCGCCCGAAGTCCTCGATGTGCGTGCCGCCGACCATCGCGTCGAACTCTCCGCGCGCCTCCGCGACGGCGTCCAGCGCGTCCGCCTCGCCGGCGAGCACGTCGTGGAGCGTCGCCTCCGCGGGCTCCACGTCGAGGACGGCGCCGACGTTCGACATCCCGAGGTCGTAGTCCACGAGCACGACCGAGCGGTCGGCCTCCGCCATCACCGCCGCGAGGTTCACGGCGGTCGTCGTCTTCCCGACGCCGCCCTTCCCGGAGGCGACGGCGAACACGCGTCCAGTCATTACTATCGCGTACGCAGAGCGGCACTTAAAGCGTTGGGCGGGTTTCGGGGCTCCCACGCCTCGACGGCCGGCCAGCGAGCCGACGGACGCCCCGGCGACCCCCGAGGTCAAAGGTTACTTACGCGCACGTCGGCTATCTTCGGGTAATGAGCGAGCAGGAGGGCGCACCGTCCGAGGACCGCCGAAAGTACGAGTTCCAGAAGGTCATCGAGGACCTCAAGGACTACACCGGGAGCGGCACCCAGCTGGTGACCATCTACATCCCCCCGGACAAGCAGATTTCGGACGTCGTCGCCCACGTCACGCAGGAACACTCCGAAGCCTCCAACATCAAGTCCAAGCAGACCCGGACGAACGTCCAGGACGCGCTGAAGTCCATCAAGGACCGACTGCGGTACTACGACACGTTCCCGCCGGAGAACGGCCTCGTCGTCTTCTCCGGCGCCGTCGACTCCGGCGGCGGCCGCACGGACATGGTGACGGAGGTTCTGGAGTCGCCGCCCCAGCCCATCGAGTCGTTCCGCTACCACTGCGACGACGAGTTCCTCACCGAGCCCCTCGAGGAGATGCTCGGAGACAAGGGCCTCTACGGCCTCATCGTCCTCGACCGCCGCGAGGCCAACGTCGGCTGGCTGAAGGGCAAACGCATCGAGGCCGTCAAGTCCGCGTCCAGCCTCGTCCCCGGCAAACAGCGCAAGGGCGGCCAGTCCGCACAGCGGTTCGCCCGCCTCCGGCTGGAAGCCATCGACAACTTCTACCAGGAGGTCGCCGGGATGGCCGACGACCTCTTCGTCCCGAAGCGCCACGAACTCGACGGCATCCTCGTCGGCGGCCCCTCCCCGACCAAGGACGAGTTCCTCGACGGCGACTACCTCCACCACGAGCTTCAGGACTCCGTGCTCGGGAAGTTCGACGTCTCCTACACCGACGAGTCCGGCCTGAAGGAACTGGTCGACCGCGCGCAGGACACGCTCGCGGAAGCCGACCTGATGGACGACAAGTCCGACATGGAGGAGTTCTTCAAGGAGCTCAACGGCGGCAACCTCGCCACCTACGGCTTCGAACCCACCCGGAAGAACCTCGTCATGGGCTCGGTGGAGACACTGCTCATCTCCGAGGACCTCCGCAAGGACATCGTCACCTACGAGTGCCCGAACGGCCACGAAGAACGCGAACTCGTCGGCCAGCGCGCCGACACCCCCGACCACACGTGCTCGGAGTGCGGCGAGGACGCGGAAGCCGCCGAACGCGACGACGCCATCGACCACCTCATGGAAATCGCCGACCAGCGCGGCACCGACACCCACTTCATCTCCACCGACTTCGAGAAAGGCGAACAACTGCTCACCGCCTTCGGCGGGATTGCCGGGCTGCTGCGGTACGGCACGGGCGTCTAAAAGCACTTTTTGCTGTGGGAGGGCGCCGAAGGCGCCCTCCCGGGCAAAAACTTGCGGAAAAAGCACTCCTCCTTCCCGCCGCTCGCTTCGCTCGCTTTGGTCAGTCGTCGGCCTGCGCTCACTCGCTTCGCTCGTTCGCGCAGTGAACCGCTCGCCTCGGGCTCTCCGAGCCGCTCACGGGTCGCCACGCTCCCCGTTCGCGCAGACCGAGGCGCTCGTTCCTCGCGCCTCGCGCCACTCGGCTCGCGGATGCTGATTTTGCTTGTGGAGATGTTCGTCGACAGTCGCCATTTCGCCGGCAGGGACAGGTACTTGTGACGCGGTCACATGGACCAAGACGCATCGCTATGAAACCGTGCCAAAACTGTCAGACGGTCATCGACGAGTACGTCTTGGACAAAAAACTCGAACCCCTGCGCGATTTGACAGTCGACGACTTCAACGTCTGCGCGAACTGTGCGACCGTCGTCGACGACGCGTGCGTGGAGTGTGGCGGCGCGGTGTACGTTCCCCGAGGTGACTCGAACGTCCCCGACTTCTGCCCGGCCTGCCGCTCCGAGCGCATCGAGCAGACGGGCCACGACCCCGGCTGGCACCGCGACCCGATCTCGACCTGAAGCGCCGGCCGGCGCTACCGCTTTTCGACCACTTCTGCTCGACGCCCAGAAGAGAACGACCCGAGCTACGCCAGCGGCGTCCGCTCGACTACCTGCCCGTCGTACGTCGGGTACTGTTCGACGATTTCGCCGCTGTCCACGTCGCCGTCCTCGACCATCTCTTCGAGCAGCCACCACGCCACCTCGACGTGGTTGGACTTCACCGTGTAGAACTCCTCGGGAACGCCGAGTTCCTCGATGCGCTCGGGGCTGACCGTCGTCTTCCCGTAGACGAGCGTACCGTCCTCGGTGACGTCGTCGAACTCCCGGCGGACGTTCCGGGCCATACGCTTGAGCCGCGAGCGGTGCTGGGCGGCGTCCTTGAAGACGCTCGTGCAGAAATACACCTTCTCGTGGTCGGCCATCTCCTCGAGGATGGCGTCCTTCGACCCGTCCACGGCGCTCATGTGGTCCTCCTGCAGCTCGAAGCCCTCGTCCTGCATGCGCTCGTAGTTGCCGTCGCTCATCTCGAACTCGTTGACGTTGCAGAACTCGGCGGCGCCCTCGTCGAGGAAGTCGAGGAATTCCGTCTCGGCGCGGATGCCGGGAATCTCGAACGCGGGCGTCAGGCCCTCCTCGCGGGCGATGTAGAGGATGTCCTCCCACTCGGTGCCGTGGAGGTCGCCCCACTGTTCGACCGGCGGGTGGAACCGAATCTCGTCGAGGCCCGCCTCGCTCAGGCGGCGCATGTTCTCGCGGCCGCCCGTGATGCCCGTGTAGAGGTGCGTGTGGTGGTCCTCGCCGAACTCGTCCTTGAGCAGGCGGAGGTACCGGCACGTGCGGTCCAGCACTTCCTGCGGCTCGCCGCCCGTAATCGAGGTGCCGAGCGCGTCCATCAGCTTCGCCTCGTTGATGATGTCCTCGTCGTCCTCGACGGGGCGCTCGTTGGCGTACACCTGCTGGACGTTCTTCCGGTTCTCGCCCAGTGGGCAGTAGAAGCAGTCGCGCTGGTCGCAGTACCCGTAGACGAAGAGCACCATCTTCCCGCCCTTCGCGCACTGCTCGCAGCCCTTCGAAATCATTCGTTGGAACACGTCTACTCCCCGAAGGCTGAAAAACCGTGCGAATCGGGGTGGACGAACGTCCGCCTCGGTGTGGGCTCCCGAAAGCAGTTATACCGCCCACTCGTACCTTCCAGCGAATGCTGCTCGTGCTGTGCGTGGACCTCGACGACGACCTCGGCCGGAAGACCGGCGTGCCGACGCCGGTGGTCGGCCGCAACGAGGTCGAACACGCCGCGGTGTCGCTGGCGGAGGCCGACCCCGAGGACAGCGACGTGAACGTCCTCTTCGAGGGCGTCCACCTCCACGACCAGTACAGCACCGACGAGGAGGTGGAGGTCGCCGCCGTCACCGGCCTCGAACGCGGCGACGTCGCCGCCAACCGGAAAGTCGGCCGCGAAGTCGACGAGGTGCTGGCGAGCATCCAGAGCGACGACCCCGTTCGCGCGGTGGTCGTCACGGACGGCGCGCAGGACGAGTCCGTCGTCCCCGTCATCCGCTCTCGGGTGCCTATCGACGCCGTCAAGCGCGTCGTCGTGCGGCAAGCCCAGGACCTCGAGTCGATGTACTACACGCTCAAGCAGGTGATGAACGACCCCGAGACCCGCGGGACGCTGTTGGTGCCGCTGGGCATCCTGTTGCTCATCTACCCGCTGGCGGTGCTCGCGGACGTGCTCGGGCTCCCGGGCGCAGTCCTCGGGGTCTCCTCGGCAGCGGTCGGACTGTACGCGCTGTTCCGCGGGCTCGGCCTCGAATCCACCGTGGACGCCGCCGTCGAGCGCGTTCGCTCGGGCCTGTACACGGGCCGCGTGACGCTCATCACGTACGTCGTCGCGGCCGCCCTGCTGGTCATCGGCGGCGTCGAGGGAATGAACCAACTCGCGGCCGTCCGCGAGAACACGTCCGGGTCGCTGGCACCCCCGACGGTCGTCGCGGCGCTCACGTACGGCGCCGTCCGGTGGTTCGCGGCGGCGGGACTCACCACGAGCCTCGGCCAGGTCACCGACGAGTACCTCGCCGAGCGGTTCCGCTGGCGGTACCTGAACGCGCCGTTCTACGTGCTCTCCATCGCCGCGGTCCTGCACATGCTGTCGGCGTTCTTCCTCGGGTACGTCACGCTCACCGAACTCGCCGCGGTGCTGACGGCGGGCACACTGGTGAGCGTGCTCTCGACGCTGACGTTCGCCGTCGTCGAGTCGTGGCGCGCCGACCGGAAGGGCGGCCCGGACGCCGCCTAGGCTTCCCGCGAGACAACGAACTCCGCGAGGTACTCCAAGTAGTCGTAGGCTTCGCCGGCCGGCAGGTCGAGGCTGTCGAGGGCCTCCATCGCGCGCTCGCTCTCGCGCTCGGCGAGCGCGTTCAACTCCGCGGGCGACCGGTCGGTGACCCGGACGATGCTCGGCCGGTCCAGCTCCTCGTCGATGCCCGCGGGCTTCCCGAGGTCCTCGCTGGCCGCGGTGGCGTCGAGGACGTCGTCCCGAATCTGGAACGCGACGCCGACGCGCTCGGCGTACTCTCCGAGCGCCTCCACCGAGCGGCCGTCGGCGTCCGCCGCGACCGCGCCGAGTTCCGCGGCCGCGCGGAACAGCGCGCCCGTCTTCCGGCGCGCCAACTCCATGTACTCCTCCTCGGTCTCCGGGCGGTCCACGAGTTCGATGGCTTCGCCCTCGCCGAGTTCCACGAGCGCGTCGGTCACGCACTCCATCGCGCGGGGGTCCCGGGAGAACAGCGCGAACGCCTCCCCGAGCAGGCCGTTCGACGCGACGAGCGCGGGGCCGTGGTCGAACGCCGCCCACGCGCTGGCCTTCCCGCGGCGGAGCGCGGACTGGTCGATGATGTCGTCGACGACCAGCGAGGCGTTGTGGACGAGTTCGATGCCGACCGCGAACCCCATCGCGTCCTCGCTGTCCCCGCCCGCGGCCTCGCAGACGAGCACGGTGAGCGTCGGGCGCACGCGCTTGCCGCCCGCGAGCACGACGTGTTCGAGTTCGTCGCTGAGCTCCGACGGCTCCACGGCCGCGACGGTCTCCGCGAGCCGCTGCTCGATGGCGGCGCGGTGCGCCTCCACGTACTCCATTACTCGTCTCTCGGGGATTCGCGCGGAAATATATGACGGGATTCGGCAGTCCACGCCGGCTACGCGTCGCTCGTCGGCCGACAGAACTGGAGGGAAGAGCGCTCAGGTGGGGCGCTACCTCAGACGCTCGCCGCAAAAATCTATGCTAAAAAGACCGCCTCAGACGCTCGGCGGCTCCCCGCCGAACTCCTCGATGAGCGCGGGCACGACGTCGAAGAGGTCGCCGACGACGCCGTAGTCCGCGATGTCGAAGATGGGCGCGTTCGGGTCCGTGTTCACCGCGATGATGGTGTCCGCGCCCTTCATCCCGGCGACGTGCTGGACGGCGCCGGAGATGCCGATGGCGAGGTAGACGTCCGGGGTGACCTGCTTGCCGGACTGGCCGACCTGCCGGTTCTTCGGGAGCCAGCCGTTGTCCACGATGGGGCGCGACGAGGACAGCGTCGCACCGGTCACCTCGGCGAGTTCCTCGACGAGTTCGAGATTCTCCTCCTCCTCGATGCCGCGGCCGATGGAGACGAGGAAGTCCGCGTCGGCGATGTCGACGTCGCCGCCGCCGACCTCCTCGAAGCCCTTCACCTTCGACCGGACGGCGTCCTCGTCGACCTCGAAGTCGAATTCGCTGACTTCGGCGTCGCCGACGCCCTCGGCGGGCGGCCACTCGCCGCCGCGAATCGAGACCACGAACGGTCCCTCCGCGACGTCGACGGTGGTCTCGACCTTCGAGCCGTACATCTCGCGGGTGACTTCCAGCGTGCCCTCGCTGTAGTCGAGGCCGACGGCGTCGGAGACGTACGGCCGGTCGAGCCGCGTGGCGACCGCGGGCGCGTAGTCGAGGCCGTTGACGCTGTTCGGCGCCACGACGAACTCGGGGGCGAGGTCCTCGGCGATCGCGGTGAGCGCCTGCGCGTAGACGTCGTGGTTGAACTCCTCGCCGTGGGCGACCGTGTGAATCCGGTCGACGCCCTCGCGGTCGAGGTCCTCGGCGAACGACTCGACGTTCCCCGAAATCACGGCCGCGTGGAGGTCGCCGCCCGCGGCGTCCGCGAGCTCGCGGCCCGCCGAGAGCAGTTCGAGGCTGACGTCGCGCAGGTCGCCGCGGCGGTGGTCGGCGACGACGAGCACGTCCGAGGTCATTCGCCGACCACCCCCTTCTCGCGGAGGACGTCAGCGAGCTTCGCGGCCTGCTCGCCGGCGTCGCCGTCGAGGTACTGGGCGTCGCTCTCGGTCTCGGGCTCGTACATCGCGGTCACGTCGAGGCTGCTGGCGACGTCCTCGGCGCCGAGCCCGACGTCGTCGAGGGTCTGCACGTCGATTTCCTTCGACTGGGCCTGCCGGATGCCCCGGAGGCTGGCGTAGCGGGGCTCGTTGATGCCCGTCTGGATGGCCAGCACCGCCGGGAGTTCGACGTCGGTGAGTTCCTCGACGCCGCCCTCCAGTTCGCGGCGGACCGCGGCGACGCCCTCCTCCAGCACGTTCTCGGTGTCGAGGGCGTTCACGACGGCCGCCCACTCGAAGCCGAGTGTTTCGGCGAGCGCGACGCCGGTCGCGCCGAAGCTGTCGTCGTTGGCCTGCACCCCCGAGAGCACGAGGTCGGGGTCCTCGTCCTCGACGACGGCGGCGAGCAGTTCGGCCTTCGTCTCGACGTCGAGCAGTTCGACGTCCTCGATGGCGTCGTCCCAGACGCGGACCGCGCGGTCGGCGCCCTTCGCCAGCGCCATCCGAATCGTCTCCTCGCTTCGCTCCGGGCCGATGGTGACCGCGACGACTTCGACGTCGTCGCCGGCCTCCGCGAGCTGGACGGCCTCCTCGACGGCGTAGTCGTCCCACTCGTTGAGGTCGTAGTCGAGGTACGTCTCCTCGATTTCCGTGCCGGAAATCTCGAAGTCGTCCTCGACAGTAGCGACCTCCTTGACGGTGACGAGAACCTTCATCGTCCGTGAGTGCTCCGGGACGCAGGTAAACGTTTTCGGAACCGCGAGGAGCGCGCGAACAGTTTCTCCGGCGGCCGCCGGGGGCTACTCCTCGTCGATGCCGTTGTCGACGCCCTCGCCGGGCAGCGAGATGAGGTTCTCGCGGCCGATGCGGAGCTTCTCGACGCGGCCATCCTCGGCCATCGAGGACAACAGCTGGGAGACCTTCGCGGTCGACCAGCGCGTCTCCTCGACGATTTCGGACTGCTTCATCCGGCCGCCGTGCTCGCGCAGCAGACGCTCGACGCGCTCCTCGTCGCTCAACAGCTCGGGGTCGGTCGGCTCGGAGTCGGCGTCGTCGGACGCACCGGACGCGGCCGGCTCGGCCGCGGCGCTACCGGCTGCTGCGTCCGCGTCGGCCGCCGACTCCTCGGCTTCCGACTCGGACTCCGCAGAGAGTGCCTCCCGTACACGACTGGCGACGGCGCGCCGGACGTCGCGTAGCCACGGAACCGGCCGCTCGTCGCCGTCGCGGTAGTACGCCCACACCGTCGCGGCGCCCGCGAACAGCGCGAGCACGCCGACCGCGACGAGCACGACCATCGAGACGCCGACGACGCTGTCGTTCTCCGTGAACACCGCGAACGGCCTGTCGGCGTCGAACGTGTGCGGGCCCGACCAGCGGTAGCCGTTTTCGACGATGCTCGTCGGCGGCAACACGTTCTCCGTGTCGTAGCCCTCCGGCGAGCGGAGCGTCAGCGTCTGGTTCGGCGCGAGGTCCCCGAACCACTGCGTGGAGAACGAGTCCACGACCACTCGGTCCTCCTCGACGCGCGAGAAGTTCGTCCACGTGAACCGGAGCGAGAGCACGCCCGTGGTGTTGTTCCCGGCTTCGACGACGCGCGAACTCCGGCTGGCGTTCCGGATTTCCATCTGCCGACCGACGCGGTCGCTGACCGACGGGACGACCGCGCGGAACACGTCCACGGAGAACTCGGTGTCCGCCGCGCCAGCCTCGAACCGGCCGCGGAGCTGTTCGAACGCCGCGGTGGCGTTGTCGTCCTCGAGGGAGTACTTCGAGGAGACGGTCCAGCGAGCCGCGCCGTCGGACTGAATCTGGACGGTGATGTCGACGCCCGACGGCGACGACGCGGCGTCTTCTTGGAGGGCGGCCGACTGCGGAGCGGGCGCTCCGACTGCACCGGCCACGGGCACGGCGAGGAGACAGACGACGGCGACGAGGAGGGCGGCCTGCCGCATACCAGTTCCGTCCACCCCGCTCGTGCAAAGTATTTTCTATCCGGCGGAATCCGCCAGTTCACCGACCGCACGGCCCAGCCCTCGCTCCCGACAGTCGTTACGGCGGGCTGACAGGTGATACCGGCCAGCGGTGACGACGCTTCGCCGGGACTCGGCCGCGTTCGTCGTCTCCGCATCGTTTTTGTCGGGTGCGGCCGAACGCGTTCCCATGTCCCGCGTTCGCCCCGCCCTCGCTGCCGTCCTCCTCGTGGTCGCGACGACGGCCACGCTCGCCGCCAGCGGCGGCGTCGCCGCGCCCGTCGAACCCGGCGACGAACCCGTCGTCGGCACGTCAGAGCAGTCCGCGCACGTCCTCCTACTCACCGAAGCGAACACGGCGGCGTACAACGAGCCGCGCGCGTCCGTCACGAGCACGCTCGAATCCGGGCACGCGACCCTCGGCACCGACCTCCGGCTCGCGACGGTCGAACAGCGCCTCGACGCGGCCGACAATCGGTCCGCCCGGCGCGAGATTCTCCGGAACGCCACCGACGAGGCCGCCGAGCGCGTCGCGGCGCTCCGAGAGCGCGCGACCGCCGCTCACGACGCGTACCGGAACGGGGAGCTGTCCACCGGCTCGTACGTCCGCACGCTCGGCACGATTCACGCGGAGGCCAGCAGCCTCTCGACGACGCTCGGGCGGACAGCCAGCGGGGGGTCGCTGTACAACCACGCCATCAGCGATAGCTTCTCCGAAATCGGCACGCGGGTGTACCGCCTCCGCGCACAGCTGGCGACCGTGCAGGGGCCGGTCCGGGAGCACGTCGCCGACGTCGTCCACGGCAACCGCGAGCAGGTTCGCGTCCACGTGACCGCCGGCAACGGCGTGATGCTCTCGACCATCGACGACGGCACGTACGTCCGCGAGACCGTCCGCCCCGACAACGTCGAGGAGACGCTCGGCGGCGACTTCGCCGACGCGTCGACGGTCATCCAGTCGAAGTACCCGTGGCTGTCGAACAACTCGCGGTCGCCGAGCATCATCGAGACCCGGGGCGGGTACGCCTTCTACTACCGCGCGAACTACGGCCACGGCCAGATTACGGCGTACATCGACACGACGACCGAGAAGGTCTACGCCGAGCGCCACCAGCAGACGCTCGCCCAGCTCCCCGCCGACGTCGAACAGCGGGACACGGCGAACAACGTGACGCTGTCCACGTCCCGGACGTACGCCGGCGGCCCGCTGCTCGTGCGGGCGGAGAACGAAGCCGGCGAGCCCATCGACACGACCGTCTCGCTGAACGGGACGTCGGTCGGTGACACCGGCGACGACGGCCGGCTCTGGGTGTTGAGTCCCGCGGGCGAGTACAACGTCGCGACGGTACACGACGGTGCGGCGCTGGAAGTCAACGTGACCGCGCGGCCGGCGCCGTAGCGACCTGTCCGAGTGTTCT